>CAZDPA010000049.1:0-14042 GCA_964507195.1 uncultured Salinisphaerales bacterium | reverse complement strand
AGCTTTTCGTCAGCGATAGTGGAACCGCCGCGCTGTTGATGATGTGCAGCACGGCCACGGCAATGATGAAGCTGCCGTAGAACCAGTTCGCCACATAGATGTGGCTTACCCGGCGCTGCGCGATCGTGCCGAAGAACACCACGCCGTAGGCAACCCAGACGACGGCAATCAGCAGATCAATCGGCCATTCCAGTTCGGCATACTCCTTGCCCTGGGTCATGCCGAGCGGCAGCGTGATCGCCGCGAGCACAATGACGGATGTCCAGCCCCAGAATACAAAGGATGCCAGCCGTGGAAGAAACAGCCGAGCCTGGCAGGTCCTCTGCACCACCCAGAACGACGTGGCCATCAGCGCCGAGCCGCCGAAGGCAAAGATCACGGCGTTGGTATGCAACGGGCGCAGGCGTCCGTAACTCAACCAGGCCAGGCCGGCATTCAGATCCGGCCATATGAGTTCGGCTGCAATCAGAACGCCGACGGCCATGCCGACGATGCCCCAGACGACGGTCATGATGGTGAACTGGCGCACGACGGTGTCGGCGTAGACCGGTGGCGCGCTTGTGGCTGATGTTGTCATCGTCTGGACCCTGGGCTGTGACGTGAGCCCATCCTCGACGACCCGTGCCAGCCTCGCATTGATCCAGATCAGTCCGTTTGCCGTGAACAGACCGCTTGTCGGTGCGTGACCGGCACCGATCACTGCTGGCCGCCCGGCTCGCAGTCATTGCCTCAGCTAAAACCTCAAGACAACTGATCCTGATCAATGTCAGCAGCGTCGGCATAGCCGAGCATGGATGCCCATTCCACAGGAGATCGGCCATGACCCAGTATCAGAAGATACTTCTGGTTGTTGATTCGCAATTCAGGCGCACACCGGCGGTGCTGCGCGCCAGCCAGCTTGCCCAGTCCAGCGGCGCGGCGCTGCACATGGTCCTGATCGCGAAGGACCGCACGATCGCAGCGCTGGAGAGATTCGGTGAGAACGCAAACGGTGGCGCGCGCGGTGCTTTGCTCGAGTTTTACGGGCAGCGCATGGCAGAACTGCGCCGATTCGCCGAGCAGATGGCTCGACACGTCACCACTGACATGATCTATGACGATCACCCTCAGCGCGCCCTCGCCGACTACGTGAAGGAGATGAAGCCTGATCTCGTTGTGAAGGATGTCCAGCACGAAACCAGGTTGTCGAGGCTCCTGCTGACTCCGGCAGACTGGTCGCTGATTCGAGCAACGTCGTCGCCGGTGCTGCTGGTCAACAGCGCATCAGCCGGCATTCCCCGCCGCGTGATTGCAGCGGTTGATGCCAACTATGACCAGCACACGGATGCCAGCGATCTGGTCGTTGCTGCTGCCGAAGCACTCGCAATTCAATGTGATGCCGAGCTGGAGCTTGTTCATGTGCTTGAGATCGCCATGCCATTGGCTTCCGGAGCGCCAGAACTCGACATGGGCCTGTCGGCCGGTATGTACAAGGTCATCAGCGACAACGATCAACGCTGGTTCACCGAGTACGCAGAGCGCCGAAGTGTCCCGCTGGAACATCGCCATCTGCTCAGCGGGCACGCGCCGGATGCGCTCTCTGCGTTCGCGGCGCATGCCGGAACGGATGTTCTGGTGATGGGATCGAAGCAGCGCGGGACCTTGGACCGCGCACTGCTGGGTTCGACGACAGAGGACACGCTGACCAAAGCGCGCTGCGATGTACTCGTTATTCCTTGCGGCGTTGCCGTGCATTGAAGCGTCGAGCACAGCCTGAAAGGCCATCGGAGTGAAAGTGCAGTAGGTCTTCGCAGCAGCGCAGGAAATGGAATCAGCCCAGTGCCCATGCTGTCACGGCCGACTCCGCCAGCCGAACCGGAGGCTGCATCCGCAAATCGCTTCCGTCGTCAGTCAGTAGCTGCTTGCGCAGCTGTCTGTAGGCCTGCTGTTCGACCTGCCGGATCCTTTCTGCACTGACCCCAAATCGCTCTCCAAGTGCCTTCAGCCCACGGTGATCTTCGCCTTCGGACAGTATCCGTGCGCAGATAATCTCCCTTGATCTGGGTGGCAACGAAGACAAAGCGCTTTTCAGACGCGACCTGGCATGCAAGTCCCAGTCACTGGATTCAATCTGAAGTTCCGGGTCCGAATTGTGCTCGACGAGGTCGTCTTCCGAGCAACTGGTACCCGGATTCATGTGATCGAGGGAAACATCCGAGGCGAAGAACGACACAGCCTTTCGGACCGATTCTTCATCGACGCCCATTTCCTCAGCGATTGCGGCAGCCTCGCCGGCACGCAGCGCCCCAGAGTGCTTGCGCCTCCGGCGCATGCTGAAGAACAGCGTGCGCTGCTCATTGGTCGTCACCTGACGGACGACTCGATGGTTGCGCAACGCGTACTCATAGATCGCTTCCCTTACCCAGTGAATTGCGTAAGTCATGAAGCGGACATTGCAGCCCGGGTCGAAACGAACCAGCGCCTTTGTCATTCCGATAAATCCTTCATGCACCAGGTCCTCCACCGGAAGGCCGTAGCCCTTGAACTTCCAGGCGATGAAGACGACGTGGCGCATGTTGGCAAGGACGACCTGTTCGCCAGCGGCAGTGTTGCCCCCGCGATAGCTGATCAGGAGTTGCCGCTCTTCCGCCGCGTCAAGGACCGGCATTCTTTTCAGAGCGCGCATGTACTTCTCCGACCCCGGCGAGCTGAGTTCAGTGCATGTCTGAGCATCTGGTGAAGCGAGGCCGTCGGCTGGCATGAGGGGCTCCTGTGAGTGTGAGCCTGTACCGTAGGCGCCGGGTCGGCGAGTGGCATTGATCTGCGTCAGCGACCCTGCATGCGGTCCGATACGGCCACTGACATAGATCAATTTGGCCCCTCTGCTTTGCCGCCATGCTGTGCCTACCATCTGGTCGCGAAGTAAATGCCGTATCCCACACTCCCGTTCACCGCGACGGCCCAGGACCGTGTGTTGACGAACCCTTCGGGATTGGCGTTAGTGTTGGCTGAACCGGCATTCAGCCGCTGACAATGGACCCTTGCCTGCGCGCCATGAACGACACGATTTCAAAGCCGCTTGCAGCATTGCTGCAGTCGTATGCGCAGAATCAGGCCAGGAACGCCATCAGGCTGATGAGCTCAAAGCGGCCCAACAATGACGTCATTCATCAGACCCGCAAGATCTGCAAGCGCTTGCGTGCCCTGATCGTCCTGCTGCGGGAACCCCTGGGACAAGATCGTGCGAACGAACTCGAAGATCTCGTTCGGTGCGCCGGGCGCAGGCTGACCGCCTTGCGCGAGTCCGCCGCTCGTCTGGAAACCCTCGACAGGCTCGTAACCAGGCATCCCGCTCAGGCCGAAGCCCTGTGGAGTCTGCGCAACCTTCTCGTGTTGCGTAAAAAGAACAGCAGTGCGCGGCAGGCGCTGATGATGTCTCGGTCGTACTTGCTGGCGGCCCTCGAGAAAATCTCCTCGCTGACCCTGCCGCCTCTGGATCCTGAAACCCTGGACCGCGCCGTGGCTGTCAGTTACCGACGCGCGCGCCAGGCACTGCGCCGCATCGACAAAGCCGACGCCGAATCGGTGCACGAGTGGCGGAAAAAGCTCCGTCGGCATACCGACCAATGCAAACTGCTCGCCTCGTTGTGGCCCGCCTTGACCGGCAGAAGACACCGCGACCTGCGGACAATCAACGACGCGCTCGGCCACCATCACGATCTTGCGGACCTTCGCAATGAGATCGATCGCTGCAAGGCCAGCTTGCGGGATCGAGACATCGTGCTCCAGCTGCTGTCCGACGAACAGGCAGCGCTGATCAGCAAGGCGTGCCGCGATGGCCAGAAGCTGCTGAAGACAAAGGCGGCGCGCTGGTCAGCTGCTTCGCCCGGCCGCCCTGCTGTCATCGGCACAGATTGAACTCGATCGCTCACAGATCGATCGAGTTTGTGATGGACTGACTTGGCGGGTCTAAGTTGTGCCACGGCCGATTCGGTCGCTGGTGGGTGCAGCGCCGAACGAAGCTTGCATCAGGCCATCCAGTTTGAAGAGACCCGCAGGAATCAACTTGACCTGGATCAGTGCCGCACACCACTCGGGGACCTAAGATCACCATCACTTGTGGTCACGTCATTCGTCTTCTCAACGAACATGAACTTTCCCGGAGTCACGCGGTGACAGACGTGGTGATGCGATGGCCGCAGCGCAGCCCGCGGCTGTTCCTGATCGTCGCTGCGCTGATCTGGTGGGGGCTGTACCAGACGCTGATCCCGTTGTCGGAGGCGCTGGTCGCGGCATTGCCGGTGGCGCGCGACAGCCATCTTGGCGGTGCGCTGCAGTTCTTCCTCTACGACACGCCCAAGGTGCTGATGCTCCTGACCGGCATTGTGTTCGTCATGGGCATCATCAACAGCTACTTCACGCCGGAACGCACGCGCGCACTGCTCGCCGGGAGGCGCGAGGGCGTTGCCAACACGATGGCGGCGGGTCTGGGCGTGGTCACACCGTTCTGCTCATGCTCGGCGGTGCCGCTGTTCATCGGCTTCGTGCAGGCCGGCGTGCCCCTGGGCGTGACCTTCTCGTTCCTGATCGCCGCACCGATGGTCAACGAGGTCGCGCTGACGATGCTGTTCGGCCTGTTCGGCTGGCGGATCGCGCTGCTGTACCTGAGCCTCGGTCTGACCATAGCCATCGTCGCCGGCTGGATCCTCGGCCAGCTGCGGATGGAGCGTTATCTGGAAGACTGGGTGCGCGACATGCCGCGCATTTCAGCGCAGAACGCGGCACAGGACTTGAGCCTGGCCGAGCGCATCGACGCGGGCTTTCGCAGCGTGCGCGAGATCGTCGGCAAGGTCTGGCCATACATCCTCGCCGGCATCGCCATCGGCGCCGGCATTCACGGCTACGTGCCCGAGGACTTCATGGCCTTGATCATGGGGCGCGACGCATGGTGGGCAGTGCCGCTCGCGGTCGTCATCGGCATTCCGATGTACACCAACGCCGCCGGCGTGATTCCGATCGTGCAGGCGCTCCTGGCCAAGGGCGCGGCGTTAGGCACCGTGCTGGCGTTCATGATGAGCGTGATCGCGCTGTCATTGCCGGAGATGGTGATCCTGCGCAAGGTGCTCAAGGTCCGGCTGATAGTGACCTTCATCGCGGTCGTGGCCAGCGGCATCCTGCTGGTCGGCTATGTCTTCAACTGGATTCTGTAAGGAGATTGTCCTGAAAAACATCAAGGTCCTGGGTACCGGCTGCGCCAACTGCAAGAACACGATCGCGCTCATCGAGCAGGTCGCGAAAGCCAGCGGCGTAGCCGTGCAGGTCGAGAAGGTCGAGGATCTACGCGACATCATGGGTTACGGCGTCATGAGTACACCGGGCGTCGTCGTCGACGGCAAGGTCGTGCATGCCGGCGGCGTTCCGGCGCGCGACAAGATCGAGCAATGGCTCGCTGATTGAGGGAGATTGAGTAGATGAGCTCTGCACGGAAGTCACTGCCCAAGCCGGTCGCGGCGGGTCCATGCTGCGCGTCTGCGCCAGCCTGGCCGTCGACAACCTGTTTCTGACGGGACGTTCCACATGGAGACGCAGAATGGCTGAGCAAACGAACCAGTTGAGCTTTTCTGTCCGCGCGCATCGAGTGGATGCCCATGGAGGTCAGGCACGCTGCAAGAATGCGACGATCGCGCTGGATACGGACCTGTCCGGACGTCCGGACGCGTTCAATCCGGCCGAACTGCTGCTGGCGGCCTTGGCCGCCTGCATGATCAAGAGCATCGAGCGAGTGACGCCGATCATCGGATTCGCCATGCGCGGCGTCGAGGTGCGGTTGCGCGGGGTCCGGCAGAACGTGCCGCCGCGACTGGAGTCGATCCAGTACGAGATTCATGTTGACACCGATGAGGTCGATCGTCGACTTGAGCTGCTACACGAAAACGTCAAGAAATACGGCACGGTCTTCAACACGGTGTCGCCCGGAACCCGGCTGAGCGGCGAGATCATGCGCGCAACGTGAGCGGCACTTCAGGTTCGGGGGACGTCGCAGGCGCTTGACCGGAGTCTGGATTCGGCCGGCAATCGCCACCGAAGAATCCAGTTTGTGAAAGCTGATGTCTGTCAGGGCTTGCATGAATCGCTCCGGGCTGACAGGTTGGAAGCGCATAAGCTCAGGGGCGGGGCCAGTCCGCACATTGACGGGGATCAATGCCGCGGCGCGCCCATTGCATCAGGCTGACCACACTCGTTCCTGCAATAAGAGAGTGTCGTGCGACAGACCAGAGCCTGCCACTCCATGAGCGTCAAGCTGACCAGGCTTGATCCAACTGGTCGGCACGGAATCGGCATGCAGCCGTCTTCCAGTGCGCAGCTGCTGCCGCACCGGAGCATTCATGACCACGTCCAGAGCGAGCAGGACACGCAGCCGACTTTCACCCTTGCATGCTGAGCTGCCAGTGATACCGGCGCCACCAGCAGTCTGCGAGGAGCGGATGTCGTCCGTCGATCACGCCTAGCTGGAGATGGACGAGCCCAACAATCCGATGATTGTCAGCGCCGTGATGGCGCTCGAGAACGTGCGCGCGCCGAAGCGGGTCATTCGCCTGCTGATCGCCCACCTGCTGGAGTACCCGCGCTTCCGCCAGCGCGCCGACACCTCGAAGCGCACCCCGCGATGGATCGATGACGGTGAACTGCATCTGGGCTATCACGTGCATCTGGACAAGCGCGCTCACAGCGCCAGCGAAGACGCGCTTGCAGCCCTGATCGGCGCGGAGCTTTCGCAGCCGCTGGATCGCGCGATGCCGCTCTGGCGCGTCACCGTGTATCCGCGACCGCAGCGCGGCCTGATGATCCTGTTTCGCGCGCACCATGCGATCGCCGATGGCGTCGCGCAGCTGCGGCTGCTGCTTCAACTGACCGATCATGCGCCGCGCCGCCAACCTGGCAACGTGACCACTCGACATGCTGAGCGCCATGAAGGACCGCTGGCGGCGTTTATCGACTCACTCGAATCGGTCAACGTCGTTCTGGGACGCGCCCAGGAACATCTGCGCAAAGATCTTCTCCACCCTGGCCACATGGCCGAGACACTGCGCGAAGGCCTGAGCATCGCGAAGTCCGTGTCACGCGTGCTGCGCGCACCGCGACATGCGCCCGAGTGCTTTCAGAAACAGCTGTCCGGTCACCGCCTTGTCGCGCGGAGCGGTGGCATCAGGTTTACGCAGTTCCATGCCTTGGCCCGCGCCGAAGGCGTCACCGTGAATGATGTCTTTCTGACCGCTCTCGGCGGTGCGTTCCGCCGCTACCTACAGGAATGCGGCTTTCCGTCGGCATCCGCAACCGACATCGGCATCTCGATCCCGGTAAATCTGCGCGCAGACCAGGACGGCGTCTTCGGCAACTCGTTCGGATTGGTGCTGCTCGAACTTCCTGTCGCGGACCCGGACTGGCGCGCGCGGCTGCACTATGTGTCCGCGCGCATGGCCGAACTCAAGCACTCGCCAGAAGCGCGCGCGGTGTTCGCCGGTCTTGAGATGGCCGGCCATCTTCCGCCGAAGGCGGAGAAGCGCATCGTCAACTGGATCGGCGACAAGGCCTGCGCGGTGGTGTCGAACCTGCCTGGCCCACGTCGCCATCTGCGCGTGGCCGGCGCGCGCATTTCACGCATCGTGTTCTGGCCGCCGCAGACCAGTCATATAGGCATCGGCGTGAGTCTGCTCAGCTACGCCGGCGAGGTCACGGTCGGCATCAGCGCGGACACCGCGCTGATGCCACAGCCACGGAGGTTTGTTGACGCCTTCCGCGCCGAACTCGACTCGATGCTGGCGCAAACGCCGAAACGCCGCGAGCGTAGAGCTGCCGGAAAGTGAGATGTCCCGCGCGTCGATGTGCGCGGCGCGCTGCAGCGCGCCCTCAATCTTGCGACGCAACGCTTTTGGCGATGGCTTGGCTCCGACGACTCAGCGACATTGGACATCGACTCAGAGCTCGAAACACAACTGTTCGCAACAGAGCTATTGAACCGAAGACTGATCCGCGTAGTGATAGGCGTAGTACACGACCGGAATGACCAACAGCGTCAGCACCGTGGACACCAGCAGACCAAAGATCAGCGAGACCGCCAGTCCGCCGAAGATCGGATCATCGACGATGAAGAACCCGCCCATCATCGCCGCCAGTGCGGTCAGCGTAATGGGCCGCGCACGCACGGCCGCAGCCGCGATGGTTGCCTGCTGCAGCGGCTGTCCGACACGCACCTCCTGCTGGATGAAATCCACCAGCAGTATGGAATTGCGCACGATGATGCCGGCCAACGCGATCATGCCGATCATGGAGGGCGCGGTGAACTGCTGGCCGAGCAAGGCGTGGCCCGGCAGGATGCCGATGATCGTGAGCGGGATCGGCGCCATGATGATCAGCGGCAGCGAGTACGAACGGAACTGCGCCACCACCAGCAGGTAGATCAGCACCAGTCCCACCGAGTAGGCGATGCCCATGTCGCGGAAGGTCTCGTACGTCACCTGCCACTCGCCGTCCCACTTCAGGCTCCACTCGTAATCCTGCGCCGGCTGCTGCGTCAGGTACTGGCGCAGCGGCTGTCCTTCGAACTTCAGGTCTTCGAGCTGGCCGGCAATGGCGGCAAGCCCGTACAGCGGGCTGTCGATGGTGCCGGCCACATCGCCTGTGACATAGACCACCGGCAGCAGGTCCTTGTGATGAATGGTCTGCTCGCGGTGGCCGATGCGGATCTCCGCCACCTCGGACAGCGGCACCAGTGCGCCGGACACGGCGCGCACACGCAGCGCCTTGAGCACATTGGGGTCCGCCTTGTCGCCGCTGGCCAGCTGCAGGCGCACTGGAATCGGATAACGCGCCTGTTCGCTGTGCAGGTAGGAGGCATCCTCGCCCTGCAATGCCGCCGCCACCGTCGCGGCCACGGCCTGCTGCGGCACGCCGAGGCGCGCGGCGCGTGCCCGGTCCACGATCACGGTCCATCTTTCCTGCGGCGCCTCGCGGGTATCGTCCACGTCCACAACGTCGGCGGTGTTGGCAAAGACTTCGCCGAGCTGTTGCGCTACGGCCTGCTGCCGCGCGTAGTCCGGGCCGTAGATTTCAGCGACCAGCGGCGCCAGCACCGGCGGTCCCGGTGGCACCTCGACGATCTTCACCGTGGCGCCGTGCTCGCGACCGATTTCAGCCAGGGCTGCGCGCGCGCCGACCGCGATCTCGTGCGATTTGCGCGCGCGCGCGTGCTTGTCCTGCAAGTTGATCTGGATGTCGCCTTGCCAGGGCTGATTGCGCAGATAGTACTGGCGCACGAGTCCGTTGAAACTGATCGGTGCGCTGGTGCCGGCGTAGATCTGGTAGTCGGTGACTTCGGGGATCTGTTCCACAGCATCGGCCAGTGCCGTCAGCGCGCGCTGCGTCTCCTCCAGCGGCGTGCCTTCCGGCATGTCCACCAGCACCTGGAATTCGCTCTTGTTGTCGAACGGCAGCATTTTCAGCACCACGGCGCGCAACCCGACCAGCCCGCACGACAGCACGATCAGAGCAAGCAGTACCGCCAGCAGCTTGAAGCGGTTGCGCTTGCCTCCAGTGCCGCGCAAAAAGGGGGACATGATGCGCGTGAAGAAGCTGCGCAGGCGTGCCGTTGTCGCGTCCTCGCCGCCGGTATGCCCGTGTTCGACATGCAGGAACAGGCGCCGATACAGCCAGGGCGTGAACATGAACGCCACCGCCAGCGAGATCAGCATGCCGATGGAGGCATTGATCGGAATCGGCCGCATGTAGGGCCCCATCAATCCGGTGACGAAGGCCATCGGCAGCAGCGCCGCGATCACCGTGAATGTAGCGAGGATGGTTGGACCTCCGACCTCGTCCACTGCAGCAGGAATCGCTTCGGTCAGCGTCTTGCCGCCCCGGACCAGATGGCGGTGGATGTTCTCGACGACGACGATGGCGTCGTCCACCAGGATGCCGATGGAGAAGATCAATGCAAACAGCGAGACGCGGTTGAGCGTGAAGCCCCAGGCCCATGACGCGAACAAGGTGATCGAGAGTGTCGCGATCACGGCAGCGCCGACTACCAGCGCCTCGCGGCGGCCAAGCGCGAACATCACCAGCACGATCACCGATAGTGTCGCGAAGATGAGTTTCTTGATGAGGGTCTGCGCCTTGTCCTGCGCGGTGGCACCGTAGTTGCGGGTGATGCGGGTGTGAATGCCGTCCGGGATATGCGTGCCACGCAGCGCTTCGATGCGGCGGATCACGCCCTCGGCAACTTCCACGGCGTTTTCACCGGGCTTCTTGGACACCGCCAGAGTCAGGGCCGGCTGGCGTCCGTCTCCGGGCGCAGCGGCGACTGGACCGCTGCCGTAGCTGGCATAGGCCGTCGGGGTATCGGCCCCCAGGCTGATCTCTGCCACATCCCGCAGGAAGACCGGCGCGCCGGCACGGACACCGACAACCAGGTCAGCGACTTCTTCGGCTGTGCCGAGAAAACTGCCGGCCTGCACCAGCACCTCATGATTGTCGGCGACCACGCTGCCGGCATCCCGCGAGGCATTGGCTGCGGACAGCGCATGACGCAGATCGTCGATGGACAGACCGTAGCCGGTCAGGCGCTGCGGGTCGAGGACGACGCGCACGACCTGCTCGGGGCCGCCAATGATGTCGATGTTGCGTGTACCGGGAACGCGCTGGATTTCGGAATCGATGCTGCGCGCGACCCGCATCAGGTCATTGGCACCCAGCTGCGGATCGTCGCTCCACAGCGTGACGGCGACGATGGGCACGTCGTCGATGCCCTTGGGCTTGATCAACGGCTGGCCGACCCCAGCGCCCGGCGGCAGCCAGTCGGCGTGCTGATAGAACGCGTTGTAGAGACGCACGATGGCATCGGTCCGCGGGGTGCCGACTTCATAGCGCACGGTCAGTGCCGCCATGCCGGGCTGCGAAGCCGAGTAGACGTGCTCGACCTTTTCGATCTCGGCGACGATGCGTTCGGCCGGCGTGGTCACCAGCGATTCCACTTCTTTGGCCGAGGCGCCGGGAAACGGGATGAAGACGTTGGCAAAAGTGACATTGATCTGCGGCTCTTCCTCACGCGGCGTGACGATGACCGCGAACAGCCCGAGCAGCAATCCGACCAGCGCCAGCAACGGCGTGATCTCGGTGGTCAGAAATTGCTGAGCAATGCGGCCCGAAAGACCGAGTTCCTGAGCAGGTTTCATGGCGCGCCTGCAGCGGCCGCGGCGCCCTGCTTGTAGAGCGCGGCGCCGGACACGGCATCCGCCAGTATCTTCTCGCCGGGTGTAAGACCGGAGAGCACCGGCACCCGGCCTTCGGCGTCGGCACTGCCGACCCGCACGTAGCGCAGACTCGGTCGGGCATCGGTCATGACATACACCGCGGTGATTTCGGCGCGGCGCAGCAGCGCCGCCGCCGGCACCAGCACCTGCTCCTGGCTGCCGCTGACAAAGGCAACTTTCACCAGCGTGCCGGGGAAAGCACCGTAGTCTCCCTGTGGCAGTGACACCAGTACGCGGAATGTGTGGGTCGCCGGATCGGCATTGGGCGGGATGCGCAGCTCGCTGGCGGCCACAGAGCGGCCGTCCGGCATCAGGACCCGTGCCTTCTTGTGGCTGCGCAATGGGCCGATGTGTTGCTGCGGGACCTCGACCACGACACGAAGGTGTTCCAGCGACAGGCCGCTCAGCAAGGGCAGACCCACCGTGGCGGTCTCGCCGACTTCGACATGGCGCTTGACCACGATGCCGCTGTACGGCGCACGCACCACGGTGTAGCCGGCCTGCTCGCGCGCTTGCGCCAAGGCGTTGCGGGCTGCCTCGACGCGTGCGGTTGCGCTGTCCAGATCCGCCTTGGCCCGATCCAGCGCCGCCTTGGCAACCACACCGCGGCCGAACAGATCGGTGATGCGGTCGTACTGTTGTCTGGCTTCCGACAGGCGCGCACTGGCTTCGGTCAGCGTCGCGGCGGCGCCGCCGGCCTGCGCCTTCTGCTCGACGCCGGTGAGGCGCACGATGACCTCTCCCTGCTTGACGTAATCACCGACATCGAACGGCAGCTCGACGATACGACCGCCGGTCTGCGCGGCCACAGTGGCCTGATTCACCGCTTCGATCACGCCATCGAAGCGGGTCTCGCTGTCGGTGCGCAGCTTTTCGACGGTTACGGTGGCCGGTGCCGGCAGCGCGGCGGCCAGTGGCGGCGCCTCATCCGGCCCCTGGGTACAGGCGGCGAGCGACAGCGACAGCAGTGTGATCAAACGGAACTTGCGCATGAACCTGTCTCAGCCCGCCCTGGAGTTGCAGAACGCCTGGCCGTCCTTGACGCCCAGCCTGTGCAGGATCCTGGCCAGCGGACAGAAGCCGGTGAATGAGGACTGCAGCAGATTGGCGCCGACGAAGGCCGTGAACCACAGCCAGTACGGTGAATGCAGCTGCGCCAGCACCAGGCTCACCAGCACAAACAGGCCGGCAAAACGGAACACCAGTTGATCTACGCTCGCTTTCATGGATGCACTCCTTCTTTCCTGCTCCGATTGAATCCTCCTGCAGTGACCGGCGCATTGACCTGGATCAAGGCGATTTGCATTGCTGCCCTGCAGACTGAACTGGACACAACACATGCAGGTGACGGACATGGCACATATCGTGGTGATGGGCGCAGGCATCGGCGGCATGCCGGCGGCGTACGAACTGAAGAAGGTCCTCGGTGACGGTCATGAGGTCACGCTGATCGGCAGCAGCGAGCACTTTCAGTTCACGCCCAGCAATCCCTGGGTCGCAGTCGGCTGGCGCAAGCCCGATGACATCCTGGTGGCGATCCGGCCGAACGTGGAGAAGAAGGGCATCCACTACATCGCCAGCGCGGTGACCGCACTCGATCCCGCGCGGAATTGCCTGACGCTGACGGACGACCAGATCGTCACCTACGACTATCTGGTGATCGCCACCGGCCCCAAGCTCGCCTTCGAGGAAATCCCAGGCACCGGGCCCCAGGGCCATACCCACTCGATCTGCACGACGCCGCACGCAGCGGACGCCGGCCGTGCCTATGAGCGATTCCTAGAGAGCCCCGGCCCCATCGTCATCGGTGCGGTACAGGGCGCCAGCTGCTTTGGACCCGCCTACGAATTCGCCCTGATCGTCGACGCCGACTTGCGCAAGCGCAAGCTGCGCGACCGCGTGCCGATGACCTTCGTCACCAGCGAGCCCTACATCGGCCACATGGGCCTGGGCGGCGTCGGCGACTCCAAGGGCCTGCTGGAATCGGAGCTGCGCCAGCGCCACATCAAATGGATCACCAATGCCAAGCTGCTGGAGGCTCAGGTCGATGCGGTCAGAATCGCCGAGCACAACGACAAGGGCGAAGTTATCCGCGAGCAGGATCTGCCGTCACGCTTCACCATGTTCATTCCGGCCTTCAAAGGCGTGGACGCCGTGGCGGCAGTCAAGGAGATGTGCAACCCGCGCGGATTCGTGCTGATTGACGAGTACCAGCGCAATCCCAGGTTCAAGAACATCTATTCCGCCGGCGTCTGCGTGGCTATCCCGCCAGTGGAGACCACTCCTGTGGCGACCGGCGCACCGAAGACCGGATACATGATCGAGTCCATGGTCACTGCCATCGTCCACAACATCGAGGATGCGATTGCCGGCCGCGAGCCCACGCACACGGCGACCTGGAACGCGATCTGCCTGGCCGACATGGGCGACACCGGCGTCGCTTTCGTGGCGCTGCCGCAGATTCCGCCGCGCAATGTCACCTGGGCCAAGAAGGGCAAATGGGTGCATCTGGCCAAGATCGCGTTCGAGAAGTACTTCCTGCGCAAGATGAAGACCGGCAACACCGAGCCTGCCTATGAAAAATATGTTCTCAAGGCACTGGGCATCCTGCGTCTCAAAGGGTAATCATCAGAGCCCGTCATGAATCCGAACCATGCTCACATCGTCTGTCCGCACTGCGACGCAGTGAACCGCCTGCCCGCTGCGCGGCTGGATGAAAACCCATCCTGTGGACAGTGCCATGCGCTGTTGTTCAAC
>CAZDPA010000048.1:0-25091 GCA_964507195.1 uncultured Salinisphaerales bacterium | reverse complement strand
AGTGCAAGGAAGAAGGAGCGCGGTGTACTGGACGTACAGGAGCGAGTTCTGACGCCGCAATGCGCCAAAACGGTCCCGCCCCTTCGGGGTGCCACGGGATTTGCGGCCATACGGCGTTGCGACCTCCTCCTGGAACCATCGAATTTGATCGGTCGCGCCTTGCCTGACCGTAAATCTCGTGGCATCTCAGCGACCGCCATAGCGTTAACAGGCCCTAGTGTAACTATTCAGGCTGAACCGCGGCCTGAAAATCAGTTGCCGAAGATGTCACGCAGCCACTGCAGGGGTTGAGGAGTACCGCCACTCGCACAAGGCGCCCATTCGGTCGGTGCCCAGCCCATCATGTACGGCAGTTCGACGAAACCGGGGCAGGCTTCGTCCGCACGCAGACCGCTGACCGGATCGATCATCACCGTTTCGACATCGCCCGGCTGGATGGGCAGCAGGCTGCGCACCTTGAGGTCACGCATCACCCGCGCCCAGACCGGCAGGGCGCCGCTGGCGCCGGACAGGCCGGTCGGCTGGTTGTCGTCACGGCCGACCCAGATCACAGTGACCCGGTCGGCGCTGAACCCGGCAAACCAGCTGTCGCGATAGTCGTCGGTCGTACCCGTCTTGCCGGCCACCGCGACATCGCCCGGCAGCGACCGATAGACCGCGGCACCCGTACCTTCGGTCATGACCTTCTGCATCGCCCAGCCGACCAGATAGACCGGGCCATCCGGCAAGGTCTGCTTGACCTGGATCGGATAGCGCGACAGCGGCGCGCCATCCTTGGTCTGGACCTCGCGGATCGCCGACAGCGGCGCCTGGAAGCCGCCAGCAGCCAGCGTTGAGTACATCTGGGCCACCTCGACCGGGGCCATGCCGACCGCGCCGAGAAACATCGAAGGCAGTGCTTGCGCATCGCCGTTGTAGCCGGCGCGACGCAGGGTCGACAGCACCTGCGGAGCACCCACCCTGAGGCCGATATGCACGGTCGGCAGGTTCAGCGACTGAACCAGCGCACGGTACAAACTCTGCGGACCGTGCAGCTGTTTGTCGTAGTTGCGCGGCTTCCAGATCGCACCATGCGCCATCTTCAGGTCAACCGGCTCGTCCGGCAGCATCGTGCCCAGGCCGAACTCACCGGGGCGCTCCAGCGCGGTCAGATAGACGAAGGGCTTGACCAGTGAACCGATCGGCCGTTTCGAGTCGAGCGCGCGATTGAAGCCCGCATAGCGCACATCGCGACCGCCGACGAGACCGAGCACTTCGCCGCCCTCGGCACTGGTGACGACGCCAGCCGCTTCGAGCGTACCGGCCTTCATCTTGCGGCCCTTCTCCAGATCCGGCAGCGTGCCCCTGATGTGCTGCTCCAGCACCTCCTGCACGCGCGGATTGAGCGTCGTGAATACGCGCAGACCTTCGTCGGTCAGGTCCTCGTCACGGTACTGGCCGCGCATCTGGCGTTTGACCATTTCGACGAAAGCCGGGTAGCGCTCGACGCCGCCGCTGCGGCCGCTGTCGACGCCGAGCGGCTGCGCCAGCGCGCGCTCATAAGCGGCATCGTCGATCAGGCCGTTGTCGTGAAACACGCCGAGCACCAGATCGCGCCGGATCAGTGCACGCTGGGGATTGCGCCGCGGGTTGTAGTACGACGGCCCCTTGACGAGGCCGACCAGCAGCGCGATCTCCTGTGGCTGCAGTTCGCCCAGCGGCTTGTTGAAATAGAACTGCGCACCGAGGCCGAACCCATGCACGGCGCGGCCGCCGTCCTGGCCGATATGCACTTCGTTGATATAGGCCTCAAGGATTTCATCCTTGTTGTGATGACGCTCGATCAGCAGCGCCATGAACGCTTCGTTGGCCTTGCGTGCCCAGGTCTGTCTGCTGGTCAGGAACAGGTTCTTGATCAACTGCTGGGTGATCGTACTGCCACCCTGCACCACCCGGCCGGCGCGCAGATTGGCAAACATCGCACGCGTAATGGCGCGTGGGCTGACACCGACGTGCTGGTAGAAGTTGCGGTCCTCGACGGCAATCAAGCCTGCCGGCAGCAGCGTGGGCACTTCGGTCAGCTTGACCAGAACGCGGTCCTCGCCGTGGCGCGGATACATGCTGCCGATCAGCATCGGATCGAGACGGGCAATGTCGAGCGGAGCACCGGTATCGCTGCGCTCGATCGATGTGATGCCGCCGCCTCCGAACTTGACCTCAAGGGTCATTTCCGGCTGATCACCGTCCCAGAACTGGAACGGCCGCAGGTGAATATCGACCTGGCTGCGCGAAGGCTGAAAGGTTCCGGCTCCGGCCAGATGCGGATCTTCACGGTAACCGAGACGCCCAAGCTCATGAACCAGATCGCTGGCGCTGAGATCGAGGCCGGCGTACAGCTCCTGCGGCGCCGCATAGACCTGCGCCGGCAGGGTCCAGCGGGCACCGGCAAAGCGCTCGCGGATCTCGGCATCGAGCTTGACCATGTAGCCGAAAAACACGATCAGGCCGACGCTCAGCAGGAGCACCAGCGCGGACAGCAGCGCAATCCAGAAGGGGCGACGTGTGGGGGCAGGCATCGGCCGCGCAGTGTAGTCGATCAGGGCAGTCGGGTCTGCGGCCAGGTGGCCATATCCACGGAATATTCATGATCTGCGGTGCAAAAAAATGCCCGGCCTGGGCCGGGCATCTGTCGGGTCGAAACCCGATACCACGACGAGACTTAGAAGCTGTAGACCAGCGCGGTTCCGAAAGTGTCGGTCGTCGGCTTGTCGCCGCTGCCGGCGTCATCTTCAAAAGTGATGTAGTACAGTGACAGATAGGTCGACTTGCTGAGCTTGTAGTCGGCGCCAAGCGCCAGTTCCGTGCGGTCCTTGTCGTTGGTGTCGCCGCTGCTAAGACCGTACTGCGCCTTGAGCTTGAGCGCCGAGAGCGTGTAGCCGGCCGACAGCAGGAAGCTGCTGTCCGAACGGTCGCCGCCCGTGGCAGCCGAAGCCGGAGTGCCATCTTCGTTGAGTGCTCCGTCCTGGTCGATGCCGTCAGCAATCTGGTAGAGCGCACCGAGTTCGAGATCACGCAGCTTGAACAGGGCCGAGACGCGGATGATATCGGAGGCGACCGTGCCCGAATCGAGCTTCAGATTGGTGGCTTGGTTGCCCGCATAGGCCAGCATGGCCGTGAACATGTCGGACTCATACTTGGCCGACGCGAAGATCGTGTCGGCAATGCCGTCCTCGACGTCGCTGGCGTCGTCACCGGCGGTGCGCCCTTCGCCGGGCTGAACAGCAACGGCCAGCTCAAATGCGTCTGCAAGCTTCGGCGTGGTGTAGGTGATCAGATTGGAAAGGCGCTGCTCACCGGTCATCAGCGCGTCGATATCGCCCGGGGTGTCGTTGAACAGGTCCACCGCGCCGCCCGCTTCCTTGATCATCGTGTCGTAGAAGCCAAGCTTCAGCGAGCCAAACCCGCCGCGCACGCCGACGAAGATGTTGCGCCGCGAGAAGACGTCGGATTCGCTGCCGTCCGGATCGACGCCCCACTCCATCTGATAAAAACCTTCGAGGCCGGCAACGCCGAGGTCGTTCTTACCCTTGACACCGAAGCGCGAGGAGTTCTTCGCATCGCGGAATTTCCAGCTGGTTTCACCGTCGTTCTTGAAGTCCAGACCGATCTCGTCCTTCTGGCTGTCCAGAGCAACGTTGAATCGGCCGTACACCTTGGCGTCAGCCAGTGCGACGCCCGGCATGACGACGGCGGCCCCCACGGCAATCGCAATCAGATTCTTCTTCACGAGTACATCTCCTTAATAAGAGGACAAACGAGATTGGTCGTGATCACCGCCCTTGCAGCGAAACCCCAAGTCTTCCCGACCCTTGCCGATTTCGCTGAACCCGATGCCAAGCGTATGAACACGCGCTGCAGCCGGCGTGAAGTATCTGAAGTGTGTGTGACGCGAGATTGGCAAAACTGTGACAGTTGGATGACGTTTCGGCGGCCTGCCAGCACGCCCTGTCACAAACTCACTGCGGGGCGGCGATCCAGTTGAGAAACGCGCGCCGCTGGTCGGGGCTGGCCTGATTCCACCATCCCTTGACGAGCAGCAGCTGATCATCCGGCGCTATGGGCTGCGCCGGTTCCGCAGCCGGTGGTGCAGATGAAATCGTCGGCGTCTGCGCGACGGCGACCGCAGGCGTCATCGGCAATGGCGCCACAAGCTGCTGGCCCGCCTCGCGGGTCACAGCCGGCACCAGCGTGCGATCACCCTGGATCTGCGCGAGCAGCCCTGCGCGAAACTCCATGCCACTGGCTTGCGAATTGCTGCGCTGTCCAGTCGCCTCGTTCGCAGTCCAGCCGCTGAACGAGCGCGCCAGAGCCTCGGCTTCAGTAAAAGTCCCTGGGCGTTCGTAGTCGATCCGGTAGCGCTGCCCGGCCGCAGCATCAACCGTGAAACGCGCCGGATTCGAACGCAACACGTCATGGTTGTCGCCGCGATCCCAGAGTTCGCGATAGAACACCAGCAGCTCGTAGCGACCCGGTGCCAGCTCCAGTGTCCTGTCGCCCTTGCGGCCCATGCCGCTGGCGCCTGCCACGGCGACGCCATTGATCTGCGCCACTTCAAGCTGTTCCGGCAGACTGACCGTCGCCAGCGCTTTGGCATCCTGCGTTGCACCCGCCAGACGGATCGGCGCCTGGCTGGCGCAGGCACCCAGCACCAGCGAACTCAGGACCAGCAGGCACCATGCGGATCGCATCGAAAAACTCCGGATCCGATCAGGTACGGACTTCGCTTTCCAGCGACTCCAGGGGCATGTGGCGCACATCCTTGCCCTTGACGAAGTAGATCACGTATTCGGCGATGTTCTTGGCGTGGTCACCGATGCGTTCGAGCGCGCGCACACACCAGATGATGTCCATGACGCGGCGGATCGTGCGCGGGTCTTCCATCATGAAGGTAATGCACTGGCGCAACAGCGATTCGTACTCGCGATCGACTTCGCGATCCTGACGCGCCACCGACAGTGCAGCATCGGCATCCATGCGCGCGAAGGCATCGAGTGCGCCATGCACCATGCCGCTGACCTGACGCGACATGTGCTGCACTTCGTGCACCCGATCACTGAGACGCTCCTGCGTCGCCAGGTCGCTCGCCATGCGCGCGATCTTGCCGGCCTCGTCGCCGATGCGTTCCAGATCGGTGATCGTCTTGATCACGGCATAGACCAGTCGCAGGTCGCTCGCAGCCGGCTGCCGCCGCGCGAGAATCAGCGAGCACTCCTTGTCGATCAGAACCTCCAACTGGTTGATGCGCTGGTCTGCGGCATTGACGCGCGCGGCCAGTTCGACGTCCCGGTTCACAAGGGCCTCGATTGCGTCGAGAATCTGCTGCTCGACCAGACCGCCCATGGTCAGGACTTTCTGGCGGACGTCTTCCAGATCGGAGTTGAACTGGCTCGAAATGTGTTGACGCAGATTGGTTGTTTCCATAATGCTCAAGCAGGTCCGGTAGAAAGTGGTGTGACCGAATCTCGGCCATAGTGCGCCAGCAAACCGTGCAGCGACAAGCCGCGCCTTCAAGCCGGCCGCAACCGGCACGACGCAGAGCGGCAAGGCAAAGAGTTACGCGCGAACTGTGCGCGACACAGATGACCGCTGGATGATTGCGGAATGACAGTTCTGTGACAACCCTGCATTGCTCGCAGGACCAGAACCGGATCCGGCACGCGATTCACAAAGAAGCTTCGTTGCAACGAAACTGCAATCTTCGATAGCTACTCTCGCGTCGTTTTCCAATACCGGAATCACAAGGAGACTGCACGTGACCGTACTTCGTAAATCTCTTGCCCGCACCGTACTGGCCGCCGTCGGCGCGGTGCTGGCCGGCAATGCCGCCGCCGCCGATATTTCCGGCGCTGGCGCGACCTTCCCCTACCCGATCTACGCCAAGTGGGCAGACGCCTACAAGAAGGAGACCGGCATCGGCCTGAACTACCAGTCGATCGGCTCGGGCGGCGGCATCAAGCAGATCAAGGCCAAGACCGTCACCTTCGGCGCCAGCGACAAGCCGCTCAAGCCTTCGGAGCTGAGCGAAGCCGGCCTGAGCCAGTTCCCGATGGTCATGGGCGCAATCGTCCCGGTGATTAACGTCGACGGCATCGCCGCCGATCAGCTCATCCTTGACGGTACGACGCTTGCCGACATCTTCTACGGCAAGATCAGCAAGTGGGATGACCCGGCGATTGCCAAGCTCAATCCGGGCCTGAAGCTGCCGAAAACCGCGATTGCCGTTGTCCATCGCTCGGATGGCTCGGGTACCACCTACAACTTCACTTACTATCTCGGCCTGGTCAGCAACAACTGGCGCGTCAACGTCGGTGTCGAAGCTTCGGTCGAATGGCCGGTCGGCATTGGCGGCAAGGGCAACGAAGGTGTCGCCAACATGGTCACGCAGACCACCGGCTCTATTGGTTATGTCGAATTTGCTTATGCAAAGCAGAACAAGATGACGTACACCAAGATGATCAACAAGGACGGCAAGACCGTCAGCCCGTCGATGGCGACCTTCCAGGCTGCCGCCGCCAATGCTGACTGGTCAAAACATCCGGGCTATGCCCTGGTTCTCGCTGATCAGCCGGGTGCGGACAGCTGGCCGATGACGGCCGCGACATTCATCCTGTTCCAGAAGCAGGCGAAGGACCCGGCGGACACGCTTGCCGCGCTGAAGTTCTTCGACTGGGCCTTCACCAAGGGTGACGCGATGGCCGAGGAACTGATCTACATCCCGATGCCGGATGCAGTGGTCGAGATGGTCGAAAAAACCTGGAAGGCCGAAATCAAGGACGCCTCGGGTGCGGCGATCTGGAAGTAAGGTCTACCCTGCAAGGCTGTAGAGCTCACGTATCACCGGGAAGCGGGCAACGGCTCGCTTCCCGGCTTTTCATCTGAGCCGCTCGCGCGCAATACTGCCGCACGCTGCCGCTCCGCCAATCCGATTCTCAGTGGGGATCCCGCTTGAACGCAGTCGACGCCCTTGCCGCTGGAACACCGGCACCCTCTTCGACCATCCGGCGCAATCAGATGCTGGATGTCGTTGCCAAGTCTCTGACCCGCGCTGCGGCAATCCTGGTCCTGGTCATGCTGGGCGGCGTCATCGTCGCGTTGATCGACGGCTCGATGCTGTCGATTCGCACCTTTGGGCTGGGCTTCATCACGACCGAAAAATGGAACCCGGTCACCGAGGTCTTCGGCGCCGCTGCACCGATCTACGGCACCCTGATAACCTCATTCATCGCCTTGCTGATCGGCGTGCCGCTCAGCATCGGCATCGCCATCTTCCTGACTGAGCTGTGCCCGCGTCAGCTGAAGCGGCCGCTCGGCACTGCCATCGAACTGCTCGCCGGCATTCCCAGCATCATCTACGGCATCTGGGGCCTGTTCGTGCTGGCACCTATACTGCAAAGCACGGTGCAACCGTTCCTGATCAGCGTGTTCGAGCCGATCCCGCTGCTGTCCAACCTGTTCGCCGGACCGCCTTACGGCATCGGTGTGCTCACTGCCGGCCTGATCCTGAGCATCATGATCCTGCCATTCGTGACTTCGATCACCCGTGACGTCTTCGACACGGTGCCGCCGATGCTCAAGGAATCAGCCTATGGCCTGGGCTGTACCACCTGGGAAGTCGTCTGGAACGTCGTCCTGCCCTACACCCGCACCGGCGTCATCGGCGGCATCATGCTCGGCCTGGGCCGCGCACTCGGCGAGACCATGGCGGTGACCTTCGTCATCGGCAATGCCCACCGCATCGCCACCTCCTTGCTGGCACCGGGTACAACCATCTCGGCCAGCATCGCCAATGAATTCACCGAAGCCGACGGCGACCTCTACACCTCGTCGCTGGTCACCCTCGGTCTGATCCTGTTCGTCATCACCTTCATCGTGCTGGCCTGTGCACGCCTGCTGTTGCTGCGCATGAAGCGCGCGGAGGGCAAGTAATGGACGCGACCATGTCGAAGATGTACGCACGCCGCAAACGTGCGAATCAGGCGGCAATGGTGCTGTCCGTCGCCGCGACCTCACTCGGGCTGATCGCGCTGGCCTGGATTCTGACCACCCTGTTCGTCAAGGGCTTCGGCGGCATCAACTGGGCGGTGTTCAGCGAGATGACGCCCCCGCCAGGTTCGAGCCAGGGCGGCCTGCTCAACCCGATCTTCGGCAGCATCGTGCAGACCCTGATCGCGACGCTGATCGGCACGCCGATCGGCATGCTCGCTGGCACCTACATGGCCGAGTACGGCCGCAACAGCAAGCTCACGACGGTCGTGCGCTTCATCAACGACGTGCTGCTGTCAGCGCCCTCGATCGTCATCGGCCTGTTCGTCTACGAGATCATGGTCCGGCCGATGGGTCATTTCTCGGCCTGGGCGGGCTCTGTAGCCTTGGCGATGCTCGTTATTCCGGTCGTCGTCCGCACCACGGAGGACATGCTGCTCCTGGTGCCGGACAACCTGCGCGAAGCGGCTTCTGCCCTCGGCGCACCACGCTGGATGGTGATCCAGCAGATCTGCTACCGCGCCGCCCGCGCCGGTCTGGTCACCGGCATTTTGCTGGCGATCGCCCGCATCAGCGGTGAAACCGCACCGCTGCTGTTCACATCATTGAACAACCAGTTCTGGAGCACCGACATGAACGCGCCGATGGCCAACCTGCCGGTGGTCATCTTCCAGTTCGCGCTGTCGCCATACGAGGACTGGCAGCGCCTGGCCTGGGTCGGCGCCCTGCTGATCACGCTGGCGGTGCTATCGCTGAACATCCTTGCCCGCTCGCTGTCCGGCCAACGGACATCAGGCCAATGAACGATCTAGAATCCCAACCGACCGCCACCATGCAAACCCGCCCTAACGTGGACCTGAGCACGACCTCGATCACTTCGCCCGACGCGACCGAACTGCCGGAAAAGCTGTCGGTACGGAATCTGAGCTTCTACTACGGAGAGAATCGCGCGCTGAACTCGATCTCGCTGCCGCTGTATGACCGCAAGGTCACCGCATTCATCGGTCCGTCCGGCTGCGGAAAGTCCACGCTGCTGCGTGTGCTCAACCGCATGTACGAGCTGTATCCAGGACAGCGCGCAGAAGGTGAAGTGTTGCTCGATGGCAAGAACATCCTCGCCGCAGGTACCGACCTCAACATGCTGCGCGCGAAGATCGGCATGGTGTTCCAGAAACCGACGCCGTTCCCGATGTCGATCTACGACAACATCGCCTATGGCATCCGCCTCTACGAGAAGCTGCCGAAATCGGAGATGAGCGACCGCGTCGAGGACGCGCTCAAGCGCACCGCGTTGTGGGATGAGGTCAAGAACAAGCTCGATGGCAGTGGCCTGGGCCTGTCCGGCGGCCAGCAGCAGCGCCTGTGCATCGCGCGTTCGATTGCCGTACGGCCGTCCGTGCTGCTGCTCGACGAGCCGACCTCTGCGCTCGATCCGATCTCGACCGCGAAGATCGAAGAACTCGTCTACCAGCTCAAGAGCGACTACACGATCGCGATCGTCACGCACAACATGCAGCAGGCCGCGCGTGCATCCGACTACTCGGCGTTCATGTACCTCGGCGATCTCGTCGAGTTCGGCCCGACCGATCGCCTGTTCACCAAGCCCCGCGAAACCCGCACCGAGGAGTACATCACCGGTCGCTTCGGTTAAGCCCCCGTCACAGCCAGCAAAGAGGCGCCCTGGCGGCGCCTCTTTGCTTTTCTCCCTGGCGCGCAATACGTACCGCGTCGGGTCGGCGACGCCCGCACTCAGGAAGCCATCACGGCGCAGGCGACAGGAGTCACAACGGCCGCAGGCACGGCCTTCGACATCCGCCTGATAACAGGACACGGTCACCGCGTAGTCGACACCGAGGCGTGCCCCTTCGCGGATGATGTCGGCCTTGCTCATCTGCAGCAGCGGCGCATGGATGCGGAAGTGGCCACCCTCGACACCGACCTTGGTCGCGAGGTCCGCGAGTGTCTCGAAGGCTTCGATGAATGCCGGTCGGCAATCCGGATAGCCGGAGTAGTCGACCGCATTGACGCCGATGAACAGATCGCGCGCACCGATCACCTCCGCCCAGCCCAACGCCAGCGACAGGAACAGGGTATTGCGAGCGGGGACGTAGGTCGACGGAATCCCTTCCGACGCCGATTCCGGCACGGCGATGTTCATGTCAGTCAGCGAGGAGCCGCCCATCGCGTCGAGATTGATCGAGATCAACTGGTGCCGGCGCACTTTGGCGACTGCGGCGACGCGATTGGCTGCGGCCAGTTCAGCCTGATGGCGTTGGCCGTAGGACACGCTGAGCGCATAGATCTCGAATCCCTGCTCGGCAGCCATCGCAACGACAGTCGAGGAGTCGAGGCCGCCAGACAGCAGCACAACCGCTTTTGGTTTTTCGAAAGCTGTCATCTGTCTCTCAACGTCCGGCGACGTTGCCCCACAACACTTTGTGCAACTGCAACTGGAAGCGCACCGGCAGTCGGTCTTCCAGCAACCAGTCCGCCAGCATTCCAGGTTCGACCTGGCTCTGGCTTGGCGAAAACAGGACCGCACAACGCTGGTCGAGCTTGCGCCCGGTCAGCAAGGCGCGCGCCCATTCGTAGTCGGCGCGGCTGCAGATGACGAGCTTGAGTTCGTCACGCGCGGTCAGCAGTTCGAGATTCTCCCAGCGGTTGCGCTCGACTTCGCCGGAGTCCGGCGTCTTGATGTCGACAATCCGCGCGACCCGCGCATCGACTGCACTGATGTCCATCGCGCCGCTGGTTTCGAGCGATACCTGATAACCGGCATCGCACAGGGTGGTCAGCAATGGCAGGCAGGCGCGCTGCGCCAACGGCTCGCCACCGGTCACGCAGACATGGTGGACTTCGAGCGCCTTGACGGTGTCAAGAATGTCCCCAAGCTGGGCCCACCGGCCGCCGTGGAAGGCGTAGGCAGTGTCGCAGTAGTGACAGCGCAGCGGACAGCCGGTCAGTCGTACAAACGCCGTAGGCCAGCCCACAAAGGAGCTTTCGCCCTGTATCGAGCGAAAGATCTCCGTGAGTTTGATCCGGGGTTCTGCTGCAACGGCCGCGTTCAATGTCTATCCATCAATAACCACGCGGGCCGGTTCGCACGGACCGCGCGTATTACTGGGCGGCGAGCTGCTGCTGTGCGAGGCGCGCCGCATTCGACTGCGGATAGGTCTGCACCAGCTTCTGCAGGGTCGCCTTGCCGGCCGCTTCCTGCTTCAACTCAAGCTGGGTCAGACCCGCCTTGAGCATCGAATCCGGCCCCTTCGGGCTGCTCGGGAAGCGCTGCAGCACAGCCTGGAACGCGGTCAGCGCCGAGTTGTAGTCGCGCTTCACGTAATAGGCCTCGCCGCTCCAGTAGAGGGCGTTGTCCGCATAGCGACCCTGCGGCCAACGGCTGAGCAGGGCGCGGAAGCCGGTGATGGCATCGTCGTACTTGCCGTTCTTCAGCGAATCGAAGGCCGTCAGGTAAGCGCCCTCCTCTTCCGGAGACCCGCCGCCGCCGGACGAGATCGTCACCGGGGCGGGCTGGCCCCCCGGAGGAAGCTGCTGCGCCTGGGTATAGGCAGGCGGCTGAGCCGGAACCTGCTGCGGCGGCGTTGCCAGCGTACCGCCGGACTGCACCGTCGCCATCGGCGCCTGGCCCGGCTGGGCATACTGGCCGCCGTACTGGCCATAGCTCGCACCACCACTCGCGGGAGCAGACGACCCGCCCTGCAAGCGACGATCCAGATCCAGGTATTGCTCCTTGGCAGCACGCTGGGCCTGATCGAACTCGTAGCGCAGGCGTTCCATCTCGCCGCGGACCTGGCGCAGATCGTCGCGCAGACGCAGGTTCTCCTGATCCATGCCGGTCAGGTTGACGGCATCCAGGCGACGCGACAATTCGGCCACGCGTGATTCCGCAGCCTGCAGGCGTCGCTCAGTCGGCGACAGGTTGTCAGAACCGCCTGAGATCGGGCCGCCGTAGCCACCCGCACAGCCGACCAGGAGAGTGCCTACACAGCCCAGAGCCGCCAATCGCAAACCGTTCATCGCCGCCACCTGTCATGCCTTCCGCATCGGGTATCCGCTGGCGACCGACTCGCCAGCGCGAGGTCTCAAGTTTTCTGGAATCTTACTGACGAATCAACTGCACGCGGCGATTCTGTGACCAGGCGCTTTCGTCGTGGCCAGCAGCAGCCGGACGCTCTTCGCCGTAGCTCAGCAGCGACAGCTGTTCCGGGCTCACGCCCTTGGCCTGCAGAGCAGACTGCACCGCGATCGCACGACGCTCACCAAGACCGACGTTGTACTCGCGCGTGCCGCGCTCGTCGGCATGACCTTCGAGACGAACCTTGGCGGCCGGATTGGCACTCAGGTAAGTGGCGAAGGTATCGACGACGCTCATCGATTCCGAGCGGATTGAGGTCTCGTCGTAGTCGAAGTAGATGATGTTGGTCGTCAGCGCGCGCTCGTTGGCCGCAGTCGTGTCGAAGCTGCTGCCACCGGTAACCGGAGCGATCTGATCGCTGTAGCCACCGCTGAGCTGCTGGGCACCATCGGCATCGGTGCGCTTCTTGTTCGAGCCGCAAGCCGTCATAAATAGAGCGGCAACGAGTACAACTGGCAGAAACTTTTGAACGTTCATTGAATGCATCCTGCAGATGTGAGGCTATGGAAGAAGGTGAACTGCGCTGAGATAAAAATGATTACTTGAGCAATGGTGACCATGCCGGTTCGCGGACATCGCCACCTGCCTGACGCATGCTCTGGCGGACCTTGCCATCCACCGAGACGGTGGCCAATTCGGCACCACGCGAGGTTTGCGTAGCGTAGATGATCACGGCACCACCCGGAGCAAAGCTCGGGCTCTCATCCATCGGACCATCGCTGAGCACCTGCATATCGCTGGAGGCCAGATCCAGCAAGCCGATGCGATAGCGGCCGCCATCCAGATTCACCATCGCCAGCTTGGTGCCGTCCGGGGAATATGCCGCGCGCAGGTTCTGGCGACCACCGAAGGTCAGACGCCGGGGATCACCACCCTCGATGCCGATCTCGTAGATATGCGGTTGCCCGCCACGATCCGACGTGAATGCAAGTCGCGAGCCGTCCGGTGACCAGGCAGCCTCGGTATCGATGCCGTAGTGGTCGGTAAGGCGGCGGCGCGAGCCATTGCGAACGTCCAGAACGTAGATATCCGGGTTTTTCTCGAACGACAGGGTCAGGGCCAGATACTTGCCATCCGGTGAAAACGCCGGCGAGCCGTTGATGCCCTTCTCCGAGATCAGGCGCTTGACCTCGCCCGTGGCCAGGGTGTGCAGGTAGATCGCCGAGCGACCTTTCTCGTAACCGACATAGGCGAGCTGCTTGCGATCCGGCGACCAGGCCGGCGACATCAGCGTTTCGCGCGAAGTTGCGACGATGCGCGGGTTCTCGCCGTCGGAGTCGGCGATGACCAGCTCGAAGCTGCGCTGGTAGCCGATACCCTTGGCGGTGACGTAGGCAATCTTGGTGTTGAAGTAGCCCGGCAAGCCGAGCAGCTTCTCGTAGATCAGGTCCGAGATCTGATGTGCGACGTAGCGCATCTGATCGAGGCTGCGCGCTGGAATGTCGAACCCCATTAGCTGCTGGCCGCCGAGCGGATCGACCAAGAAGAAACGCGCGAAGTAACCGCCCGCATCCGATTTGGCCACCTGGCCAACGACCACGTAGTCGATGCCCTGCGAGCGCCAAGCATTAGCGTCAATCTGCGCAGGCGTAATCGGCTTCTGTAGCATGTCTCCACGCGGAAGCACGCGAAAGCGACCGCTCCGCGCCAGATCGTTATGGACCACCTGAGCGACGTCGGTCGTCACTTCGGGAATCTGTCCAAATGGCACGATTGCGATCGGCAATGGATTGATTGCGCTACCGGTAACAACAATCTCCAACGCAGCCTGCGAAGCACTGGAAAACACCAGTAGTGCTGACAGTGCGATCCATCGAGCTAGTTTCGTCATTTGCTAGTTCTAAATCGGTTGCATGAAGGTTGGCTGAACATCGTTACATTTCAACAGCTACAACGGCATATCCTTTAGCAGGAACCTTGGGGCTCACAGAACTGCGAGTTGATCTCGCGTTCGAACAAAGACATGTCCAACGGTAAGGGCAAAGGCGACGCCTTCATCACAGCCTGTTCCACCGAACGGTCCAGTACAGGGCTACCGCTGCTACGTACAACCTTAGCACTGATGACCTCACCGGTCGGAGTTTGCTGAATCTGGACTAGACAGCTAAAGCTGGGTGGAGAACCAGGCGGGCGTATCCAGCGGCTACGAATCTTTGCCGCCACCGCCGCGCCCCAAGGCGCCTGCGCCGCCGAACGTGCGGCCGCAGCACGAGCTGCCGCCTCCTCGCGCATCGCGCCTTCCAGCGCCTCGCGTCGGGCCTTTTCCTCGGCTGCGCGTTTCGCCTTCAGGCGTTCGACTTCCTGGCGCTCAGCCTCGAGCTCACGCTCGCGCGCGGCTTCAATCTCACGCTGGCGTGCCTCGGCCTCTTGGCGCTTCTTCTCTTCGGCTTCCTTGCGGATCTGCTCTTCCAGCTTGCGCTGCTCCTCAATCTTGCGCTTCTCTTCGTCCTGGATACGCTTGAGCTCGTCCTGGCGTTCCTTTTCCTGCTTTTGCTTGAGCTTCTCTTCTTCGAGACGCTTGCGCTCGGCCTCGGCCTTGAGCTCGGCAATCTCCTGCTTCTTCTTGCGTTCTTCCTGAAGCTTGCGCGCTGATTCGGCGTCCTGTTCCTTCTTCTTTTCGGCCTTCTTCTGCTGATCGATCTTCTTCTGCTCTTCGACCTTCTTCTGCGTCTCGCGCTTGCGCTCGACCTCGCGCTGCACCTCGATCTCCTTGAGGCGCTGCTCTTCCTGCAGTTGCTGCTGCTTCTGCGCGGCAATTTGCTTGGCGATTTCGGCCGCCTGCTCCTTGGCTGTCATGTCGACGACCAACACTGCCTCCATCGGCGGCGGCATGACCATCTTGCGCTGGAAGAACGCACTGGCGAACAGCAGCACAAACAGCAGCACATGCAGCGCCGCCGCGATATAGAGATGACGACGTTCGACCATTAGGGAGCGGGCGCGTCTTCCAGCGGCTGGGTGATGAAGCCGATCTTGCGAGCCCCGGCGCGCTGCAGCAGCGCCATGCCTTCGGCGACACGCTCATAGGCCACTGCCCGATCGCCATCCACCATGATCAGCTTGGCCGGATTCTTCTGGATCTCCTGAGTCACTGCGTCAACCAGTTCGTCATCGCTGAGCGGCTTGTTCGAATCGGCCGCCTTGTTGAACAGGAAATCACCGTTGGCCTTGATCGAAAGCTTGGTGTCCTCTTCCTGATTGGTCAGGGACTGAGCGTTGGTCTCCGGCAGATCGACCTCAATGCCCTGCACCATCAGCGGCGCCGTCACCATGAAGATGATCAGCAACACGAGCATCACGTCGATATACGGCACGACGTTGATCTCGGACGAGAGCTTGCGCTTGGCCATGACCGGTGCCTCAGCCCTTCTTCTGACCGTGGCGCAGGCCGCGATCCATGATGCCGATCATCTCTTCGGCAAAGGTATGGAAGCGCGACTCCAGGCCCTCGACCTTGCGCGTGAAGAAGTTGTACGCAATGACCGCGGGAATCGCGGCAAACAGACCCATCGCAGTAGCAATCAGCGCTTCGGCAATACCGGGGGCAACGACTGCCAGCGAAGCCTGCTTGACGTTACCGATGCCGATGAACGCATTCATGATGCCCCAGACCGTGCCAAACAGACCGATATAAGGGCTGGTTGAACCGATCGTCGCAAGTACTGCCAAGCCGCCTTCGAGGCGCTCGACTTCGCGCACCTGGCTGACGCGCATCTGGCGCTGCACGGCGGCGATCACATCATCACTGTCGGCATCGCCGCCGGTCTGCTGGCGCGTGTATTCCTCGTAGCCAGCAACGAAGATCGCAGCCGGGCCATGGTTTTCGCCGTTGCGGCGCTGCTGTTCGTAGAGATCCGACAGATTGCCGCCGCTCCAGAACTTGTCCTCAAAATGCTCGGCGGCGTCGGTCGCCGTGGCCAGCAATTTGCGCTTGGAGAGGATCACCGCCCAGGAGAACACCGAGGCTATTACCAGGATGAGTAGCACCACCTGGGCCAGGACGCTGGCCGACAGGATGAGGTGCGCATAGGACATTTCTGCGTTCATGAGTTCGCGATCGGACCTGGTTCGCGCGGCACGCCGCGCCTAAATAAAGTCGTTATTGTCGGCTGAAAGGTAAAGTTACCAACCACTTGCAACGATTTTATGTTGCAATGCGGAACGATATCATAGTGGCTGCGAAACGCAGCATGAATTGGCGATAAAAGCAGCCAAGTCCGATGCAAACGGACAAACGGCATCGATCTCGGGGTTAAACGGCAATGCCTTCAGGTGCCACCCAGACGCCACCGCTCGATCGCCTGCATCATGACCACTGGCATCGGCATCGGCCGGAAATCGGCAAAGCTGACGCAGCCGATCTTGACGGCCACGCTGGCGAGCAACTCGGTGTCGCTGGTTCGCATCAGGCGCTGCTCGAATACCAGGCTCGCCCGCCGTACAGACGCGACCGTGGTCTGCACCTGCAGAAGATCGTCCAGCCGTGCCGGCCGCCGATAGGCGATTTCCATGCTGGCGACCGTAAACACCGTGCCCAGCTCTTCGCGCATGCGCTCCTGCCCCAGTTGCAGCGTGCGCAACCATTCGGTGCGGCCGCGCTCGAACCAGCGCAGGTAATTGGCATGGTAGGCAACGCCGCTGGCATCGGTGTCTTCGTAGTAGACCCGGACCGGGAACTCGAAAATTGCAGTGCTCATCGCCCGTTCACTGCTGGAACAGGTCCGGCGTCGCCAGGCGTTCGGGCACTTTCAGGCCATAGTGCTCATAGGCACGCTTGCCGGCGATGCGTCCGCGCGGGGTGCGCATCAGGTAGCCCTGCTGGATCAGGTAGGGCTCAAGCACATCTTCGATGGTGTCGCGCGACTCGCCGATCGCTGCAGCGAGATTGTCGATACCGGCCGGGCCACCGTCGAAGCGCTCGATCAGCGCCATGATCAGGCGCCGATCCATCAGGTCGAAGCCGTTGCTGTCGACGCTGAGCAGGCGCATTGCTTCGCTCGCCGACGCCGCAGTGATCACCCCATCGCCGCGCACCTCCGCATAATCGCGTGCGCGGCGCAGCAGGCGGTTGGCAATGCGCGGCGTGCCGCGCGAACGTCGTGCAATTTCGGCTGCACCGCCGGGGGCAATGGGTGCCTTGAGGATGCCGGCGCTGCGCAGCACGATCTGCGTCAGATCAGCCTCGGAATAGAACTCCAGACGCTGCACCAGGCCGAAACGATCGCGCAGTGGGCTGGTCAGCGCCCCCGCCCGCGTCGTTGCGCCCACCAGCGTGAACGGCGGCAGGTCAATGCGGATCGAACGCGCCGCCGGCCCCTCGCCGATCATGATGTCGAGCTGATAGTCCTCCATCGCCGGATAGAGAACCTCCTCGACGATCGGCGACAGGCGATGGATTTCATCGACGAACAGCAGGTCGCGCGGCTCCAGATTGGTCAGCAGCGCAGCCAGATCACCGGGGCGTTCAAGCACAGGGCCCGAGGTCTGGCGCAGGTTGACGCCCATCTCGCTGGCCAGGATGTTCGCCAGTGTGGTCTTGCCCAGGCCCGGCGGCCCGAAGATCAGCACATGGTCGAGCGCTTCGCCGCGCTTGGTCGCGGCCTCGATCGCGATGCTCATCTGCTCACGCACTGCGACCTGGCCGATGTAGTCGGCGAGGCGTTGCGGACGAATCGCGCGCTCAATGCGCTCCTCGTCCGTACCCGCGACACTGGAGATCAGGCGGTCCGCATCATTGGCTGAGCCACTCATCGCACGGCGCGCTTCAGCGCCTCCTGAATGATCTGCTCGGTGTTCATGCCGTCCTTATACACGGCTTCAGTGAAGCGCTGAATTTCCACCGGCTTGTAGCCCAGCGCAGCGAGCGCGTGACGCGCTTCCTGCAGCGGTGTGGCGTCGACACTGCCCGCTCCAGGCAATACGGGGGCGAGGTCAGCGCGGTCAGCGCGGTCACGCATTTCGACGATCAGGCGATCGGCAGTCTTGCGTCCTACACCCGGCAATTTCGTCAGGCGCACCGCATCGCCAGCGCGCACGGTGATCCAGAACTCATCAACACCCATGCCGGACAGAATCGCCAGCGCCAGCTTGGGCCCGACCCCGGAGATGCGGATCAGCTCGCGGAACAGGGATTTCTCGGTCGCCGTCGCAAAGCCGAACAGCAGATGGGCGTCTTCACGCACGGTCAGATGCGTATGCAGCGCGACCGCCTCGCCAACTGCAGGCAATTTGTAGAACGTCGACATCGGCGCTTCGACTTCGTAGCCGACGCCGCCCACATCGATCAGCAGCATCGGCGGCTGCTTGACCAACAGACGTCCGGCGAGACGACCGATCACGAACGGCTCCAGCGGCCGGCCAGCGCCAATCCGCTGCGCACGCGCGTCGAAGAAACCTGCGCATGGGTCAGCGCGACCGCGAGCGCGTCCGACGCGTCGGCGACCAGCCTGCCTTGAAGATTGAGCAGTATGCGCACCATGTGCTGTACCTGTTCCTTTTCTGCCCGACCGGTTCCGGTCAGCGCCAACTTGACCTGGGTTGCCGCGTATTCAGACACCGGCAAGCCTGCACGCGCGGCGGCACAGAGGGCGACGCCGCGTGCCTGGCCAAGGATCAGCGCGCTGCGCAGGTTCCTGCTGACGAAGACTTCCTCGAACGCCGTTTCCTGCGGAGAGAATTCATTGATCAGCGCGGTCATCTGCGCATCGATCAGTGCAAGCCGCTGCGGCATCTCGCCGGCACCGGTTGCGATGCGTCCGCTAGCCACGATCCGGCATTTCCCACGTTCGCTGTCGATGATGCCGTAGCCGGTAAATCGGGAACCCGGATCAATGCCAAGAATGCGGGTCACGCGACGTTGGTATAAACCTTTTGCACGTCGTCGAGATCTTCGAGCATGTCGATCAGCTTGGTCGCCACCTCGGCCTGGTCCCCGGCAAGCGTCACCGTATTGGCAGGACGCAGCGTGACATCGGCCTGCAGCAGCGCAAAACCCTTGGCCTCGAGTGCCTGTTTGACGTCAACCAGCGCAGCCCGCGTCGTGATGACCTCGGTATAACCGTCTTCGTTGACGACATCATCCGCACCACTCTCCAGCGCCACTTCGAGCACCTGCTCTTCCCTGGCACTGTCACCGGCGGTCTCGATGTAGATCTGCCCGACCTCGGCAAACATGTAGGCCACAGCACCGCTGGTGCCCATGTTGCCGCCGTTCTTGCTGAAGGCATGACGCACATCGGCAACGGTGCGCGTCGGATTGTCGGTCATGCAATCAACGATGATCGCGACACCGCCCGGGCCGTAGCCTTCGTAGCGGATTTCCTCGAAGTGATCCGCTCCGCCCTCACCGGTACCGCGCTTGATCGCGCGCTCGGCGGTGTCCTTGGGTAGATTGGCATCGAAAGCCTTGTCGAGCGCAAGACGCAGACGCGAATTGCTGCGCGGATCACCGCCGCCGGTGCGCGCGGCGACGGTGATTTCGCGAATGAACTTGGTGAACAGCTTGCCGCGCTTGGCGTCTTCAACGCCTTTGCGACCAGCGATGCTTGGACCTCTGCCCATGGTTCGCCGATACTCGGTTGAAGGTGATCAGAAGAAATCGAGACGCAGGCCGGCGTGCAGGCCGTTGTCCGCGGTGATGTCGCCGTCAAGTGGTTCGAGCTCGATGTTGACGTTGCGGTAGCCGATATACACCGAGGCATCCTTCAGCACCTGGTAATCGAGGGCAACACCCACTTCGTAGTACTGCTCGACATCGCCAAGACCCAGCACGTCGGGCGCGTAGTAGCCGTAGACCGACAAGCCAAGACGATCAAACCCGGGATAACGCGCTTCGAGCTGACCGCCAACGGCTATGGCGCCGCCACTGTCATGGTCGCGACCGACGTAGACGCCGCGCAGGCCCAGACCCGCAGCAAGTTCGAAGTCCCGCGCACCGGCATCGCCGGTCAACAAGGCGCCGACGTGGGCGACCAGCAGATCGTCGTCGCGCTCCGGCCGAACGATCGCTCCAATGTCGTACTGGCCTTTCTTGTCGCTTGCGAGACCATACAGCGCTGCGCGGTAGCTGTTGTCGCCAATCGACAGATCGAAGATTTCGGCCTGCGCCGCCGTGCTTGCCAGCATCAGACCCGCAACCATCAACCCAGCCGCACCCGCCTTGTTGACTGCATTCATCTGTGTATTCCCCCAAACGATTGAGCTTTGGTTTTGCTTCCCTTTGCTTCGCGCCTGCTTCAACTACTTCTTGACCTTGTTCACCGCATGCACTGCGCGGCCATCCACCAGCAGCACGGCTTCGTGCAGATTCTCGGACAGGGACGGGTGCCCGTGCATCGTCAGGGCGATGTCTTCGCAGGTCGCTGCAAATTCCAGCGCGAGCACCGCTTCTGCGAGCAACTCTGACACATACGGTCCGACCATGTGCATGCCAAGGATGCGGTCGGTCTTGACGTCGGCAATCACCTTGATCGAACCCGCCGCCTGCTCCATCGCTTTGGCGCGGCCATTGGCGGCGAACGGCCCCACACCGGTCTTGACCTCATAGCCCTTGGCCTTGGCCTGCTCTTCGCTCAGACCCACCCATGCCACTTCCGGCGCGGTGTAGATCACGCTTGGCACCGCGTTGTAGTTCACTTGGGTGTGATGGCCGGCAAGCTGTTCAGCGAGGGCAACACCTTCTTCGATGCCCTTGTGGGCGAGCATCGCGCCACCAATGACATCGCCGACCGCATAGATGCCCGGTGCGCTGGTCTTGTAGTGCGCGTCGACCTTGACGAAGCCGCGCTCGTCGAGAGCGACCTTGGCGACATCAGCACCCAGCGCATCGGTATACGGCTTGCGTCCGACCGCGACGATCAGCTTGTCGAAGGTTTCGGTCTTGACCTCACCGCCCAGCTCATACGAAACCGCCACGCCCTTGGCACCGGCCTTGGCCGACTGCACCTTGGCGCCGAGGCGGATATCCAGACCCTGCTTGGTGAAATGCCGCAGCGCTTCCTTGGCGATCTGCTGGTCGACCATCGGCAGAAAGGTCGGCAACGCTTCGAGAATCACCGTCTGCGAACCGAGGCGACTCCAGACGCTGCCCAGTTCCACGCCGATCACGCCGGCACCGATCACGCCGAGCTTCTTCGGCACTTCGGTGAAATCGAGCGCACCCCAGGAATCGACGATGTGCTTGCCGTCGAACGCGGCGATCTTCAGATTGACCGGCGCAGAGCCGGTCGCAATCACGATGTGCTTGGCAGTCAGCACTTCAACTTTGCCGTCATGCGACTTGAACTCGACCTTGCCGTCGCCAAGCAGCTTGCCGAAACCCTGCAGGCCGGTGACCTTGTTCGCGGAGAACAGAGTCTTGATGCCGCTGGTCAGCTGATTGGAAATGGTCTGCTTGCGCGCCTGCATCTTGGCCAGGTCCAGCGTCAGCTTGCCGCCGCCGATGCCATGAAGCGCGGCTTCGTGTCCCATGCGGTGATACAGCTCGGAGGATTCGAGCAAGGCCTTTGAAGGGATACAACCCGCATTGAGGCAGGTCCCGCCGAAAGCCGGCGTGTTGTCCTTGTTGATCCAGGCATCGATACAGGCCGTCTTGAAGCCCAGCTGTGCGGCGCGAATGGCGCAGGGATAGCCGGCAGGTCCGCCGCCAATCACGACAACATCAAATTCGTTGCTCATGGTGCTCCTCGATATGTCGAGGGCATTCTAACCACGCAGGATGGGCACCGCTACGAAAACTGCCTGCGCAGAACAACAAAAAGGCCGGTGAAGCACGAAGCCATCACCGGCTGGGTACAAACCCGGATGGAATCAGGCTGGAACCGCCGATGCACCCATCACGGCGTCCGCCGCAGCAATCGCGTTGCCGCCGCTGCGCTGGTACTCGTCGACCCACTCCTGGTACAGGCTCATGTCACCATGTTTCCAGGGGTGGAAGCCTGGCTTGAAATAGGTCATGAAGTGCGGCAGCAGGCGCGGATACAGGCCACCCGGCCCATACAGCCACCACAGACCGCGCAACCAGACACCGGTGCGGTTCTTGACACCGTCGACCGCGAACATGTGGCGCATGATCATGAACACGTGAAGCGGGAAGGTCAGCGCCACCTGCAGCATCGAGAAGATGCGGGTGAAGTAGCCACCACGTGCGACCTTGTCGAAAACGTCGAACGCCACCGCCTTGTGCTCGATCTCCTCGACCGCATGCCAGGCATACATGGCGCGAATGCGCGGATCGGCGTCGGCAAACATGCCGGTATTGAAGAAGCCGTGCGCCATCAGCGCGGTCATGTGTTCGGCCGCCGCAGTCTGGCCCAGCGTGTACGTCGGCGAGAAACGCTTGCGGAAGAAGTTGAACATGATGTCCTTCTGCTTCGCGAGTATCGTGTCGACCGCGATGCCCTGCGCCTTCAGCCGATTGTTGAAGCGTGTGTGAACCATGCCGTGCTGGCCTTCCTGGTAGATGAAGTCCTTGACCTGCGCCTGCAGCTCGGGATCGGTGATCTGATCGCGGAAATCGCGCACGCAGCAGATGAAGAACTTTTCACCTTCGGGGAACAGCAGCGACATCGCGTCGAAGAAGCGCGTCTTGAACGCATCGCCGCCGAACCAGTACTTCGGGATGTCGCCATCCAGATCCAGATCCGGCCCCTGCCGCGGAACGATGTGCATCCGATCTCCATCCATGTGCCCGACTCCATGCAAACCAAGGTCTGGAATCGACTCTAGGCCGCACCGAGGGCAGCGGCTATGACCGCTGGCGACCCGAGGGAACAATTCACGACAGAGCGCCAAGTTGGCGCCACGACGCGACTTTTTAGCCCGATTCAGGGGTCGCGGCGGTGCCGGAAACTGCTCGGCGACACACCGGACCAGCGCGTGAACGCGCGCGTGAAACTGCGCCGGTCGGAGAAGCCGAGCTGTTCGCTGATCGTCTCCATATCCAGCGTGGTTTCCTGCAGGGTCTTGAGCGCGAGACGGTAGCGCACGCGATCGACGACCGTGCCGAACGCCTCGCCCTCGGTGTGCAGGCGGCGCTGCAGCGTGCGCGGATGGATTCCCAGCACACGCGACATGCCGTCGATGCCCAGCGCAAACAGCGCCGGATCCTGTTCGAACGCCGATTCCATCGCGGCCACCAGGCCGGTGCGCCGCGGCATCTGCGCGAGCAATTGACCGACACGCCGCTCGGCCTGTTCGTGCAGTCGTGCAAAACCACCCTCCAGGCGCTGATCGAGCCGATGGCGCGGCAGTTCGATCGCATTGCACGGCTGATCGAAGGCTACCGGCAGACGGAAGTACGGTGCATAGGCGGCCGCGTAGTCGGGCGCCGGATAGCGAAAGCGCAACTGGGAAAACTGCTCGAGATCGCCGGCCAGCATGCGGCCGAACTTGGTCACCGACGCGAAGATCGATTCGATGAAGTAGCGGTCCTGCGCAGAGATCGGGCCGTCACCCACCAGCACCAGGGCTGCGATTTCCCCGGTTTCGTCGAGGCGGAAGCGGATCATCGGGTTGATCAGCTCACGCACCCACTCGAAGACCTTCATCGCATCGCGCAGACTTGGACTGGTCGCCAGGAAGGTGCCGATGTCCGGCAGATACTCGAACGCGAAAGTCTCGCCGAGCATGAACGGAAAGTGATGCTTCTGCGGGTGCGGGCGAGTGGCGGCAACGCAGGCCTCCATCACCTGCCCCAACTGCGGCACCGTGATCGTTGCGTCTTCCAAGTTCAGCAGGTCGGTCTGCACGCCGTAGCGCGCAAAGATCGGCTCGATGTTGAAGCCACAGACCGTCGCCGCCTTGACCCAGTTGGGCAGCGTGATAAACGGAATCGGATCGTTGTGCAGGGGACTCGTGGCCATGCACTGAGTATGCCCCAGCGTTTTGTCCGGAACAGTGCTTCAGCACCAACGAAAAAGGGCGGCAGAGCCGCGGGCATAAACGTGAAAAGGGCGGCCAAGGCCGCCCTTCCCGTTCCGATCACCCGGTGCAGCGTTACAGCTGCAGCAGGATCTTGGCCGGATCCTCAAGGCATTCCTTGATCGTGCGCAGTCCGAGAACAGCCTCCTTGCCGTCGATGATGCGATGGTCGTAGCTCATCGCCAGATACATCATCGGGCGGATCTCGATCTGGCCGTTGACGACGACCGGGCGCTCGGTGATGCCGTGCATGCCGAGAATCGCAGACTGCGGCGGATTGAGAATCGGTGTCGACATCATCGAGCCGAATACGCCGCCGTTGGTGATCGAGAACGTGCCACCGGTGAGGTCTTCCATCGTCAGCTTGTTGGCCTTGGCGCGTGCACCGTATTCGCCAATTGCCTTCTCAATGCCGGCCAGCGACAGCTGATCGACGTCGCGCAGAATCGGCACCACCAGGCCGCGCTCGGACGATACCGCGATGCCGATGTCGTAATAGCCGTGATAGACGATGTCGCTGCCGTCGACCGAGGCGTTGAGTACCGGATACTTCTTCAGCGCTTCGACTGCGGCGCGGACGAAGAAGCTCATGAAGCCGAGTTTCACGCCGTGCGCCTTCTCGAACTCGGCCTTGTAGCGCGCGCGCAGATCGGACACCGCCTTGAGATCGACCTCGTTGAAGGTCGTCAGCATCGCGGTGTTGTTCTTGGCGTCGAGCAACCGCTCGGCGATCCGCGCACGGATGCGTGTCATCGGTACGCGCTGCTCCTCGCGTGCGCCCAACGGCAGGCTCGCAGCAGAGGCCTTCGGTGCGCTGGTCGCCGGCGCGGCTGCGGTCTTGGGCTGTGCTGCGTAGGACTTGACGTCTTCCGGCGTCAGGCGTCCGCCCTTGCCGGTGCCGGTGATCCTGGAAGCATCGAGACCCAGCTCGGACAGCAGCTTGCGCACCGCCGGGCTCTGGCCATCATTGTCGGCGGCGGCAGGCGCCGCAGTGGCG
>CAZDPA010000047.1:0-25356 GCA_964507195.1 uncultured Salinisphaerales bacterium | reverse complement strand
GCGCATTTTTCGTTCAGGAGCCGAAACCGAAGCTAACCGCAAAGCTCCTTGACCTGGCTCTGCGTGCGCTCGATCAGCTGCAAACGCTCGATCTCGCTGTATTCCTTCTCTGCGCCCAACGCGTCCTGCGTGATGACGCGATTGGCTTTCTGATAGTTCGCAAGCTGCTCCTGGCGCCGCTTGCACTCCTGTGCCTTGAGCGCGGGCGAAGGCGGCTTGCTGGCGACTTGCGGGCTGGCCGGGCTTGCTTCTCCGCCCGCCGCTCCCTCCGCTTCACCTTCCGGATCCTCCAGCTCTTCCTGCGGTTGGATATTCACGTTGCTCTCAATCGCAGCCCCGGTCGCCGGATCTACCCGCTTCCAGCCGACCTGCGGCATATCGCTGAAACGCACCTTGCCATTGGGATCGACCCACTTGTAGACCTGCCCGGCGCTGGCACCGAACGTGGCGGCGAGGAGTACAACAAGGAACAGCGGTCTGGTCACGTCCATGTCAAGTTCTCTGATCCTTCAGGGAATGGGCTTGCCAGAGTCTAGTATGAATCACGCAGCAGTACGTACACTCGAACGCGCCATGTCAGTACCGCCTGTCAGTCCCAGATGCGCATTGCGCAGCCCATATGTCCTCGACCTGCCGCCGGGCAACTATCTGTGGTGCGCCTGCGGCCAGTCGCAGCGCCAGCCGTTCTGCGATGGCTCGCATGCTGGCGGTCCGTTCGAGCCGATGAAATTCAGCGTGTCGGGCAAAACCCGCACGGTCTGGCTGTGTGGCTGCAAGCAGTCACGCCACCCACCGCATTGCGATGGGCGGCATAACAAGATCCAGGAGCTTTATTGAGCAGTCAGTAATTTTGACGACAGATTGTGCAGGCTGAGAGGCCCTCACCCCTACCCCTCTCCCAGAGGGAGAGGGGGTTCTGTTCCTTCCCCCTCTGGGGGAAGGTGGCGCAAAGCGCCGGATGAGGGCGCCTTTGCGTGCGGCAATGTTCATTTGGACTGAATTCACTGCTGTCGCCTTAGCAGTCGTAGCCCGGTTCCGCATCGCGGAGCCGGGGCTTCCCGGCTTCGCCTGCGGCGAAACCGGGCTACTTTGGTTGAACTGCTCGCAATGGCAGCTTGGCTGTTGCGCGCAAAGCCGTTCAGAGCGACTGCAGGTCGTAGCCGCGCTCGTTGTGCTGCGTCGTATCGAGGCCGACGGTTTCATGCTCCTCGCTGACGCGCAGTCCCGCGACCAGGCCAACGAATTTCAGCAGTCCCCAGGTCAGCACGGCGGTGTAAGCGAACGTTGCGCCGATACCCAGCAACTGGACGCCGAGCTGCGAGCTCATCGTCACGCCCTCGGCATAGCCCTGGCCGCTGAACACACCCAGCGCCGAAGAGGCAAAAATGCCGGCGAAGAAAGTCCCGAGCATGCCGCCGACGCCGTGGACCGGGAACACGTCCAGCGAGTCGTCGATCTTGAGCACACGCTTGAGCCCGTGGGTGGCGAAGAAGCAGACGAAGCCGGCGACCAGACCGATCACCAGCGCGCCGCCCGGGCCGACGTAGCCGGAAGCCGGCGTGATCGTGCCCAGACCGGCAACCATGCCGGTGACGATACCCAGCGCCGAAGGCTTGCCGTACTTGACCCACTCGATCGCGCTCCACATCAGCGCGCCGGCGGCGGCCGAGATGTGGGTCACCAGGATCGCCATGGTGGCGTTGCCGTTCGCCGCCAGCGCCGAGCCGCCGTTGAAGCCGAACCAGCCGACCCACAGCATGCCGGCACCGGTCACGGTCATCGTCAGGTTGTGCGGCGTCATCGGCGTCTGCAGGAATCCGCGCCGCGGCCTGAGCACGATCGCAGCGACCAGCGCCGCGACACCCGCGGTAATGTGGACAACCGTGCCACCGGCAAAATCGAGCAGGCCGCGCTTGAACAACCAGCCATCCGCCGCCCATACCCAGTGGCAGACCGGCAGGTACACCGCGAGCAGCCACAGCACCGAGAACAGCAGCATCGCCGAGAACTTCATGCGCTCGGCGAAGCCGCCGACAACCAGCGCCGGCGTAATGCAGGCAAAGGTCAGCTGGTACATCGCAAACGCGGTCTCGGGGATCGTGCCGCTCAGCGAGTCCTCACCGACCCCGTAAAAGAAGGCCTTGGACAGGCCACCGACGAAGCCGTTTCCGGGCGCAAAGGCCATGCTGTAACCGCAGACCAGCCAGACGATCGACACCGCGCAGACGATCGCGAAGCACTGCATCAGCACCGACAGCACGTTCTTGGCGCGAACCAGGCCGCCGTAGAACAGCGCCAGGCCAGGCAGACTCATGAACAGCACCAGCGCGGTGGCCGTCATGATCCAGGCGGTATCGCCGCCACTGATCTCGGCCTGAGCCAGCGCCGTCCCCGGCAGCATCGCCAGCAAACCCCATGTCCATTTTTTCATTGTGTGCTCCCCACAGAAAAACCCGGCTGATCAGAGCCGGGCTTGTTGTATTCACGAAATCTGTCCCCCGGCGCGAAGCCGTACCCCTCAGCCGGCGCCCATTGTAGCCATCAGCGCACGCCCGGGAATCTGCTGGGCATCCATCCCGGCCGGCTACTTCGTCTCCGGCCCGTAGCTCTGATAGTGGTAAGCATAGCCATAGCCATACTTGGCCGAGCCGGTCCCGGCCCTGCCCACCTGGTTGAAGATCGAACCGCTGACCTTGATCCCCGCATTCTGCAACCGGGATGCGGTGTCCTGAATCACGCTCATCGAATGTTCGCCGGCCTTCAGCACGAGCAGCGTACTGCCCGCGACGCGGCCAACGATCGCCGCGTCCGTGACCGCCAGAATCGGTGGTGTATCGATCACCACGTAATCGAAGTTCTGCGACAGGATGCCGATCAGCTCGCGGAACCGGTCCGTCAGCAGCAGCTCGGCGGGGTTCGGCGGAATCTGCCCGGTCGGCACCACGTACAGACCGTCGACCACCGTCTTGCGGAGAATCTCGCGTAACTCGGCCTGCCCCGCGCAGTAGTCGGAAAGCCCCGGCGTACGCCCGCAATTGATGTAATCGTTCAGATGCCCGCGGCGCAGATCGGCATCGATCACGACAACCTGCTTGCCGGAGATGGCCAGCACAGCGCCCAGATTGATCGACACAAATGACTTGCCCAGCTCCGGGCCGGGGCCGGTCAGCATCAGCACGTTATTGGTCGCATCCAGCATCGCGAAATGCAGCGATGTCCGCAGGCTGCGGATCGCCTCGACGGCGATATTCTGCGGCGAGACGAAAGCGAGCAGCTGCCCTTCGGTATCTTTTCCGCTGGTTCTCAACAAGCCACGTTGCGCTTTGGTGTACGGGATGACTGCATAGGTCGGAATCCCCAGAACACGCTCGACTTCGGTGGGATCGTTCACGGCTGGCCGCAGCGCACGGCGTACGAAAATGGCAGCCACGCCGGCAAACAGCCCCAGTACCAGCGACAGCGCGACAATCAGCGGCGCCTTCGGCTTTGATGGCCGCCGCGGATCCACCGCATAGTCCACCACGCGGACATTGCCGATGGTTCCCGCCTTGACGACCTGCAACTCCTGGAAGTTGTTCAGCAACTGCGTGTAGAGCGTGGTGTTCACCTCCACGTTTCGCGACAGGCGCAGCAGCTCCTGCTGTGTCTCCGGCAGGCCCTTCACCCGATTCGCGATCGAATCCTGCTCATCCCGCACCGCCCCCAGCTGACGATCAATCGCCTCGATGGCCGGGTGACTGGCGGTGAATCGTTGCAGCGCTTCCTGCCGGCGCTGTTCCAGCTCAACGCGCGTGGATTCCAGATGCACGCTTTGCTGAAGGATCAGCTCCGTTTCCTTGGTCAGATCCGCCGAGCCTTCGCTGAGCCGGAAGTTATTGAAGGCAACCTCGGCCGCTTCCAGTTTCGCCCGGAGGTCGGGAAGCTGGCGCTCCAGAAACTGCAGCGTCTGCTCCGCTTCCGCTGAGCGCCTTTCGATGTTCTGCCGCTGATAGGCGCTAACCAGTCGGTTAACGACCTCTCTGGACAGGGTCGGGTCCGGGGACGAGTAGCTCACCTGCAGAATGCCGCTGTCCTTGCCGCGCTCGGAGACCTTGAGCTTTTCCTGGATGCGATTGATTGCCTGCGTTCGCTCAATGCGGGTCACGTGAAACATCGTGCCTTGCCTTGCGGCCAGATCCTGCACGAACAGACTGATTTGTCCGCCCTCTTCCAGCGCATGCTCGGCGCGCACGCCAATCGTGCCGCGGAACAGCTCTTCCCCTTCCAGTTCGAGCCGATAGCCGCCCTCTACCGCAACAATCTCAAAGGTACGACCAATGTATTCCTCAGGCACGTCAAAGGCGGACACCTTGATGCGCTCGCCACCCCAGGCATAGCTTCCCACCCCTCGGACTTCATCAGACGGCGTGCCGCGAGCCATCGCGCGCCCAACAATCGGAAAGTACTTTGGCTCCACGACCACGGACAGCCCAAGGCCATCCACCACCGTGCCGACGATCATGCGGCTTTTGAGGAGTTCGATTTCCGCGGTGGCGGTTGAGGGCGTGCCCATCATCTCGGCCATTTCACCGAGCGCGGCCTTCAATCCCGATTCCTGCTTTTCCACCTGCACCAGTGCATCGGCATCAAAAATGCGCTCGGCCGTCCACGCATAGAAGACGCCCAGCACCAGAGACACCAGCGCGACTGACAGCAGAAGCCAGCGCCCACCCGAGATGGCCGCCAGCAGATCGCGCAAATCGATTTCACCGCCGTCCGCCATCCCGGCGTAGTTGGCGGCTTGGGCGGAGAGCGGGGAGGGTGTATTCATTCAGGGTCAGCCAGTTGTTGCCGCATGCGTTCAGCATACGATGAGTGCGGCGCCGCCAGATGCATGCGGTCGCCGATGTATCAGAGAGCGGAATCGGCGCAAGCCTTGCCTTCCAGGACAGCTCTGAGCAATCGGTCATTCCCGCCAACGCGGGAATGACGGCTGACTTGTTCAGAGTTTCCCCAGGCCTTACTCGTCGATCAGCCGGTCAAGCTGGAATACCGCCGAGATCGTCGGCAGCAGCTGGTTGATGACGGAGTTGTACTTGGCGAAGCCGGTGGCCTTGACGTACACCACATCGCGGGGGTTCAGCGAAAACTCCCCGGCCAGGATCAGGCCGAGGGGATTGTCCAGATCCAGGGAATACACCGTCGGCAACATGCCTTCCGCAAACGGCCGGCGGAACACGAGCACGCCGGAGTCATCCGCGCGCAGCTTGTCCAGGCCACCTGCGCGGGCAAGCGCCTCCGTCAGCGTCGTCTTGCCCTGCTGCAAGATAATCTGGGTCTGTTCCGTGGTTTCGCCCAGCACAAAGACCAGGTCGTTGGAACTGTCTGGCACGCGAATGATGTCGCCCGTCTTCAGCCGCGGATTGGGAACCTGACGCGCGCCGGAAAGCATGCTGGCCAGATCCAGTGGAAACGTCACTCCGCCGCGAATCAACAACACCCGCCGCCGGCTCGCCGTCTCGGCCAGACCCCCGCTCTCGCTGATCGCCTCAAGCACGCCCTTGGGCGTGTTGTCGAGGGTCACGGTGCCTGGCTGCTTTACATCGCCAGCCACCTGCACGCGCTGAGAACGGAAAGCGACGACACGGGCATCCACCTGAGGGTTCGTGATAACCCGGGAAAGCCTGTCTCTCAGATAGTTGCGAAGCTCGACAACCGTCATTCCCGCGGCTTTGAATTCACCGGCATAGGGATAGAAAATCATTCCGTCCGCCGAAACCAGTCGGCCGGCATTCTCGATATCGCTACGATCACCCAATGGCGCAGACAGCTCCGGATGCTCCCAGACCGTGATCAGCAGGACATCACCGGGGCCAACTCGATACTCAAGGGGAATCTGGTCCGGCGTTATGGACTCAAAGTCCGGCGGCAACGGCGGCCAGACCGAATCCGTCTCTTTGCGAATCCGGGCCAGAGACTGCCCGGAAAGCTCAACGACGCGATAACCCACCGATTCGCCATCCACCTTGGCCTGATACTCGGTGACGTACCCGTTGCTGACGCTGGTCTCGTCGTCGCCATCGATGGACCCGGGGCTGCCCACATGCATGCCCGGCAAGATCGAGCAGGCAGACAAAGTGACGGCAAATGCAGCAACGGCTGTGTTCGTCGCAAATTTCACAGTATCCCCCGAGGTCCCTGGAGAGGCGTCCTGCCCCTCCTTCAGATAGCGCAAAGTATCCCATACTCATTGATCGATTGAAGCGCCCGGCTCGCCCCCCGAAACCGCTCTCAGTCAAACTTCCTGGCAGGGCAATTTTTGCCGATCGCTTAGCGGATCAGGATTTTCTTCAGGGTCAGCATGATGATCCCGATGTCAGTCAGCAAGTCATGCCGGGCAACGTACTCAAGGTAGAAGCGCTGCTTGATCGGCAGAATGACCTCAACATAAGCCTTATGGGGATCTGGATATGAGGCCAGCAGCTCGTTTTCATCCACCATGTGAAGGGATGCTCGGTCTGTGATCCCGGGCCGTACCGACAGCACCTTCTCGCGGATCTCGGGGGGGTAGCTGTCCATGAACTCCTGAACCTCTGGACGGGGCCCCACCAAGCTCATATGTCCCAGCAGCACATCAATTAACTGCGGCAGTTCGTCCAGCTTGTATTTCCTGAGCACCGCGCCCGAGCGAGTAATCCTCGTGTCCTTGCCGACCGTGAGCTGACCACCCGCGGCCGCTCCTCGGGTCATCGTGCGGAACTTGTGAATCCTGAACGGTCGCCCATAGCGGCCCACGCGCAGCTGCCTAAAAAAAACGGGACCGGAAGAGTCGCACTTGATCCAAACCGCAGCAGCAGCCAACAGCGGCGAGAGCATGATCAGCCCAATCGCCGCCCAAAACAGGTCGAACAGCCGCTTAGCCAATGCCAAGCACCTTGCGAACGGCGCGCACGACGGCGCAGCGATCGGATTCGGTCATGCGGGTGTAAAGCGGAAGCGTTACTTCCTGTTCATAGAGACGTTGGGCGTTTGGAAAATCCTCGCGAGTGAGCCCGCAGCTGTCGCGCCAATACGGATGCAAGTGCAGCGGGATGAAGTGCACAGAGCAGCCAATGCCTTGCTCCGACATTCGCACGATGAATTCGTCCCGGCTGACGCCCGCGGTATCCAGTAATCGTATCGGGTACAAATGCCATGCATGCATGTCGCCCGCCAGTGGCTCCGGAGGCAGGACAATCGGAAGGCCTTGCAAATCCTCGGTGTAGGCGGACGCCATCGCCTCTCTCTTGCGCTGAAAATCGGGCAACTTACGCAACTGATGGATGCCTAGGGCAGCGGCAATGTCGGTCAGGTTGTATTTGAATCCCGGCGCGACTACTTCGTAAAACCAGGCGGGCGTCTTGGAAACGTATCTGTCGAAGGCATCGCGACTGATGCCATGCAGCCGCATCACCTTGCAGCGCTTGGCTATCTCCGGGTCTCTGGTAACGACCATACCGCCTTCACCGGTCGTCATGGTTTTGTTGGCGTAGAAGCTGAAAACAGTGACATCTGAATCCAGCGCACCGATCTTCTTCCCCCGCCAAGTCGTCGGAAGGGCATGCGCTGCATCCTCGATTACTTTCGCACCACACCGTCGCGCGATTGCAAGCAACGCATCCATATCGCAACTCAGCCCGGCGAAATGAACCGGCAGAATGGCCTTGGTTCTGGGCGTGATGCTCGCCTCGACGCGCGCCGGGTCGATGTTGAAGGTCTTTTCATCGACGTCGACGATAACGGGCGTCGCCCCCAGATACCGCACGACCTCTGCCGTCGCCGTGAAGGTATACGTGGGAAGAATGACCTCATCCCCAGGTCCGATCCCAACGGCTTCGAGCGCGAGATGCAGACCAGCGGTGGCGGAGTTGACGGCAATGCTTTCCATGCCCCCGCCCAGGAAGGCCGTAAAGTCGCTTTCAAACTGCCTGACTTTTGGACCAGTGGTAACCCAACCCGATCTCAACACATCAACAACTTCGTTGATCTCCTCGTCACCGATGTCCGGCAAAGCAAAAGGAAGAAACTTGTCCACGGATCTTTCTGTCATTTTTGGGAAGCCACTGCGCGATCTTTCAAGTACCGCAGCATAGGTCGCGGTCCGTTCTGGAAGCTGGATTCGATCCGATAGCCGTTCTTGATATAGAACCGGTTCGCCCTTTCGTTGTCGTGTTGGTCGGTGGTCAGGTACACAAACTGCGCCTGCTGCGACCATGCCGCTTCCTCGAATGCATTCAGCAGCAGCGTCCCGAGGGATTTCCCCGCATCGTCCGGCAGCACACCAATGCTGCTCAGCAATGCGCCGCCCTGCAGCTCTGCCGGCTTGTCTCCTCGATAGAACAACGCAGAATAAAGCTTCCTCAGCACCAGCGATGGGTTGCGCATCAATGCGGGGAGCGCATGCCAGAGAAACCACAATGCACGTCTCCTTCGCAGCTTGGCGAAGAAGTCCTCAGGTTCAAGTGCTCCTGCAACAAATCCGATCAAACAGCCATCTTTTTCTGCAACCAGCAGAATGCCCGCAGACTGCGAGAGGAAGCCTCGATACAACTCACACAGGAATGCGCGTCCCATGCCGGTTAGAAAAAAGCCCGGGAACGACTCTACATGAACGCGCGCCACTGTCGGCACATCCTCCAATCTGGCTTTGCGCACCATCATCGCATCTCCCCAGAAGCAGCAGAGACTGCACTCAGTACAACTTTCTCGACGGCGCCTACGCCGATAGCTCGCGACATTCTTCTGGCATAGAACTCGCGGCCATTGCTACCCATGAGCGGCCATTGATCCTTCTTTGCGATCAATCGCAAAGCGGCGGCGGCAATGCTTGCAGCATCCTCCGGGCAGGCCACATCTCCAGCGTTCGCCTCTGCCACGATCTGATTCGCCTCGCCGCCAACAGCGGCCAGCACCGGACGTCCGACACTCAGATAGGCCTGCAGCTTGGAGGGCAGCGTGATCTTGAATAAGGGTTCGTCCTTCAGATGGAGAAAAAGCACATCTGCCGCTTCCATGTACGCACGCGCCATGTTCGCAGGCACGTATCCCAAGAAGAAAATGTTCTTTGCCCCTACAGACTCGGCGTGCGCCGAAAGCATGTCCTTCTCGACACCGGCGCCGATGATCATCAATGCCACGGAATGCTCGTGCAGGCCGGAGAACGCATCAATGGCAGTTTTAAGCGCTTGCGCCCTGCCCAGGTTTCCGGCGTACAGGAATTTATGCTGATAGCCCGCGGGCAGCGTCAGCTCAGCCTGCATCGGCTGGACGGCGGCTTCTTCCGCATTCCAGTTATAAATCACGGAAATCTTGGATGATGCAACCCCTCTGGCCTCCAGCGCCGTCTTATAACCCTGTGATAGCACGACGATATGGACAGCGCTTCGATAGATCGAATTGCATAAGGACCCAATCACTCGCAACAGAGGGCCATCTGAATGAACTTTCGTTGCCACCAATGCTTCGGGCCATAGGTCCTGCACGTCCGTGACGTAAGGAATCCCGCGCACTTTTTTCAGCAACCAAGCCACAAGGCCGATCGTGAACTGCGGGTGATAGGCATAAATTACGTCCGGCTTCCTGATGAACGCAGAAGCCACAAGCACGCTTGCCATGAATGACAAATAAGACAGAGCACGCGCCAACTTCGACCTTGAGTGCGAGATGAAGGAATAGACGCGAATAACGCGGATACCGTTCACGACTTCCGTCTGCCAAGGACTGACCTTGTAGCCGGGGAAGACCCTACCCGTCGGATAGTTCGGAAAAGTAGTGATGACCTCGACGTCGATTCCTCGGTCATTCAACTCTGAAAGCATGCCCAGCCCTTTGATCGAGTACTCGGGATCGAAGAGCTGGCTGATGAACAGCAGTTTCATCGGCTTGTTCTAGTGCTGCTTCCAGACAACCCGCATCACATAGTCGCGATAGCTATGAATGATCCGCACCACCTTGTCTGAGACATTCGGCATGCTGTAATCCGCCACCAGCCGCAGTCCGCGTTCCTCACCACGAGGCTGCTGCTCGAGAATCTGCAGCCCCTGCAGCACACGCTCTGTTTCCAGGCCCACCATCATGACCGCGGCCTCTTCCATGCCTTCCGGCCGCTCGTGTGCCTCGCGGATGTTGAGTGCCGGGAAGTTGAGGATGGACGACTCTTCATTGATCGTCCCGCTGTCCGACAGCACAGACTTGGCCGTCATCTGCAGCTTGTTGTAATCCTTGAACCCCAGCGGCTTGAGCAGGCGCACGTTCTCGTGAAACTGCACGCCCATCGCGGTCACGCGCTTCTGGGTCCTGGGGTGCGTTGAAACAATGACGGGATAGCCGAACTGTTTCGCAACCGTGTTCAGCACATCAACCAGCTTGAGAAAGCTCTTGTCGGAATCGATGTTCTCCTCACGGTGGGCACTGACCACGAAGAACTTCCCCGGCGCCAGCGCCAATCGATCCAGCACATCGGATGCTTCGATGCCGTCGCGATAGTGATTCAGCACCTCGAACATCGGGCTACCGGTCTTGATGACCATGTCCGACGGCAATCCCTCACGCAGCAGGTAGTCGCGGGCAATCGTGCTGTAGGTGAGGTTGATATCGGCGGTGTGATCGACGATCCGGCGGTTGATCTCCTCCGGGACCCGCATGTCGAAGCAACGATTGCCCGCTTCCATGTGAAAGGTGGGGATCTTCCGGCGCTTGGCTGGCAACACGGCCAGACAGCTGTTGGTGTCGCCCAGAACGAGCAATGCGTCAGGCTTGATCTCCGCCAGCACGCGATCCACTGCAATGATGACGTTGCCGATCGTCTCAGCACCCGTTGCGCCTGCCGCGTTGAGGAAATGATCGGGTCGGCGGATTCCCAGGTCCTGAAAGAAAATCTCGTTCAACTCATAGTCGTAGTTCTGGCCGGTGTGGACGAGCACATGCTCGCAATGCTCATCGAGCTTCGCCATCACCCGCGACAGCCGGATGATCTCCGGTCGCGTACCCACCACGGTGACGACTTTCAGCTTCTTCATTGCGATTCTCTTGAAAAGTGCCGATCAGTGCTGTGCGCCGACTGGACAGGCATAGGTGTCCGGGTTGGCCCGGTCGAAGATCTCATTGGCCCACAGCATGACGACCATTTCGTCGCTGCCGACATTCGTGATGTCGTGCGTCCAGCCGGGCACGGTCTCGACGATCTCGGGCTTGTCCCCTTCCGTGAACAACTCGTGGAACTCGCCCGTCTGCATATGGCGGAACCGGAAACAGGCCCGCCCCTTGATGACCAGAAACTTCTCGGTCTTGGAATGGTGGTAGTGCCCGCCTCGCGTCACGCCCGGATGTGCGGTGAAGTACGAGAACTGACCGGCGTCGGGTGTCTTGAGCATTTCTACGAAAACACCGCGCGGATCGCCGTATTTGGGGACTTCGTACGTAAACCGCTCTTTCGGCAGATAGCTGACGTACGTCGCGTATAACGCTCGCACCAGCCCCGTCCCGACGCGCTCCGAGACCAGCGTTGCTCGGCTGTCGCGAAACGCCTGAATCTGAGCAGCCAACTCTCCTACGGTTGTCGAGTACTCGGGGGACACCGAGACAAACGGCTCCTCGCCAACCTCCTCCGTCATGACAGCAACAAAGCGGGTCACGACGTCATCGACGTAGACCAATGCCACCGGTGCCGCCGGATCGTTGATCTGGATGGGCAGATCGCGGGCAATGTTGTGGCAGAACGTCGCCACGGCGGAGTTGTAATTCGGCTTGGCCCACTTGCCGAAAACATTCGGCAGACGGAACAGATAGACCGGGGAGCCGTGCTCCGCATTCAGCGCCAGCAAAGCGTCTTCAGCGGCCCGCTTGCTGGTGCCATAGGGATTCTCGCGCTGCGCCTGGATCGACGAGCTGTACAGCACAGGCAAGCGGCGCCCCGACGCTTTGACAGCCTCACAGATCAGCTTGGTCAGATCCGAGTTGCCCTGGAACTCCTCTGGCTGCTTGGGCCGGTTGACGCCTGCCAGATGGAAAATGAAGTCCGCTTTCGCCACCAGCGCCGGCAACTCTTCTGCCGTGCTTGCTCGCGTGTACCGCAGAATTTCGACGTCCTTACGCTCAGACAAATACAGCGCAAGATTGCGCGCCACAAAGCCGTCCGCTCCTGTAATCAAAACCTTCACGGCTTCAATCCTCTGGGCTTGCGTATTCGCCGTTCTGCAATGCGCGAATGAACGGGAGCTTGAGCAGCAGCTTCTGCATACCCTTCACGTCCAGGCGCTCCGTGTTATGCGAATTGTAGTCTTCGGCGTGCGAGATCTTTTCCTCACCCTGTTCGACGAACTTGGTGTAGTTGAGATCGCGCAAGTCGGGCGGCACGCGATAGTAGTCGCCTCGATCTTCAGCGCAGGCCATCTCCTCACGACTCAGCAGCGCTTCGTAAAGCTTCTCTCCGTGCCGCGTGCCGATGGTGTTGATGGCGTAGCCTTGCTTGCCCAGCAAGTCGGTGAGTGCCAACGCCAGCGTTTCGATGGTTGCCGCCGGCGCCTTCTGCACGAACATGTCGCCGTTGCGGCCGTGCTCAAACGCGTAAAGCACCAGATCGACCGCATCTTCCAGCGTCATCATGAAACGCGTCATGTTCGGATCGGTGATCGTCAACGGCTTGCCCGCGCGAATCTGGTCCACGAACAGCGGAATCACTGAACCACGGGAAGCCATCACGTTGCCATAGCGCGTACCACAGATGACCGTCTTTCTCTCATCGACGTTGCGCGACTTGGCAACCATCACCTTCTCCATCATCGCCTTGGAGATGCCCATGGCGTTGATGGGATACACCGCCTTGTCCGTGCTTAGACACACGACCCGCTTGACCCCATTCTGTATCGAGGCCTCAAGCAGATTTTCGGTGCCGATGACGTTGGTTTTCACCGCTTCCATGGGGTGGAACTCGCAGGAGGGTACCTGCTTCAACGCTGCAGCATGGAAGATGTAGTCCACGCCGCGTGTAGCGTTCAACACGCTCTGATAGTCACGAACGTCGCCGATGTAGAACTTCAGCTTCGGGTTCGCGTACCGCTTGCGCATGTCGTCCTGTTTTTTTTCATCGCGACTGAAGATGCGGATTTCGCGCAAATCCGATTGAAGAAACCGCATAAGAACGGCGTTACCGAAAGATCCTGTGCCGCCGGAAATCAACAGCGTCGCATCTTTAAACATCAAATATTCTCACGCGTTAATCGCTGAAAAATCATGAATTCTTTGGCCATCGCCGTCTTCTTCGTGCGGACTGCAGGTGCAAACCAACCAGCCTTCACCTCGCTCCCACCTTCCTCTGCTTACCACCGGGCATCATCGAGAACGCGGCATATGCAATAAGAACGGGAAATACCGGCGAAATCCATGCGCGCGCGAGCAGGCAACAAATTAAGGCATAGGAGAATATCGCGAAGAACCATTGCTTCCGCAAGAAGTCCCCTCTGTAGGCAACTGCAAATATCGTGAAAGCAATAACGAGAATCCCTCCGAGCCCGAAGTATTCAATAACGGAAAGCATCCCATGCTGATACTCACCGACATCTGGCTGACAAGGAACAAAAAAGCAAGACGGATTCTCCGCTAGCCTATCAATGAGATTCTGCTGAAAGGTGTCGCGCGTCCGGCGGCTCTCATCCGCACTAATATTGAGCAGGGTTTGCGCGCGGGAAAAGGCGCTGGAGTCCCAGTTAATTTTGGGGAAGGCAAAGTAGGCGGCTGGGCTGCCTAGCATCAGCAGCAGCACGGCTAACTTCGTAGAAATACCATGTGATCTTGCCGATATTGCCGAGCCAACTATAAATATCACAATTGATGTTCTTGAGCCCAAGAAGACGAGAACCAGCAAGGCCATCAAAACAATGACTACAAACTCAGCAGCCGAGATAAGCTTTCTCGACATAACTGATAGCGACAGAAGTGCAAAAAGATCGGCAATTGTCAAATACCCAAATCCGACGATCTCCCTGTGGTCGATAATCCCCTTAGTGCTCATGGTCAGCATTGAAATAACCGCCCATGAAAAGAAAGCCGTCAATGAAACTCGATGCACCGCCACACTGAAATAGTTACCCGCTCGTCCCTGCCAAAATGAGCGAAAGTCGCCCCGAGCCACCGCAAGTAACAAAGAGGAAAGGACAAACGAGGTCACGATGACTCTAAACAACAGCATCGACTCTTCGGAAAAGTTGCTTCTCGCAACACCCAACAAGAAGAAAAGAGCTAAAACGGCGTATCCGATAAGCAAGGGCAATGATGCCGTCACCTTAGCTCTAGTGAATAAACCGATGAGCAACAACCCCCATCCGCCCAGAACGATAGAAGGCGACAGATCAAGAACCGTCGAAAAGAAATATAGAAGCAAAATGAACAAGAGGATATTGGCCGTCGCGATAGCCGGGTCCTGATGCACTACATCGCTGCGATCCGCTTGGCGCATTGAAATGTCCATTCGTCTCACCGATGCAGGACACGCTTAGATAGGATTCGGTAGTCCAGGAGCGCGTGGGCCACTCTTTCGGATTCTAGGGACATTTTATCGACGATCGCGATGCTGGCTTCTCGCATGGAGCGCTCGATTCCTGCTTCGTCGCGGACAAGCCATCCATTCCCTCGAAGATATGGTTGATGTGAGGGAATATCCGCAAGGATCACCGCACACCTGCAGCATAGGCTGTGCTGCATCGTTGCGGATTGCGTCCCAGGCTGTAAATAGATGTCGGCGCCGCATAACAGCTCGGTTAATAAGCTAGCGTTCTGCCAACCCAGGAAGCGCACTCGCGAGTCTGCTGAGATCAAGGTCTCGCATTCTTGACGAATTTCTTCCTGCAGGACTCCGACGATGACGAAGCGCAGCCTGGGATTCTCAACTCTTGAAAACGCTCGTAGCGATTGCGCCAGCATTTTCTCGCGTCCCTGCTTCCCGGACTGCGCGATGAGAATGTCTGAATCCGTTAGATTTAACCGCTCACGACATAGCTTGCGCATCCTCTTATAGTCATCGTGGGACGGAATGCTTCCACCAAGTGGATAGAATTCCATTCTCTCTCTTGAGATGCCATAAACCTCAGCCGCAAAGTCCATCGCGGATGTCGCCACATATAGTAGCGGCCCGGAAACCGACATCGCATCCTTGAGGATTTTCCCGTAGTACCGGCGATGCAAGATCTCTCGTGAAAACCATCCGCGCGCGCTGTTCCCCGCATCAGCATGGGTATCGATGTGAAAGATGACTTGTGGCCGCCTTCGGACATAGCGGCTAACATTGCGCAGCTCCCATGCAGCGCAGCCGTGAAACATGATCACATCTGGTTCAATCCCTTCCAGAATACTGACCAAGCCGGGATGCGCTCTGAGTTTTCGCGCCAACAGAGGAAGCGCGCTCCAACGATAGGGCAATCGGATGATGGTGGCTCCCTCGACGCCCGTATACCGGCCGGGCTGAACATACGTAACGCGCCCTGCTGTGTCATACGTTTCAGTCGAAGCCACGACAGTGACATCGTGCCCGTCAGCAACGTGCCGGATCACTAGTTCATTTTCTTGGTACAGGTGCCCGTCGATGAAAAAACTCGATAGGCATATATGGACGATCCTCATTCGATCTCCTCAAGAAATCTGATCGGATCGTTAAAATCGCGAGATAGTACCTTTAGCTTCTCTTCGGGCCAGTCCCACCAGCGAGTGGCTTCAAGGCGGCGACGCACGCTCTCATCGAATCGATACCTGATGAACTCGGCAGGCACTCCGGCGACAACCGCATAGGGGTCGACGTCTTTGGTGACAACAGCCCCCGCTCCGACGACGGCGCCGTTTCCGATTGAGACTCCTCCGCGGATCTTTGCCCCGTTCCCAATCCACACGTCGTTGCCTACTCCCGTTCGCAATGTTTCCGGAGCTGGGTGCGCCGCCCAGTTGACACCAAACACGTTTCGGCCTTGATGGAAAATCGGGCTGCTGGATACTGAGCTCATCGCGTGCTGGGCGCCGCCAATAATCACGTTGTCTGCTATCGAACAAAATGCGCCGATGTCCGCTGAGAGCACGACGCAGTCCGCTCCACAGTAGCTATATCGGTCAAGTCGACTAAAGAGCACCTGCGACCCAGGGCCAATGCGCGCCTGCTTGTGGACCAAGGAAGCCCCTATGGCGCGAGGCCTAAGCTTCCTGAGTAGTCTCGTCAGATAGTAACCAATCATCAGTTCACCGCCTTGAAACAACTCGAAGCACAACTACGCCGTAGATCGAGTAGAACAGAAAGCCTGACAGGGCATAGGCTTCCACCATGTTGCCCGGCATCCATACATCAACTGCCAGTACTGATCCCACTCTTATGGCCAAGCCCAGCAACTGGAGCTTCATTGCGGTTATCTGATTGCCGGTCACAGCCAGTGCCAGTGAAACCGGCGACGCGATGAACTGCATCGTCATCCAGGGGGCAATCCACGTGACAATAATGCCGGCGCGGATCCAATCTGCCCCGAAGATCAGAGGAAAAAGTACGGGAGCAATAATGCCCGCCAGAATCAGCAGTGGAGCACCGATCAAAGCGAGCTTTCGCATGATGTTTCGGGTAAAGGCTTCCAGCTGGCCCTTCTGTAACTCGCCAGCCGCGCGTGATGCATAAACCTGTGCAATCGACTGACCGAGCAGCGCCATTGGCGCAGCCATGACGCTCATCGCCAGGTACAGAAATCCAGCTTCCTTGATCGTTTGAGCGGCAATCAGAATGATCGGGAGCTGGATTGCGGCTGCATTTGCCAAAGCTTCTGGCGCGGAAAAGAGCGGATAGTTGCGGTGGCTGCGCAAGCGCTCCCGCAAGCCACCCAATGACACCCCGCGCAGCGTTGTCGAATCGTTTCGCACTACGCTAATGCCCAAGCGCACGCCGCCAGAACCCATCGCCAACGCATTGCCGAGCAGCAGACCGAGCGGCGCGGCACCCGCCCAGCCCATGCCCAGGATTGTTGCGACTCCGATGCCAGCCTGCGTGAGTCGCGTCACCGAAATGGTGCCGAAACGATGGGCACGCGTGGCCCAGAACTGCAACGCAGAGTACGCAGCCATCATGAACGTCCCCAGAGGAACGAGCCATAGATGCGGCGCGAGTGCGGGCTTTCCAAGAAATTCGGCCATGCGGTCGGGCATGGTGATAGCCGCTACGGCCAGTACACTGGAGACTCCTGCCGCAGCCGCGAGCGCCAGCACCAGTAGGTGTACCGCGTCCTCTGTATTTGCCGCCAGAGGGATCGCAATATCAAAACGCATACAGGCAACCACGGCTACCGTGCCAACTACCGCGAGATAGACGGCGAGCAGGGAGAAATCTTCCGGTGAGTAGAGGCGGGTAGCTAAAGGCAGCGCGGCCAGCAGGATAATTCTGCCGCCAATGGTTCCGGACACCAGCTTGGCAAGGTCCCTCACAAAAGGACTCTCGGCCGCCTGCCGAAGCGTATTGCGCAACGCCAGAATGGCTGCAGATGCGCTCAACGTCGTCGTCCTAATCTATTCAGCGCCACTAAGCGTTGCCGCAATGCGCCTCTGATCTTCTGCCAACAGGTACGGATGAAACGGCAGGCTGATAACGCGCTCCGCCACTGCGTCACCCACCGGGAGCCTTACATCGTCGTCTTTCACCGCCGGCTGTTTGTTGAGCGGAATCGGGTAGTGCACAGCCGTGGGAATTCCAGCACTTTTAAGCTTGTCCTGGAGATAGGCGCGATCGTCTACTTGGATGGTGTACTGCGCCCAAGCACTCATGTTGTGAACTTCAACAAACGGCACCGAAAAGACGCTCGCTTCCTTGAGCAGTTTCCCATACGTGTTAGCGGCCTTCTGTCGTAAAGCGATTTCTTCGTCGAAGATTTCCAGCTTCGGCAACAGAATTGCTGCCTGCAGCGTGTCGAGGCGACTGTTCACACCTACGCGGATATGGTGGTAGCGCCGCTCCTGGCCATGGCGCGCAATCTGGCGCATGACCTTCGCCAGCTCGTCGTCGTTGGTAAAGATTGCGCCGCCATCACCGTAACAACCGAGCGGCTTAGTCGGAAAAAAGCTGGTGCAGGCAACGGCGCTGAGGTTGCATGATTTTCGACCTTTGTAAGTGCCTCCAAAGCTCTGGGCGGCGTCTTCAATGACGGGGATGCCGTGCTTGGCTGCAATCGCGTTGATTGCGTCAAAGTCTGCGCATTGACCATATAGTGAAACCGGGATGATGGCTTTGGTCCGCGGCGTGATGGCCGCTTCCAGTAACGCCGGATCCAGGTTGTAGGTGCGCGGGTCAACATCTACATAAACGGGCTTGGCGCCGAGCAATGCCACGGTTTCTGCGGTGGCGATGTACGTAAACCCTGGGGTGATGACTTCGTCGCCGGGGCCGATACCGAAGGCCATCTGAGCGATCTGCAATGCATCAGTCCCGTTGGCAACGGTGATGCAGTATTTGGCGCCGACATAAGCGGCCAGCTTTTCTTCCAGCTCCGCCACTTCCGGCCCGAGGATGTATTGCCCGTGTGCAAGCACGCGCTGGATGGCTGCATCGATCTTGTCCTTGATGCGCCCCTGCTGTGCCTTGAGGTCGATGAATTCCATTACTGTGACGCTTCCAGTTTGTTCAGTTGATTGCCAGTCAGCACGTACCGAGCGCCGCTGTGTTCGCAGATCGCTTCACCTGTACCGGTGACTGGCAGTTTGAGCTGTTCGCCATGCTCGCTCATCCAGCCAATCTGCCGAGCGGGCACGCCCACCATCAGCGCGTATGCGGGCACGTCCCTGTTGATGACCGCGCCCGCGCCGACAAAGGCGAATTCGCCAATCGTTACACCACAGATCACGGTGCAGTTGGCACCCAGCGTTGCACCCTTCTTTACCAAGGTGTCGCGGTATTCGTTCTTGCGCTCGATGAGTGAGCGCGGGTTGTATACGTTGGTGAATACCATGCTCGGGCCACAGAACACGCCTTCTTCGAGCGTGACATTGTCGTAGACCGAGACGTTGTTCTGGATCTTGCAGTGATCGCCGATAACGACCTTGTTGCCGACGAAGACATTCTGGCCCAGCGATACGCCCCTGCCGATGCGCGCACCGCTGCAGACGTGCACAAAGTGCCAGACACGAGAGCCCGCGCCGATCTGAGCTCCTTCGTCGACAACAGCGCTGGGGTGAACGGTGATCGCCATCTCAGTAGCTCAGGGGCAGGGCGACACGGCGGCCTTCACGTGCCGACATGTACATGGCCACGAGCAGCTCCAGACTCTTGAGCCCTTCGCGACCATCGGTTTCAGCGATGGCCTGCCCTCGCAGCGTCTTGATGACATTGTCGTAATACAGCGGGTGGCCAAAGCCGTAGACGCTGGTGGTGGCGTAGCTGGCCACCTTGATCTCTTCGTCCTCTGGCCGATTGTCGGCAAATTCCCAAGTCTGGATTTCATTGACCGCCACACCGCCCACGCGCACTGAACCCTTCTCGCCGAGAATGGTGATGGAGCCTTCCAGATTCTTGGGATACGTGAGCATCGTGACGTTGAGTGTGCCCATCGCGCCATTGCGCCAGCGAATCGCGGAAACGCCGGTGTCCTCCGCCTGGATGTTGCGCGCCAGCGTGCCCGTGTAGGTCATCACGCTTTCAACAGGACCGATCAGCCAGTTGAGCAGGTCGATGTAGTGGCTGGCCTGATTCATGAAGGCGCCGCCGTCCATCTCCCAGGTGCCACGCCACTTGGCCGTATCGTAGTACTCCTGCGGCCGGGTCCAGAACACGTTCAGAGCCACGCTGTAGATGCGCCCGAAGCGGTTCTGCTCTACCGCCGCCTTCAGCAGCTGCAGAGTCGCATTGCGACGATTCTGCTTGACCACGAACAGCTGCACGCCCGCCTCGTCGCAGGCTCTCACCATGGCGAGGCCATCTTCCCAGCGGGTGGCCATCGGCTTTTCGGTGATGACGTGGCGACCACTCTGCGCCGCCTCGATCGCCTGCTGGGGATGCAAGCCACTGGGGGTGGTCAGGATCACGACATCGGCATTGGTCGTGGCCAGCAATCCATTGAGCCCAGCATGGCCTTTCGCTCCGGTGCGCTGCACCGCGGCCGCCAGTGCCGCCGGATCTACATCGCAGACATCGACCAGTTCAACGTCACCCGCGTGGCCTTCGATGGCGCCGAAGTGATTGTTGGCAATGCGTCCGCACCCGACCAGGGCCAGACGGATTTTTCGATCGACGATCGGGGAAGTATTTTTCACTGCCATCTCGACTAATAGCTGGGCAAACGAGGGCTGATCAAAGGCGAAATACGGTGAATCCCGCATCCGCCAGCGCGTGACGATCAAAAAGACTTTTGAGATCGCCAATGACGGGCTGATGCGCGTCGTTGCAGCAAGCCCAGAGCTGGGCGGGGCTTAGTTCACGGAACTCTTGATGGCCGACGGCCACCACCAGACTGTCGACCTTCTGGTCCGGCCCGATATGGCCCAGGTTGATGCCGTATTCGTGCTGGACTTCCTTCGGATCCGCCCAAGGGTCGGCAACCACTACATTGACGTTCCACTGCTGCAGTTCCCGAACCAGATCCGCCACCTTGCTGTTGCGGATGTCGGGGCAGTTTTCCTTGAAGGTAATACCCATCACGCCGACGCGGGCACGTGCCACGTCGATACCGTTCTGCAGCATGCGCTTGATCATGTTGCGAGCTGCGTAGCGGGCCATGTTGTCGTTGATGCGCCGCCCCGCCAGGATGACCTGGGGGTGATATCCCAGTTGCTCGGCCTTGTGAGTGAGGTAGTACGGATCGATACCGATGCAGTGACCGCCGACCATGCCCGGCCGGAAATGCAGGAAGTTCCACTTGCTGCCTGCTGCTTCCAGCACTTCCAGCGTGTCGATCCCGATGCGCTCGAAAATCACCGACAGCTCGTTGACGAAGGCGATATTCAGGTCGCGCTGGCAGTTCTCGATCACCTTGGCCGCTTCGGCAACCTTGAGGCTGCTGGCGCACCACGTGCCCGCCGTGATGATCTGCTTGTAGAGGGCATCCACGGCAGCAGCCACTGCTGGTGTGCTGCCGCTGGTGATCTTCTTGATCGTGCTCAGGGTATTGATCTTGTCTCCCGGGTTGATGCGTTCAGGGCTGTACCCGCAGAAGAAGTCTTTGTTGAAGGTCTTGCCGCTGAACTTCTCCAGTACAGGTACGCAGACCTCTTCGGTGGCGCCCGGATAGACCGTGGATTCGTAGATCACCACCGCACCATCCTTCAGCACCCGCCCGACGGTTTCGCTGGCTTTCACCAGCGGTGTCATATCGGGGCGGTTGGCCTGATCGACCGGCGTGGGGACGGTCACGATGAAGACGTCGCAGTTCTTGAGGTCTTCCAGTGTATGGCTGTAACGAAGATGAGCGGCTTTCTTGAGATCTTCGCCCGTCACTTCAAGCGTGCTGTCCTGCCCACTCTGAAGCTCGGCAATTCTGGCTTTATTGATATCGAACCCAACGACAGGACGATGTTTGCCGAACTCGACCGCCAACGGCAATCCGACATAGCCCAGGCCGATCACGGCGATGGTTTTGTTCGATAAGTCCATAAGTAATGCGCGTCCCAACATTAAAGATGTTCTGGAATTTCGATCATTTGAACAACCACTATTGATTGTCCACGCTCTGAGTCTAGGGTTAGTGCCTCATATCCCGCGCGCTCTACCCCTCACCTTCGCGCCCCGTGCGCCTCGAACGCGCCGCAGGTATATCTTCTTACAGGGGGAAAATGTCGAGACCGCGATTGCCTAGTGCGCCACGATTTTCCCTGCCGGGGCGGGAGTGTCCACGAAGATGCTGGTGGTGCCTTCGGGCAGCTTCCTCTCCTTGGAGGCAGGCTCACTGGACAGCGGGAAGGGAGGCGCACCTCGTCGGCCGGCATCCTCATGGCCCTCTCGGATGAATCCGGCAACCAGCCGCGTCAGGACTCGGATCACGTCCGATTCGGCATAGGCGTCCCGGGCTTGATGAATGCCTTCCAGAGCGGGCTTCAGCTCTGCCCAGCACAGCATGGCTTCGCTGGCCTTGAAGATTCGTGGATGCTGCGTCGATTCGGGATTGCTGCCGATCAGCAATTCTTCGTACAGCTTTTCGCCGCGGCGCAGGCCGGTATAGGCGATCTCGATATCGCCTACGCCGGTTCTGGGTTCTCGAATCTCCAAGCCAGAGAGATGAATCATCCGCTGGGCGAGTTCGCGAATCTTGACCGGCTGACCCATCTCCAGAACGAAAACCTCGCCGTGTCGGCCCATGGCGCCGGCCTGGATGACCAGCTCGGCGGCCTCGGGGATCGTCATGAAGTACCGCGTGACGTCTGGATGCGTGACGGTCACAGGGCCGCCGCGCAGAATCTGCTCGCGGAACAGCGGGACCACAGAACCGCTGGAAGCCAGCACGTTGCCGAAACGGACCATGGACATGCGCATCTGCGGACTGACTTCTGCCAGCGCCTGCACGATCAGCTCGCACACCCGCTTTGATGCACCCATCACGTTGGTCGGGCGTACCGCTTTGTCGGTGGAGATCAGGACAAAATTCCTGACCCCCGCTTTTACAGCGCACTGCACGGCGTGCAGCGTGCCGAACACATTGTTGTTCACTGCGGCGACGATGTTGCTTTCGACCAGGGGGACGTGTTTGTAAGCGGCGGCGTGATACACCGTTTCCACTTCATGGACGCTCATTGCCTGCGAAAGCGCGCGCGAATCGAGCACGGAGCCCAGCACCGGCACGATGGCGCAGTGGCTGGCAAGTCCGTGAAGCTCCCGGTCGATCTCATAAAGGGCCACTTCGGACATGTCGAACATCACCAGTTTGCGCGCGCCTTGCTTCACCGCCTGGCGGCACAACTCTGAGCCGATGGAGCCTCCCGCCCCCGTGATCATGACCGACTTGCCATGGATGAAGAGCTTGAGCAGTTCTTCGATCGGCTCAACCGGATCGCGATCCAGAAGGTCTTCAATCTGAACTTCACGGATATCGTCAATCTGCTTTCTGCCGCTGGCGATGTCTTCCAGGTTGGGGACAACCAGAACGCGCACGGCCAGTGACGCGAGACTTTCCAGAATCTCGCGTCGCCTTTGCCGCGTTAACGACGGAATTGCCAGCAGGATATGTTCGAACTTGCCGCGCGCCTTGAGATGCGCCAGCTGCGTTCGCGAGTACACCGGCAATCCGAGGATGGTCCGCCCATGCAGCGAGAATCGGTCGTCAATAAAACCGACGGGACGATAGCGACCCCGCATCTGCAGCGCGGCTGCCATTTGCGCGCCAGCGTCTCCGCCGCCATAGATCAGCACGCGGGCCTCGGTGCCGCGCAACTGCCCCAAATTGAGGAACCGGCGCGCCGCGAGCCGGGTCATCGTCAGCGTGACATGTGCCAAAACAAAAAAAGCCGCCAATGTCTGCCATGCCGGGGCGACCCCATCTTTGGCTCCAATGAGTGCGGCTATCAGCGGTACCGCGAGCAGCAGGCCCAGCGCGCTTCGCTCAATAAACTCCGAGCCGATAAAGCGAACGACCGCGCGATACGCACCGAGGGCGTACAAAGCGGCGACGGTGATCAGCGGGACCTCAATGATTGCCACCGAGCCGTCTTCGGCAACATCCGGCCCGATCCCCTCAGTCAGTAGAGTCGCAAGCAAGGCCGCGGCAGCAAGAGCAATGCAATCCACGAACAGCACGGTCGCAAGTTTCCCTCTGGCCCCCATGGAGACCAGCCAGACCACGAGCTTCCCCCTGAGGGTTAGCGTGAATTGCGTCATTCCGTTACCGAATACATCCGAGGGGCTATTGTGACTGACATTTGGTCACCATTGAGCCGCCCCCAGATGCGGAGTGAATCCCCAGGGCCTGTTAACGCTATGTCGATCGCTGAGATGCCACGAGATTTACGGCCAGGTAAGGCGCGACCGACCGATTAACTCGACCCCTCGGTGGCTGGGTGACATCCTCCACACGGGTGCCGTCCCGGATCGACAAATTCTACTAATGTTTCTACAATGTAGTCACCTTCTGCCATTTCGGGGTAGCCATGAGAGCGATCACCGCCAGAGACTTCAATCAGGACACGGCGGGCGCCAAGCGCGACGCCCAGGCAGAGCCTGTCTTCATCCTTGATCGCGGACAGCCATCCCACGTCTTGATGTCGATCTCACACTACAAGGCGCTGCTCGGCAGCCATGCGAATATCGCTGATCTGCTCGGGATGCCAGGCATCGAAGACGTGCCGTTCGAACAGCCGGCGAAGAGCGGCGCAACGGCGCGTGTGGCCGCGTTCGACTGAGTGTTCTTGCTCGATACCAACGTTGTGTTGGAACTGCGCAAGGTACGCGCAGGGCGGGCCGACCCGAATGTCGCCGAGTGGGCAAAGGCCGTTCCAAGCTCTGCGCTCTACCTTTCCGTCATCTCGGTGATGGAACTGGAGATTGGCATTGGAGCCGTGGCGAAGCGAGACCCCGCTCAGCATTCGATCTTGCGCACGTGGATGGACAACTTCGTGATGCCGGCCTTCGCAGGGCGCATCCTCGATGTCAGCTTGCCGGTCGCGTTGCGGTGCGCGGCTTTGCACCAGCCACAGCCTCGATCCGAGCGCGATGCTCTGATCGCCGCAACGGCGCTGCATCATCAGCTGAAGGTCGTCACGCGCAACGAAGTTGACTTCGCTGGCATGGTTTCTTTCATCAATCCGTGGTCACCTGCCACCTAGGGCCCGTTACTGAGCAATCAGTAATCAAGGGGACACGAGATGCAAGACAAGCGGTAAGCTCGCTACGCTTGTAAGCACCCTCATCCGGCGCTACGCGCCACCTTCCCCCAGCGGGGGAAGGGAAGAGATCCCCTCTCCCTCCGGGAGAGGGGTGGGGGTGAGGGCCTCTCAGCCTGCACAATCTGTCGTCAAAATTACTGACTGCTCAGTAACGCTATGGCGTCTTCGTGCCGAAGACCTGAGACGGAGACCGTTTTGGCGCAGCGCAAGGAAGAAGGAGCGTGGTGTACTGGACGTACACGAGCGAGTTCTGACGGCGCGGTGTTGCATGTCCTGCCGCGCTGCCGGCCCCGGCTGGCAGACGCGCATGAACGCTGCCCTGCGGGAGTGGCTCAGGGAGCATCCCGCCGCGCGGAGGTATCAACCACGGAATCCGGATACAAAAAAACCCGCTGATCGGTGATCAGCGGGGTCGGTGGATATGTTCGCTCGTCTTAGACGGCGTCGATCCCCGATTCGCCGGTACGGATACGCACCGTCTGGTCGAGATCGTAGATGAAGATCTTGCCGTCGCCGATCTGGCCGGTCTTGGCC
>CAZDPA010000046.1:25599-25844 GCA_964507195.1 uncultured Salinisphaerales bacterium | reverse complement strand
CGCGGCAACGATCGCGTTTCGAGCATCTACGCGGATCCGGCCGTCGGGGGCGGTTGTTTTGTCAGTGTTGGCGGCCCTCTCTATTCGAAGAAGTGCGCCGCCTACGCAGCCCACGGAAAGCAGCGCCGCACCGCCTGGTTTTCGGATGGGGAGCGAGCGCAACGTGCACTGGACGTCGTGCGCCGGCGCTACGGGAACGGCATCATCTACGTCGATTGACATTCCGCCCCGCCGGTAACGGCGGG
>CAZDPA010000046.1:0-25545 GCA_964507195.1 uncultured Salinisphaerales bacterium | reverse complement strand
CTATAGGTGTCGGCGTGAAGAAGTCGAAAGAGAAGGGCAAGAAACCCCGGACCAAAGAGGGATCCGCAACTGAGGGGACTCCTGTCGACAACGATGATCAGAGTGTTGAGCGCGAGCAGGCGCTTTGGTTCGCCGGCGAACTCGAATCGGGAAGCCGGCTGAACATGCATGTTTCTGAGAAGGTCTCTCGGATTCTGAGTGAGCTTGCCGAAGGATTTATCGGATTGAGCGCGGAGGACTACCGTAAGAACGCCGCTCTTCGCATCGCCGCGCGCCAGGGGTCGATGACCGATGTTCAGCGACGAGAGGTGGCTTTCCTGCTGCGTGAGTACGCGGCCGCGCTTCCCCGCAGCAATCGGGGGAGGCCTAGAACCGTAGACACAAAAGTAGCCGCTGCGACAGTGGCGCTTTGGAATCGCGGCGACCGGAGGCGCGCACAGGAGATCGGGGGCTTCAGCTTCGACGCCATCTCCCTCGCGTTTTTCGACTATCTGAAGGCTGGAAACCGGAAGCGAGCCTGGGAGATTGTCGAAGAACAGTCCTCTGCCGCCATGACGCCGTCGCAGTCGAGAGTGAAAAGGCGTGCAGCAAAGCAGATGAAGGGCATCGCGGAACGGATATACGACGCAGCGATTTTCCACGAAGGCCCTCGTGAGTGGCTGCAAAAGGAGTTGGCTGGTGGGCGGCCAGTCGAGCGCGACACGATAAGGAAAAGGGCTGTAGCAGCCGGATACGGATGGCGAACCGTAGAAGATGCAGCAAGCGAGATCGGCGTAGAACGTCAGCGGTCGCGGCCTGCGCAAGGTGAAAAAGCAACCTGGCGTATTCGCGAAGAATAAAGTCCTGTTGCTGCGCTGAAATCCATGTCTAGCATGTGACTCCGAGAAGCCCACTGAAAACCAGTTGGGCATCGGAGATTGAAGGTGAGCAACACAACAGCTGTAACTCCCGATCGCCTGATCAGCTTCAACGAAACCCGTGACGCAGTCGGCTTCAAGAGCCGCACGAGCGTCTACACGGCGATCAAAATTGATCCCAAGTTCCCGCGCCCAATCCAGCGCGGTCGCGGCGTCTTCTTCCTTGAGTCAGAGGTTTTCGCCTACATCCGGCAACTGGCCGCGCAGCGGCAGGTCGCCTAGTGGATCGCTCCAACGAAAAAGCCACCGCCGGCGGCAACCGTGCGATGGCTCAGAACAGCTTTTCGAAACGCAATCGTACCACCAGCCCGCGATCCACAGAAGCCGATTTGCGCGAGAGGCTTCGCGATTCGGTAGATGCGGTCGGGCTCACCTACTCGGCGTCGGTCGCCTTGTTCATCGCGGCCGAAAGGTATGCCTTGGCTGTCGCCGAACGCCTGAATGCGGAGCGCGTGCAGGACGTGCCTCATGGCTAGCTCGTTTACCAAGCTAGCTTCGTCAATCACCGATTCGACGGTCTGGGGAGCGCCATACGCTACGCGCATCGCCTGGATCGCGATGCTTGCGATGGCCGATCGACACGGCTGCATCCATGCCAGCGTTCCTGGGCTCGCCCGCCGGGCCGCCATCACTCTCGACGAGTGCAAAGCCGCACTCGAAACGTTTCTGAGTCCTGACGAGTACAGCCGAACACCAGACTACGAAGGTCGTCGGATCGAAGTAATTGATGGTGGCTGGCGCCTCTTGAACTACTTCAAGTATCGCGACACTCGTGACGAGGATGCCAAGCGCGAAGCCGATGCCGCGCGCCAGCGCCGCCACCGCGCTTCGAGGCTGGTTTCGGGTGCCGACAGTGACAAGTCACAGCCGGTCACAACTACAGAATCCCGTCACGCCGAAAGCGTGACAAAGCGTGACAGTCACGCGATGTCACACGAAGTCGCCCAAGCAGAAGCAGAAGCAGAAGCAGATGGAAAAGACACTCCGGCTTCGCCGGTAGCGGCGCCGCCGCCGTTCATCACACTTCCCATGAACACCGGCGAGGCGTGGCCGGTAAACCCGGAGATGGTCGCTGAGTGGAAGCAACTGTTCCCAGCGATCGACGTCGAGCAGTGCCTTCGCCAGATGCGCGCCTGGTGCGATGCCAAACCCGGCAACCGTAAGACGAAAAAAGGGATGAAAGCCTTCATCGTCAACTGGCTTGGCCGTGAGCAGAACAGCGCGCGTCCCGCACTGGCGGTAAACGGATCTCGTCCGGCATCCCGCCTGCAGACGCCTAATCGCGATGCCGACTACGGGAGGATGTGATGCTTGAATCGATCACGCCCAGTGGTCCATCCGAGAGTCGGAACTGCGAACGGCACGGTGCTTTCACCTCGCGGTACGTTCGCGGCCGCGGCATCTGGACAACGTGTCCGCAGTGCCAGCGCGTCGAGATCGACCGCGAGGCGCGCGAACAGGTCAAAGCGCTAGACGGCGTCCGCAGGTTGGCGATCGTTACCGCAGCGAAGATTCCCGAGAAGTACGCGGCGGCCGAGCTGTCCGGAGAGCACGCCAACGAACTGAAAGCATGGCTCTGCCGATCCGAAGCGAGCCAGGCGTCATTGGTGATGCTCGGGCCGACCGGCACAGGAAAGACGCACCTGGCGTGCGCGCTGCTTCGTCTGGCCTCCAGTCAGGGTATCCGCTGCCGCTACACCACCTCTGCTGGATTCCTGACCCGCCTCAGCGCGGCATGGGATGGCGACGGCCACGAGCGCCAAGTGTTCGCCGAGTTCACCGAGCCGAAGTTACTCGTGCTTGATGACGTCGGGGCCAATAGCGGCAGCGAAGCGCTGCGAATAAAGCTCGGCCAATTGATCGACGAGCGCTCGCTCCATGCGCGATCGACGGTTGTTCTGACAAACCTTACCGCGCTGCAGTTGCAGACCGAGCTCGGCGATCGCGCGTACAGCCGACTTCTCGAGAACCTGACGCAGATCATCGTGAAAGGCCGAGACCGGAGACGCGGATGACAGAAAAAACACGCTCCAAACAGCCAAAGCCACGGGGATCCGGCAAGCCTTGGAAACCGGGCCAGTGCGGCAATCCGGGCGCCCTTCAAGTGTCAGTGACGGACGCCTCTGAGGTTTCGGCCGCTGTCGCCCAAACGGTCGAGAGCCCCAGTGTGCTGGCCGCAGCAACTCTGTACGAAATATACAAGCCGACTAACGGGGTCGAGATTGAGGCTCTTCGCAATGAACTCGTGACTCAGATCGAAAAGGTGCATGGCGGCGATCTGAAGCGAGCGGAATCGATGCTCATTTCCCAGGCGCACACCCTGGACGCCCTGTTCAACAACCTGGCTCAACGGGCGATCGTGAACATTGGCGAGTACCGCAACGCCGCCGAAACCTATCTGAGGTTGGCATTCAAGGCCCAGGCCCAGTGTCGTTCGACCCTCGAGGCTCTGGCTGAAATTAAGAATCCCCGGCAGTTCGCTTTTGTGCGGCAGGCGAACTTCGCACAGGGACCGCAGCAGATAAACAACGGTCCGCCTATTGCCACCGCGCGCACGGCGCAGAACCAAATCGAGCAGGACGAACTATCGAGGCTTCCCCATGAAGCAGGGCAACAGCTGGCAATCGCGGCACAGGGAACAGCAGGCGCGGCGGATTCACGAGTGGCAGCCGTGGAAACGGTCCACGGGACCGAAGACCGCGGAGGGCAAGGCAGCGTCTGCGCGCAACGCCTGGCGGGGCGGAACCCGACCGATGCTCCGCGAGATGGCAAGAGCGCTGCGAGAGCAAAGGCGCGCGCTTGAAAGCGGTGAATGGTGAATCAGCAAATTTAACTGGAGAAACTTATATGGCGGAAAGAGGAAGACCACGAAAAGTAGTGTCCCTGGCGCCTGACGCCGGCAGTGTTGTTGAGCAAGAGATGGCTCGTGACGACGTCAACGAGATCACGACGCTGCGGGAGCGCGTCGCGAAGCTCGAAGCCGCGCTCGACTCTCTCAGTCCGCCGCCAGCCCCGCAGGCGGTAGAAGTGATTGAGTCGGTCGAGCCGCCTCGCACACGCGTTTCGTACATGGCGCGCACACCTGATGCGGTTATGTCCGTCGAAGAGCAGGCCGCCGAGATGGAGCGACGAGGTCGGCGGATGCAGCAAGAGATTGAGCGTCGGCGGGAAAATGGAAACAAGAGCCGCCTGTTTCACAAGCGAGCAGCGAGCTTCCAGGAGTTGCAGGCGCTCAATCGCATCGAGCTCGAAGACTACGCAATGGAGATTGGTCTCCTGCCGCGAGCCGTGCTGTTGGAAACCGACGCCCTACGGGGAAACATCATGTCTGCACACCAAGCGTGGATCGAAGCAATTCTCGAGGATTAATCGGAGTACGAAATGGCACTCAGCGAAGAAGATCAGATGAAACAGCGGCGCAATGCGCCGGGAATTGCCGCTCAAGGTGCGGGGCAAGCGCAGATGGCGCCGCCGCCGGGTCCGCTCGCGAAGGCGGTGGAGCGAGCCGGCGTCAACTCGTCCGCCACAGCTTCCGGCGGCCCGACTGCCGCTGACTTTCTGAACCGAATGTACAAGAGCGCAGACGGTCGCAGCTTCTCCGACATTCGATCGTCGGAGACTCCTCTACCGCGATCGGTTGGGCTTGTGACTCAACAGCCAGCAACCGGACTCGCCGCAATGGTGCAGCGAGCGGCAGCTCAGCCGGTCGCCGCTCAACCCGTTCAGCGATACCCCGCCGGCGGGGCAGGCGCGACGTCGATCGCCCCGAGCCCTGACATGCAGCGCATCCAGTCCTGGCTGGCCAGTCGTCAGGCCGAGAGCTTGGATGCCCGCGCACGGCAGTCACAGGCAACGGCCGCGAGCACTGCAGCCGAAGGCCAGATTGCGGAGCGCAACGCTCTCGAAAACGCGGCGCGCAATGCCGCCCAGGATTCGCGCAGCCTGCGACTGCAACCCGGCGGAAAGATGCAGCGGATGATGATGGAGGGGGCATTGGCATTGAATGCCCGTGCCGCCGAGGTTGCAGGTCAGTCACCGATCGCACAGTTCATCCGCACGCCGGAGCAGGAGGCTGCTCTGGCGCAAGCACCGCTGCAAAACCGCCTTCAGCAGCAGGAGGCAGATGCACGCACGCTTGTCGCCGGTGCGGAAGCCGCAAAGGCGACTCGCGGCCCTCAAGAGGAGTTCGACAATGCCGTCGACGAGCTGGATGCGAGTGGCCGACCGATTCGAGTTCAGTACGGAAACTTGGGCACGCGCCGAGTCATCGATGAAGCGCAGCCCATGCCGAAAGCCAAAGGCAGCGTAACGATGGGCCCGAATGGAGAACTGGTCTATTCCGACAACAGCTCTCCGAAGCTCACCGAAACGCAGTCGAAGGATTTGAACTACTACACGCGTGGCACCGCTGCACTCAAGAACCTGGAGGGGAACAGCCAGGTACTTGCAGATCCGCTAGCCAAGGCCGGCGCCAGCGTTCCGCTCGTCGGCAATGCACTGTCTGGCGAGCAATACCAGCAGGCCAATCAAGCCGGGAACGAATTCCTATCGTCGATTCTGCGAAAGGATTCCGGCGCCGCGATTACTCGGCAGGAAATGGAGATCTACGGCAAGACCTACCTGCCACAGCCCTTCGACACGCCGGAGACCCTGAAACAGAAGGCGGTCGCCCGTCAGACAGCTTTGGAGGCGATTCGATCCGGGATGGGCCCGGCTCAGCAGCTTGTGCCAAATGCCGACGATGAGACGACTGCCGCTGGCAGCAAAAGCTATTCGCACCTCTGGGAGTAATGACGATGGCAAAGCCATGGAATGAGGTTGCGGCATCGCCGGCCTATCAGGGCCTGCCAGCTGCAGAGCAGGAAGCCGCGCGCCGGCAATTCTTCGATACGAACATTGCGACGAAGGTCCCGGAACCGGAGCGCGGAGCGGCCTGGTCGCAGTTCAATACCTGGAAGCCGCCGGCAGCGCAGGCTCCGGCCGCCGCACCAGCTGCAAACAGTCAGGACGTCGGCCTTGCCAAGGGGCTTGCCCGCGAGGCAACCCAGGGGATGACCTTCGAGTTCGGTGACGAGATCGGCTTGGGCGCGGCTGCGTTAGCCGCCAAGGGTGCGCAGAAGCTCGGCATAGCGCCGGACACCGGACAGGGCATCGGCGAGATCTATTCCGACATGAGGACTAACTACGGCAGAGAACGGCAGAAGTTCGCCGATCAACATCCGGTGGCATCGACTGCTGCGAACATCGCCGGCGGCCTGGCAACTGGCGGGGCCGGCGGTGCGAAGGTCTTGGCCAAGGTCGCGAGCTCGGCAGCGCCTTCCCGGATTGCCGCGACGGCCGCGGTAGGCGCCGCTCAGGGCGGGCTCTACGGCGCCGGCGCGGCGGAATCCGGGGAACGACTGGAAGGCGCCGCAAAGGGCGCGGCAGTCGGCGCCTTGGTCACCCCTGTCTTGAGCGAAGCCATTGGTGCCGCCGGAAAAGCGTTGGCGACTCGAAGCGCCGTAAAGGCTGCCAATGCGCTCGCCCCGACCCGCGACGACCTTGTAGGCGCTTCCCAGAAGCTCTACGCGCAGGCAGACGGGCTCGGAGTGGTTCTCAGGCGGGACGCAACCACAAGTCTGCAGAAGCAGCTGGCCACGGTCGCGACCCAGGACGGTTTCAATTCCCGGATCCATCCCAAAGTCGCGGCCGCCTTGGACTCGTTCAACGACCTGGCGACGGTTACGCCGACATTGGCGCGTCTCGAGCAGCAGCGCCGCATCCTGGGAGCTGCGGCGAAGAGCCTGGAACCAGACGAGCGGCGTATTGCTAGCAATCTGATCGACCACTACGACGACGCAATCCAGGGCCTCAAGGCCTCGGACGTGATCGCCGGCAACTATGTCCAGGCCGGCGCCGTGCTGAAGCAGGCGCGTGGGCTGTGGCAACGCCAGGCGAAACTGGGTTTGATCGACGACGCGGTCGAGCGGGCGCAGAACCAGGCCAGCGGTTTCGAGAACGGGCTACGAACGCAGTTCCGGGCGATCCTCGGCAACGCCAAGAAGCGGCGCGGATTCACGGTAGAGGAAATGAACGAGATGCGGGGTATCGTGCGCGGCGGTCCGGTCGAGAACACGCTACGCCTGCTCGGTCGCTTTGGCTGGGGTGAGAAGGGGGCGACCAACGTCGTCGGGGCCGCGATCGGTGCCGGCGCCGGCGCAGCTGCGACCGGCGGCGTCGGTGCCGTTGCCGTGCCGATCATGGGTCAGATGGCGCGAAATGCCGCCGCCCGCGCCACATCGAAAAACGTCGACCAGTTGCAAAAGCTCGTCGCCGCCGGCGCGAACCCTCGTTACATCGTGAACCGGTACGCGCAGACCGCCGGCCAGCGAGCGACTCCGCAGGAGCTGGCGCAGTTCTTCGTCACCACGCAGCCGCGCGACCTGATGGCTCTGGCAGCGCAGCTCAACGGGCTCCAGGGGCCGAATCGCAAGCTAGCTGGGGATGCGCTGGCGTTAGTGATGTCGGGTCAAGTCGCCGGGACGACGGAAGAGCCCTGATGGTCGTGACCGCCAAGGCTCAGTTCGTTGCGGGAATTCCCGTCGCGGTCGCTCGCCCTAGTGCAGCTGTGCCTTCTTGATGCCTGCCTTGCGGGCGGCGGTTTCGGCCAATCCACAGTGGCGAAGTGCCGGCAGTTCGCCCTTAGTTATCGCGTGGTGCAATGGAGAGCGACGGACTATGTGCTCGAACTAAAGAGCCGTCGCTGCGATTGACGACCTAGTCGCGGACTTTCGATTTCTCGCGCATACGCCGCCGAGCTACGCGCCGTTGGTGGGCGGCATTCGCTTGGGCCAAGAGTGCAAAGCCAGTTCGGTCAAAATCCGCCCGGTCCGGTACCGTGTCCGGGCCGCCGCAGGCCAACAGCGCTACGCGCTCCATGGCCGCTTGGATATCGACCTTGCGGTACAGCCTTCTGCCCATCCAAGGGAACGCGTGCAGCCCGTACTCGGCAGCTTTGGCGCGGAACTGAGAGTTCGACACACAGGCGTAGTGCGCCGCCTCGTCGATGGTGAAGTAGTCCTTGCCCGACAGGTTGAAGTTTCGATTGGTCATTTGCCCGGCCTCTTGCGTTGTGGCGCCGGCAGCTGGATTAGAATCAATCCGCGACCTGCTGCAGGCTGGGTAGACGTACCTACGGCAAATGGGCCGGCAGAATCCCCAGAAGTACCGGCAGGTCGTCCTTTGCTATCGCGCGGCGCATTGGAGAACACACGATGAGACTCGTCGTAGCAACTCTGCTGTTGAGCTGCACCGGCTTGGCGTCGGCGCAAGTAAATAGGTGCGTCGATTCCAATGGAAAGGTTTCGTACCAGGATCGCGCGTGCGGGCCGAATCAACGGTCCACGGGTCCGAATCCAAACTCCGGGGGATTCGTCGCCAGCGTGCCTGGGACCGGTCCGACGTATCAAGAGAACGTCGACGGCTACCTTGACCAGCGAGCTGCGGACCGGAGCCAGGCGAGAGCCGAGCAGCGAGCGGCACATCAGGCCATTGATGAGCAGCGCGCACAGAAACAGGTTCCGATTGATCCCGACCTTCAGCGCAAGTGTGGACAGGAGCAGCGGTCAATTGATCGCCGCCGCAATGGCACTCCGTCATGCGATCAGCTCGATCGCATTTATGGCATTCAGAAGCCAACCAAGATTATCGTCAACAACCATGGGGGTTCGCATGGGCCGACCACGCGATTTGACCAGTACGGCAACACCTACACCGACTTTGGCAACGGCGCTCCGGTGATCAATCAGCAGACCGGCCGTCCGTGCACGAGCCTTGGCGGAAATAACGTGCGGTGCGATTGAGCGACGAGGTTTCGATTATTAGCATGATTACCGGCATCGCCCTTCGCTCCTACTATTCGATCCAACATGCGCAGAGCGCTGCATACTTTTCCCGCAAGTCGACCATGCTCGAGGAGTCTCTCCCAGACGAACAATGTCAGGAGGCTGTGGCACTAAAGGGATACGTCTCGGCCACTCTGTTTAGCTCCGTCGCATTCCTTGAAGCGCTATCGAATGAACTCCTTGCCGATGCCGCATTAGATGGTGGAGGTCACCTTGCTCGGCTCGATGAGCGCAGTCGAATGCTGATCGCGGAACTGGGGGAAACGGAGTCCGTGCAGAAGGCGCCTTTACTCTCAAAATTCGCTTTGATCCTGCGAGCTGCCGGAAAGGATGACATTGAGAAGGGTTGCTCACCAGGCAGCGATACGGCCACGTTGATCAAGTTGCGCAACGAAATTGTCCACTACAAGGCGTCCTTCTTTGATGTTGGAACTGAGGGAATGATCAGGGCTGGAAGCTTTCACACAAGCAAACTCCCCCAACAAATTAGGGGGCTATTTCCTCATCGGAGAAGCACTACTGGCGCACTATCTAGCGATAGTTGGATGGGCTGTGGTTGTGCGCAGTGGGCAGTACTATCCGCCGTGTCGTATGCGGATACAGTCTTTGGGCATTTAGGTGTCGATCCGTACTATAACCACGTGCGGCTGGCGCTCTCTCCGGTGTGAAGGACGAGATATTGAGAAGCCTGTTTAGTCAATGAAAACGTTGCATGCCAAATGCACTTTCCAGGGAGATACGTGGACTGTGCGCGATGTCCATTGTTGTATCTCCTTTCCGGTCGCGCTGAAGGACGATCCTGTAGTCCATGCGCATATGACCGAGGCTCAATTTCGCGCACTTCCCAAGGAGCACTCACGGTTTAGGTTATTGAGCAACATCGACGAGGACTTGGGACCCAGCATCTCCATGCTCGGCCGAGAGTGTTGGTTTCCAAATAGAAGCCGGACGCACTGGCCACACGGGTTGACGACCTACGAGGGACAGATCGATTTAAGCGATCTACTGATAGAAAAGACCTACAAGAGTGAGGCATCGTCGGCCTTGGTTCATGAGTACCGACTCACGCCTAACAAGTGGTCGAGCCCATGGCATCTGCTCACACTTTCATACACCGGCAGCGTCGAAGTGGACAGAGCCGATTTGCTGGTAGTGCGTGATGGAGAAAAGGAGTTCGAGATAGACACCCGCTTCGACTACCTTCATAAGGAAAGCAAGAGTGGATACGAGGCAGTTAAATCTCTCGTAGTTCGACAGTCTCCGAAAGGCGGCGAAGATCAACACCTCGCCGAGCTGCACAACTATTCTCCCATCGACGACATTTGTCGACTTATTCAGCTGGCGTCGCGACGGTATGTCACCTGCCTTGGCAGGGTTGATTCTGGTGGAGGTCGTGAAGTTCAGCACTTCAGGCTGAATCGCGCAAAACCAGCAGAATGGGATGAGCCTCAGAGGAGGGCGGACTATTTGGTCGACAGCTGCGACGCGCAGCAGTTTCTTCAAGAGTCGTTCATTGCTCTCCGAGACTCCGGGGCATGGGCAGATCGGATCAGAAGCGCTATCGCTGCTTTAGTGCAACCGGATTCTAGGACGATTGAAGGCAAGTTCGTTGCTCATTTTTCCGCTCTAGAGGAGCTTGTCGAACAATTCACGATCGTCAACAGCGGATCGCGAATATTGAAGAGTGGAGCATTCAAAAAGTTGTGTGATCAGATTGGTGATGTCCTCAAAAAAACTATTGGGGACGATCGAGCAAGAGGTCAGATCATGCGACAGCTGCCGGCTCTGAACAACGTGCCCTTGCAGGATAGATTTGAAGCTTTTTGCGACGCCTACAAAGTACAGTACAGCGACCTTTGGCCAGCCTTCTCTGGCAGTTCGAGTAGCCTCTATAAGATTCGCAATCGCTTGGTGCATAGTCGAGCTCTTTCGCCTGCGGAAATAGGACCCGTCTGCTACGCAGCCGATGCGCTCCAGGCGCTCTTGGAACGCTGTGTGCTTTCTTTACTTGCTTGGCCGGTATCTTCGTCAAGAGCATCTCCAAATAGCTTCTCCAGTCAATATCCCAGGGGCTGGACTCTTAGCAAATACATAACCGAGCTCGAGAATGCATGGAATGCCCACTAAGGGAGTTCGAGCGGCCTCTGTACCCTGAACGCTTCTAATTCGCCGGAGGCGAACATATCCGTCGGTAGCCGATTCTGGAATCGCGGTTTGTTGAAGTGCGCTCTCAATGTGGCTTCTGCAAACCGGACTACGGAAAGTACGACTTTGTAGGCTTCCGACAGGTTGGCTTCGTGCTTTCCGGCCGCTAACGATATGTAGCCGACTCCACTGCCAATGGAAAGCGCGCCTTTGGGTATCGTGAACTGAAAATCTACGTTGCCGAACATAACTCCGGGCCGAATAGAAAAGGTCCGTATTTCTAGTGGATCTTCGCTTAGTAGTGCGATCCAACTGATTGACCCAAGCACAGACCTATTGAGCGAGACAATCTGCTCGATCTGCTGTGCTATGTGGGCCGATACGTTTCGGACCTCGCGGATGCTCTGCAGTTGCGCCCGCACTATTGCCGGAGAGTAGCTCTCGGTAATCGTTTGAATACCTGGCTGCATTTCCCATAACGACCTGAATCGGTCTGCTGAGTCGACAAAGGCCCACGCATCCAGAAATGCGTGCGTAAAGTTAGGGCTCTTGATGGAGTTGGATCGATCAACGGTCAGCGCGGTCAGCGTCTGACATAGCCGTTTGTATGAAAGGTCGACGATCTGTGTCGCGTGCCTTATCCCGTCAAGAAAGACAGCTTGCTTCCGGTCCAAAGCGGCCGGAATATTTAAGAACGGCGAGTTTTCAGCGAACATGGTCAGGTCAGATGCGTTGCTGTGTTGCATAACATCCCCGTTGCGTTGCTATTAGGCAACTATTTGTGGTCCTCCGCGGGGGGAATCGAACCCATTGGCGCAATCTTCGGATGTGGCACGGCTGTAGGTATTCGGGCCGGGTTTTCCCCTTGCCTTTTTGGCTGTCCGATGGCGGAATCAACTACAGGGGCACCGATGAAGTCACCGCTAAAAGACAGGCCGCTAAGAAACCCAGGGGAGTCGATCGATCGAGAGATCTACGATGTCCTCTTGGATGGGCTTCTCCGTTACTACATGGTCGCGGTTCTGCTAGGTGTGATGGCCGGCCTTGAGTGGTGGCGGTGGTACACCCACGCAAGGCCCAGTCCGCTGATCTTCACAGCTTGCGCCTTGATCGCCATTGTCGTGGCAGTCTGGCGCGGTGGAATTGCACTGAGGCGCGTCAAGCGGCTAAAGCAGGGCCGAGACGGCGAGAAAGCTGTGGGTCAGTATCTCGACAAGCTAAGGGCGTCTGGGGCCGAGGTCTTTCACGATGTGCCCGGCAACAAGTTCAATCTCGACCACGTCGTTATCCACGCCAGTGGTCTCTACGTCATCGAAACCAAGACCTGGTCCAAACCAGACCGCGGTGAAGCCAAGTTGCAGTTCGATGGCGAGAGCGTAACGCGCGGTGGCTTGGTTCCAGAGCGGAACGTGGTCATCCAGGTCCGCGCCGCCAGGGATTGGCTCGTCGAGACGCTGAAGGAATCAACGGGAAGGAAGTTTCCAGCCCGATCGGTCGTTGTATTCCCTGGCTGGTTTATCGAGCCGACAGCTGAGGCAAAAGGCAGTGACGTATGGGTGCTGAATCCCAAGGCGTTGCCCGCCTTCATTGGAAACAGTCGCCAACAGCTTTCAGCTGAGGACGTGAAGCTCGGCGCCTATCACCTCGGGCGCTACATTCGTGGGGCCGCAGGCAAGTGATGGGCTATGCCACTTGAAGGGAAGGGGGCTAGACGTCTCAGTCGCGAACTGAGGGTTCTGTTCTCGAAGTCCGCGCTTACGTCGGTGCGATCTATTCTTGATGAAAAGATTGCAGATCCCCGGCGGCAAGTGATTCACAGAATGGTGAACGTCACTGGCGACGATTCAATGGGATTATCTGAAAAGGGCTACGCAAGCCTTCGTTCAGTTGCAGAAATAGTCTTCGATGCGGATCTCTGGCCAAGCGCCGTCACCTTTGGCGACGTCTACAGAGCAACGCTGCAGGTGTACAAGGAGGCGATTGCACGACGTGTCGCCCCGGAAAATGCGGAAGATGTTGTGGCGTTGTTGCGACCGATTATCGAGCCGGAGATCAAGGCCTATAGCTACATTTACCCGGTCTATGGGATCGATGGAGCAAAAGCCCCGCTGGCTATGACGCTCGGATCGGCGACTCTGCACCACCAACTCGATTCCGCTCTCCGCGGTGTCAAGGAGCATTCTCCGCGCGACCGGAAAATGCTCGCTGAAGCTATGCGGCGCTATTCGTGGATACATGTCCGCGCCTCGGGCACCCGAGATCAATCCGAGCGGCAGGCTTTACGCATAGCCTCACACATTACTGGGGTCTTGGCGGTGCTCGCGGGGTGTACTTATGAGGGCGGCGCGAGTGCGTTTCGTATCGGCGTCACAAGCTCTGCAGAGACCGCATTGGGTCTTTGCCGATGGGGCTTCTGGAGTGACGAAGATCGAAGTCTCGGGGTAAGCATGCAATTGGGCCGTGCGCAGCTCATGGAGTTAACGCCTGGTCTCTTCGACAGGGCGACGGGCGAGCATACGTGGCAAGCACTCTGTGCTCTTATCGAGAAATCAGACCGCACAGAAACCGAGCAAGCGATCTGTCGAGCAATCTACTGGTACTCCGACGCCCACCGCGAGGGCGATCCGACTATGCAGCTGATCAAATACTGGAGCTGCATTGAGGCGTTCTTTACTCTGCAGAACGAGCAAGTTACCGAAGCGGTCTCGTCCGGCATCGCGGCAGTGCTGGTATATGGCCCCTATCCCCATCCAATGACGCCGCCGTTTGGGGAGCTTCGGAAGGAGGCGAAACGCTTATACGCACTTCGATCGAAGGCATTGCATCATGGCTACCATGATGCTTGTGAGGAATCGGACTCGGCTCGCCTGAGTCAGTTCGTCGCCTGGATGCTTCTCAACATTTGGGGCCTGAACGAGCGCGGCTACGGTCGATTGAAGGATCTTTCGGATCAGTGCGGTCGGCTGGCGAAACTTGAGCCGGGCACCGAGGACGGCGGGCCAGCAGATGATGAAGCATGACGCTGGCAAGCCTCGCTGCCGCCATCATCGGCATCACCTCAGCGATCGATGGAGACACAATTGATACTCGCGGACAGCGGATCCGGTTCTAGGACATAGCAAGGGAGTGCGGTGTTGGGCCACACTCTAACTCTCAGTTGTTGGGGGCGAAAATGCAGTCAGCGAAGCGTTGGTGGATAAGCGGGGTGGCTGCGCTGGTTGCGCTGTATTTCCTTGGCTTCATGGCGTACTACCGGATCACAGAGGGCTGGACGCACCCGGCGGACTGGTTCTTCCACTTGGATGCCGGCACGCAAGCTACCTGGCTCGCTGCAATCGCGGGCGTCCTGGTCATCTGGGTCACATTAGGGTCAACGCGCAAAGCTGTAGAGGCCGCGCTTGCAGTCCCTGGACTGGAAGCCAAGCATCGCAGCGAAGAGGCGCAACACCGAGATTCCATCCGCGCCTTAGCGATGACTAGTCGACTCGCGCATTCGCTAGCCAGTGTGGACGTAGGGATCGGGAGTGTCAGAAAGGCCATTGCGAAAATCCCGAACGTCACCTCGCCCGATGAACTGCGGAACATTTTGAGGGACATCGAGATTGACCAGCCAGCATCCGTCGGCGCTGCGCTGGCCCAGCCCGAGATCCTTGGAACGGCTTGCGTCCTCGCGGTAGCCCAGGCGGCAAGTGCCTTTGACTTGTACGCCACCCACTCCCACAAGTCGCGAGACGTCGTCCTCGACACATCGGAGCCAATGCTTGAGGCGTGGCTTCGGGGTGACAACCTAAGCTTCACCCCCGCTAATGCGATAAACCCAATAGGCGAAACCTTGGACGATCTTCAGAAGCACCTGCGCCTGGCCCTCGGGGCGGTGCTCGATCGACGGAATGAAGCTTCGCGCGCGCTCGGCCAAAAGGTATATCTCGTGCCGGACATTTACAGGGCGTCGAGCACCGGTATCGGTACGCCTTGAGATCGGTTGGGCGTCCAATATCCCGGAAGCGGAGATTCAGCTCGCTAGGCCTGAAATTTAGAAGCCACCGACGGAGACTGGCGCAATTCGGCTGGGCCTCAGAATTTGCCGCCTACCGCTCGTCGGGAAGTTCGAACAACATTACTGCACCTGCTTCGCTGGTCTATGCGGCGATTCGCTTGAGAAGCAGGTGCGTTTCTATAATAACGGGTAACTTTTCGGGTATGAGGCAAACCCGTTGCTACCAAAATCCTTACCAAACAATGCGGTGCGCTAGGTATTAGATGCCCACCTTCGCACCAAGAATGAGAAAAGGCCTGGCCTCACCGCCAGGCTTTTTTCTTGTCCGTCGGACGCTATCCTGCCCGCCATGTCTACAGAGCCTCCAGTCCCCAGTGCCATGACCGACGCCGCGAACGTCGTGGGTCTGATCGGACGGGGTGGTGCGCGTCTGGCACCGGAGGTCCTGCAGGATCTGGATCTGCTGCTGCGGGCGATCAGCGGCAATGTTGGCAATTTCGCGTTCTGGCGCGGTACCCGGCTGCTGCTCGGCGGCGAAGTGCGCAGCATGGCGGCGCGCCTGCCGTTGAGTCCTGATGTCCGGGCGCTGGTGATTCCGGCGGCTAACTGGCTCAGTGCCGGCTCCGATTTCGGCTGGCTGGCCGACGTTGTCGAGCACGCAAACCTGCCGACGCTGCTGCTCGGTCTCGGCGCGCAGGCCGGCGACGACGGCCAGATTCCGCAACTGCCGGCAGGGACGCTGCGCCTGCTCGCTGCTGTGGAGCAGCGTTCGCCGTTCATTGCGGTGCGCGGCGAGTTCACGCGCAGGGTCTGTGCGCATTACGGCATCCACCGCGTCCGCGTGCTCGGCTGTCCTTCGATGTTCCTGAATCCGGACCGACAACTGGGCGCACGGATCGCACGGCGCTGGTCGGCACCATGCCGGCGGTTGGCTTCGCACGGCTTTACCGAACGCGGGCGTGCCACCGCGGCAGAACGCGTACTGTTCGCGATGATCGCCGCGCGTGACGATGCGCAGTTCATCGTGCAGGCACCGCGCGCGCTGCTCGGTGCCGTGATGCCGCAGGTCATTCTCTCTGCGGTGGATCAGCAGGCGCTGGCCGTGTTCGCCGCGCGCATCGCGCCCGGACTGAGCGTTGCCGAGTTTCAACGACGCGTGCAGCAGCAGGGCTATCTGCCGGTTTCGCTGGACGCATGGCTCGCCCAGCTTTCCGGGTTCAGCCATACGCTCAATACGCGCATACACGGCACGCTGATGTCGCTCGCCGCTGGCGTGCCGGGCATTTGCCTGACCCATGACACGCGCACGCTGGAGCTGGCGACAACCCTGCATGCACCGCAGTTGGCAGCAGAGTCGATTGCCCCGGGCATGTCGCCCGAAGATCTTTTTGCCAGCGTGAGGTTTGATGGCGCGGCCTTCGATCACAATCGCATGTGTCTCGCGCAGGGTTATGTCGAGCTGCTGCAGGCAGTCGGCGTGACACCTGCCGCAGCGGTACTCGATCTTGCTGCATGAGAAACTGTACGCAACGATACCTCGCTACATCGAACTGAACCCATGCGTCGATCCGATTTCGACTACGTTCTGCCCGAGGCACTGATTGCCCAGCATCCGCAGCCGCAGCGTTCGGCGAGCCGGCTGCTGCACCTCGGCGCCGACGGTGCGCTCATCGACCGGCGCATGACCGAACTGCCGGGCCTGCTGGCTGCGGGCGATCTGCTGATCTTCAACGACACCCGCGTGATTCCGGCACGCCTCTTTGGCCACAAGCCGACCGGCGGCCGTGTCGAAATTCTGGTCGAGCGCGTGCTTGATGCGCATGAGCTGATGGCCCAGCTCGGCGTCAGCAAGAAACCGCGACCGGGCAGCGTAATCACGCTCGACAGCGGCGATCAGCTGATTGCAGTGGATAGAGACGATGATCTGTTCCGCCTGCGCTACGAAGGCGCCGACGGCGTGATGGCGCTGCTGCAGCGTGCAGGCCAATTGCCATTGCCACCCTACATTGAGCACAAGCCGGATCAGGAAGACGCCGAGCGCTACCAGACCGTGTTTGCGCGCGAGGCGGGCGCCGTTGCTGCGCCCACGGCTGGCCTGCATTTTGATGAAGCGCTGCTGAAGCAGCTGCGCGAGCGCGGGGTGGAGACCGCGACGTTGACCCTGCATGTCGGTGCCGGCACCTTCCAGCCGGTGCGCAGCGACGATCTGTCCGAGCACCGCATGCACGCCGAGCGCTATCAGATCAGTGCCGCGCTGTGCTCGGCGATCGAAGCGACGCGCACACGCGGTGGCCGCGTCGTTGCCGTCGGTACGACGGTCAACCGCGCCCTGGAGTCTGCGGCCTTGGCGCAGGACAGTCAGCGCACGGTCGCGCCAGCCAGCGGTGATACGCGACTGTTCATCACGCCGGGGTATCGCTTTCGCGTGGTCGATGTGCTGCTGACCAATTTTCACCTGCCGCAATCGACGCTGATGATGCTGGTTTGCGCCTTTGGCGGATACGAGCGCCTGATGGCGGCCTACCGGCATGCGGTGGAGCAGAAGTACCGCTTTTTCAGCTATGGCGATGCGATGCTGATCGAACCACAGCGCAGTGCCGAATGAGGGGTCTGAGGTCCGGCCCAGGTGCCGACTCGATCACTGATTCCCCCGGTGGCTGGTGTATGCTCAAGCGCAGGTGCAGGACCCACGCCCACGCCGTCATTGAAACCCGGAGATTGCTTGCATGGCCCGTCACATACTCAGCGACATTTACCTGTTCAAGGCATTCACTGAAGAGGAGCTGTCGGCGCTGGAAGCCGTTGCCGAACCGCGGACCCTGAGTGCGGGCACGGTATTGTTCAATGAGCAGGATGTGGCCGATGCGCTGCTGGTCGTGAAGTTCGGGTCGGTACAGATTTCGCAGGCGGGCGACAACAACACGGTGATGCTCGCCACGCTGGGCACCGGCGCGCATTTCGGTGAGGTCTCATTTCTCGATGGCGAGCCGCGCTCGGCAACCGCGCGGACGATGGAACAGTCCGAGATCGTTGTAATTTCCTACACCGCACTGAAGAAGTACCTCGACGCGCGCCCGGCAACGGCGGTCAAGTTCTACCGCGAGATGGCGCTGTATCTCGGCAGTCGCCTGCGCACGACGACCAGCGATCTCAACTTCTCGCGAGCCCGCGCCCGACGCTGAAGGCTAGCGCCTCAGTGTGTGGGCATTCGCTGATACCGGAATGCCCTTCGTACCGGCCAGATCAACAGATTGAACAGGCCGCTCATCAGCAGGCCGCCAATGAGTCCGCAAAGACCGGCCTGCAGGTTCAACGGCACGCCGGGCGTGAAGGCTTCTGCAGTAGCCTGGGCCATCGGCAGATCCAGATTGCGCGCCAGGTAGATCAGCTTGTTGATCAGACTTTCGCCAGACAGCACTGCAATTGCAGTGTCGAGCTCGACGAGGCGATCACGGTCGCGCTGCATCTTTTCGCCCATGTCGCGCTGTGCCGGCGTGTCATCATCGCGAAAGTCCGCAACCAGGCGATTGAGATCACCGGCGTAGTGCGTGTCGGCGCTACGCTGATAGTCGGCGACGGTGTCGGCCACGGCCTGACGATAGCCGCCCAGATGCTGGGTGTAGTGATCGATGAACTGCGGCAGCTGCAGGAACAGCACCAGCCCGCAGGCAAACAGCAGCCGATCAAGTACGCCGGAAATGAAGTTCATCCTGAGCTTCCTGCAAGCAGAGCGACCGACGCTACGCGGGCCATCCGGCGCTGTCAAAGCACTGCATCGCCATGGCAGCCGTGGGACAATTCGCGTCGTCATTGCCTGATGGGTCTCATTTGCCGTGAAGTTTGAACTCCTTTCCACTTCGGCTGCGGCGCGGCGCGGGCGTCTTACGTTCGAGCGCGGCACCGTCGAGACGCCGGCGTTCATGCCGGTGGGCACCTACGGCACGGTCAAGGCGATGACGCCGGAGGAACTGCGCGGCGTCGGTGCGCAGATCATTCTCGGCAATACCTTTCACCTGATGCTGCGGCCCGGCGAGCAGGTGATCCGTTCGCTCGGCGGCTTGCACAGGTTCATGAACTGGGATGGACCGATCCTCACGGATTCCGGCGGCTTCCAGGTCTGGAGCCTGTCGGCACTGCGCAAGATCTCCGAAGAGGGCGTGAAGTTCGCGTCGCCGATCAATGGTGACCGCATCTTCCTGACACCTGAGCGCGCGATCGAGGTGCAACATGCGCTGGGCTCGGACATCGTCATGCAGTTCGACGAATGCACGCCGTATCCGGCGACTGAAAAGCAGGCACGCCAGTCGATGGAGCTGTCGGCGCGCTGGGCCGTGCGCTGCAAGACCGCGCATGGCAGCAATCACGGTGCGCTTTTCGGTATCGTCCAGGGCGGCATGCATACGCAGCTGCGGCACGAGTCCTTGACGCGTCTGCGCGACACCGGTTTCGATGGCTATGCGCTGGGTGGCCTGTCGGTCGGCGAACCGGAAGCCGAGCGTCTGCAGGTGCTCGACGCGATCGGCCCCGAGTTGCCGGCGACGCACCCGCATTACCTGATGGGCGTGGGCACGCCGCGCGATCTTGTGCAGGCGGTGGCGCGCGGCATCGACATGTTCGATTGTGTGATGCCGACGCGCAATGCGCGCAACGGTCATCTGTTCACCAGCCAGGGCGTGGTCAGGATCCGCAACGCCGCGCACAAGGATGACGGTCAGGCGCTTGATCCGGCCTGTGACTGCTACACCTGCGCGAACTACTCGCGCGCGTACCTGCATCACCTCGATCGCTGCAACGAGATCCTCGGTTCGCGCCTGAACACGATCCATAACCTGCGGTACTACCAGACGCTGATGCAGCAGATCCGCACTGCGGTCGAGCAGGATCGCTACACTGCGTTCGCAGACGATTTTCTGACTGGTCCGGCGGGTGCTTCGGCACGCAGCCGCGCCGGGGCCAGCGCCAACAGCAGCAGCTGATCAGGTCAGCAGCATCGCCACGATTCGGAGACCGCGATGAAATGGAAATCAGGCAACCGCAGTGACAACGTCGTTGATCGCCGTGGCACGTCGCCGCGCGGTCGTATCCCCGGCGGGCGTCTGGGGCTGGGCGGTGTTGCCGTCGTTGTCGTCGTCAGTCTGCTGCTCGGCAAGAATCCGCTGGAGATGCTTGGCTTCGTCGAACAGGTGACCCAGGGCATGCCTGGCGCGCCGACACAGGAGCAGGGCGGCGTGCCGGCCGCGGACGATGAATCGGCGGAATTTGTCCGCACCATCCTCGGCGAGACCGAAGTCGTCTGGGCAAATTATTTCCAGAACGCCAAGAGTCACTACGAAGCACCGAAACTGGTGCTGTTTTCCGGCGCTGTCAGTTCCGCCTGTGGCCAGGCCAGTTCGGCCTCAGGGCCGTTCTACTGCCCGGGCGACCAGCAGATCTATCTCGACATGTCGTTTTTCAACGACATGAAGCAGCGCATGGGCGGCGGTGGAGATTTCGCGTACGCCTATGTCATCGCCCATGAAGTGGCGCATCACGTACAGACCCTGATTGGCATCAGTGCCCGGGTCAATGATGCCCGTCGCAGCGGACGGGGCGTTGATGGTGACGGGGGGCTGCTCGTTCGCCAGGAATTGCAGGCCGATTGTCTGTCCGGTGCCTGGGCGCACCGTGCCGAACAGCGGCTGCAGTGGCTCGAAGATGGCGATATCGAGGAAGCCCTCAACACGGCATCGGCGATCGGCGACGACCGCCTGCAGCGTCAGGCACAGGGCACGGTGGTTCCGGATGCCTTTACGCACGGTACGTCCGAACAGCGGGTGCGCTGGTTCCGTACCGGCTTCGCGTCGGGTGATCCGGAGCACTGTGACACCTTTGCTGCGGTCAAACTCTAGAGGTTGCGCTGCAGTGTCCCAGTCAATAGCGGCTGGGTGGTCTAATCAGTGGGAAAACAGGATATGCTCGGCTGAAATATCATAGCCGTCTGATGCTGACGGCAGGCACGGGGACGCATCCGCTACAGCGTTGTAGCTCCGGTCTTTGGAGAGAGTTCCAGGCATTTTTACTGATGGGGGACGCAAGCGCACCCGGATTGGAATGGGGTCCAGGGACACTTTTCCGATGCGGGCACTGAAGGCGGCCTGAGACAGTCATCAAGCAGTTCATTATTTGGGGAAATCCATGCACGGCGATGCCCGCGGCGCTTTTTCGCAGATGTTCATCCGCGTTACGGAGCCGATTGTTTTCGGCAAACGCAGCCGAACCTTGACGGTTCTGTTCTTCATGACTTTGCTGATGGGCTGGCAGGCCTCGCAGCTCAAGCTGGACACCGGCTTTGAGAAGCAGTTGCCGCTGCAACATCCGTACATGCAGGTGTTAAAGAAGTATCAGGCGCAGTTCGGCGGTGCCAACACGGTCCTCTTCGGGCTCGTGCTCAAGGAAGACGCGCCGCAGAAGGACATCTACAACGGTGAATTTCTGCAGGCACTGAAGAGCCTCACCGAGGCCGTGGCATTCACTCCCGGGATGGATCGTACGCGCGTCAGCTCGTTGTTCACGCCGGACGTGCGCTACGTCGAGGTGCGAGAGGAGGGGTTGTACGGCGGCAACGTGATTCCGGCCGAGTACTCGCCGAATCCCGAGATGCTTGAGCAGGTGCGCTCGAACGTGACCAAGGCCAAGATCACCGGCCGTCTGGTCGCCAACGATTCACGCGGCGCCATGGTGTTCTCCGAACTGCTTGAGCTCAACCCGGTGACCGGCGAGAAGCTCGACTACGTCAAGACCGCGCACCTGATCGAAGACGTGCGCCGGCGCTTCACCGAACCGAAGATGTTCGAGTACAAGCTCAAGGCCGACAGTCCGCCGTTCAAAGCCGGTGACGTGGCGGCGCTGGGATATACCGATCAGCGCGGCTTCATGTTCCGCTTCAGAACCATCGACGCCACTTACAAGCTGCCCAATGGCGAGCGCGAGATTCATGCGCTCAAGGGCGGCGATCTGACTGTCGAGGAAGTCGACAACCCGGACTACAACCCCAACGTGGGTGTGCACATCGTCGGCTTTGCCAAGGTGGTGGGCGATATTGCCGATGCGTCACTGGAAGTCGTCGGTTTCTTCGCGCTGACTATTTTCCTGACGTGGATCATCCTCTGGTGGTACACCGGCTCGCCGCTCATCGCATTGATCCCGCTGTCCTGCGGCATTCTCGCCGTGGTCTGGGAACTGGGTATTCTGCACATGGCGGGCTACGGCCTCGATCCGTTCGCGATCCTGGTACCGTTCCTGGTGATGGCGATCAGCGTATCGCACGGCATCCAGATCACCAGTTTCTGGCTGTATGAAGTGGCCGAGCATGGCCACAACAGTCTCGATGCCTCGCGTGCGACCTACCGCCGCCTGGTCATTCCGGGCATCACCGCGCTGCTGACCAACGTCGTCGGCTTCGGCACGATCCTGCTGATCCCGGTCGGCATCGTGCAGGAGATGGCAATCAACGCGATGTTCGGTCTGATCGCGGTCATCGTCTGCAAGAAGATCCTGCTGCCCTGCCTGCTGTCCTACGCCAAGCTCAACGATCCAATCAAGTTCCGTGATCACCAGCGTCGTCGAGATGCCGCTTTCGAGCCGGTGTGGCATTGGCTGTCGGGTATCACCGCGAAGCCGATCGCCGCTATGGTTCTCGCCGTCGCCGTACTCACCTGGGGCTGGGCCGAGTATGTGTCCAAGGACCTGGCGATCGGCGAACTGCATGACGGCGTGCCGGAACTGCGTCCCGACTCGCGCTACAACAAGGACAGCGCGCGCATCGTCAGCGAGTTTTCGATCGGTGTGGATCTGATCAAGGTCGTTGCCGAAAATCCGGCCGATGGCTGCATCGACCATGAGGTCATGGAAGAGATCGACCGCTTCGCCTGGCGCATGCAGAACACGCCGGGCGTGCAGTCGACACTGTCGATGCCGCAGGTCGCCAAGATCGTGTTCAACGCATTCTCGGAAGGCAGCCCGAAGTGGCTGACCCTGCCGCGTGAGCCCGGTGCGCTGGTGCTGGCGGGTCAGCGGTTCCCGACGTCGACCGGCTTCCTCAACAACGATTGCAGTGCAATGCCGGTGTTCATCTTCACCGCCGATCACAAGGCGGAAACGATTGACGGCATCATCGCCGCGGTCGAGAAGTACATCTCCGAGCAGGGTCCTGAGCCGCTGGTCAATTTCAGGCTCGCGACCGGCAACGTCGGCGTCATGGCGGCAGCCAACGACGTGATCGAGGATACCGAATCGACCGTGCTGTTCTGGCTGTTCCTGTTCATCGGCATCTGCGTCTGGGCCTCGTTCCGCAGCCTGGCTGGGGTGATCTGCGTGCTGGTGCCGCTGGCCCTGGTGTCCGTGTTCACCTACGCAGTCATGGTGTTCCTCGGCATAGGCCTGAAGATATCCACGCTGCCGGTCGCCGCGTTCGCCGCTGGTATCGGCGTCGACTACGGCATCTACATCTACAGCGTGTTCGAGGAATGCGTGAAGGAGAAGAAGATGACCCTGCGCGCCGCCTACGCGCAGACCCTGCATCAGACCGGCAAGGCGGTGATCGTGACCGGTCTCGCCCTCGCTGCAAGCGTCTGCACCTGGCTGCTGTCGGGTCTTCAGTTCCAGGTCGACATGGGTATCCTGCTGACGATCATGTTCCTCGCCAACGCCGTTGCCGCAGTGATCCTGCTGCCGGCCTTTGCCGCATTCCTGCTCAAGCCGGACGCCGATGCGACGTCCGACCGTCCTTCCGCCGGAGCCGCCGCATGAAGCGCCTGATCCGTAGTGCGGCCACGCTGCTGGCCGTTGTTGGCACCGCTGCCGCCCTGCCTGCGATGGGCGAAGGCCTCGGCAGCTACGAGCCGCGGCCCGCCGAAATCGCGCCGCTGGCGGCGACCAGCCTGCTGCTCGACGTCAAGTACGCCGGCCAGACCCTGGTCGCAGTCGGTGATCGCGGCACGATCGTGCGTTCCGACGATGGCGCGAACTGGACCCAGGTGGCCGTGCCGCTGCACGTCACATTGACCGCAGTTGCGTTTGCGGACGACAAGCAAGGTTGGGCGGTGGGCCACGACGGCGCGATCCTGCATACGACGGATGCCGGCAAGACCTGGAACGTGCAGCGCTTCGAGCCGGAGCTGAACCAGGCTCTGCTCGGCATTGTCGCCATCAGTGCAGAGCGCGCAGTGGTCGTTGGTGCGTTCGGCGTGCTGATGTCGACTTCGGATGGCGGCAAGACCTGGGCCGATGTCGACGCGCCGGTGATCCTCGAAGAGGGCCTGCATCTGAACTCGATCGCGCGTCTCAAGACGGGCGAGCTGTTCGCCGTCGGCGAGATCGGGCTGCTCGGAATCAGCACCGACGGTGTGACCTGGGAACGCATGACCCTGCCTTACGAAGGGTCGCTGTTCGGTGTGCTGGCAGTTGGCGACAAAGGTGCCGTCGTCTTCGGGCTGCGCGGCAACGTCCTGCGGACCGACGATGTTCGTGGCGGGCAGTGGACTGTCGTCGACATCGGCACCGTGCTTTCGATGTTCGGCGGTACCGTGCTCGACGATGGCGGCATTGTGCTGGTCGGTGGCGATGGCGCAATCATTCACATTGCCGCAGACGGCAAGGTCAGCCAAAGCCAGATCGAGATGCCGATCACCTCATTGGGTGGCGGCTCGCTGGCGTCGGTGATTGCCTGGAAGGACGGTCTGATGATCGTCGGTGAAGCGGGTGTCAACAAGGCAGTGATCCCACGCTGATTCATGGTCTCCGAACGGCGCGGGCTGCAATCGCCTGCGCCGTCTTTTTCATGGCCTGGAACCGGCCTGGATGGCTCGCGCAAGATGCATCTGGCGCTGGTCAAAAGCAGATCGCATCCGTAATCTTGCAGCCCTTCGACCGACCCCTTAACGGATGAATGCCTTGGAACCGACCGTCAAAGCCACCAATGTCGTGTGGCACGCCCACAGTGTTTCGCGCGATGACCGTGCGACGCAGAAGAAGCAGAAACCCTGCGTGATCTGGTTCACCGGCCTGTCCGGTGCCGGCAAATCGACGGTCGCCAATGCGCTGGAAGGCGAGCTGTTTCGGCAGGGCCATCACAGCTATCTGCTCGATGGCGACAACGTGCGGCTTGGTCTGAACAAGGATCTGGGTTTCACCGACACCGATCGCGTCGAGAACATCCGCCGCATCGGCGAAGTCGCCAAGCTGTTCGCCGATGCCGGGCTGATCGTGCTGACGGCGTTCATCTCGCCGTTCCGTGCCGACCGCGACCTGATCCGCAAGCTGATGCCGGATGGCGAGTTCTTCGAGGTGCATGTGCACGCCGCGCTGGACGTCTGCGAAAGCCGCGATCCCAAGGGCCTGTACAAGAAGGCGCGCGCCGGCCAGATCAAGAACTTCACCGGCATCGACTCGCCGTACGAAGCGCCGGAAGCCGCCGAGCTGACGATCAATACCGGCGAGCTTTCGATCGAGCAGTCGGTGCAGAAGCTGCTCGCGTTCCTCAGGGAACGCGGCAAGCTGTAGACAGTTCATTGACCCGTCCTGAAATAGGTTGACACCTATACGGGGCGAAAATTGTAGCTAAAGC
>CAZDPA010000045.1:5141-25926 GCA_964507195.1 uncultured Salinisphaerales bacterium | reverse complement strand
ACCAAAATGGGGCGTCACGACGTGATCAGTGCGCCAAAACAAAAGGGCCGGCGTAAAGCCGGCCCTTTTGCGTGCATCGCTGCTGCGAATCAGACGCCGGACTGCTTCAGCAGATGGACCACCGCATCGTGAATTTCCTGGTCGCTGAGGCTCGGGTCGCCGCCCTTGGCCGGCATCGAACCCTTGCCCTGGACAGCATGGCCGACCAGGCCATCGAGGCCACCGGCAGCGCTCATGCGCGCGGCCCAGGCCGCTTTGTCCCCGGTTTTCGGAGCCCCGAGCACACCCGTGCCGTGGCAGCCCGCGCAAAGATTGGTGTTGACCTGCTCACCGGAGAAGGCGGCGCGCGGCGCGGCAGCGGCGCTGACCTTGAGCAGGGCGGCAGGGTCGGTGATGACCTGGCCAACCGGCTGGGTGCGCTCGTCGATCAGCGCAACAGCGGCCGGATCGGCCTGCTCGCCACCGGAGTCATACCAGCGTGCAGCGGCAACACAGATGAAAAAGATGCCAAACAAGCCAGCCATGACCAGGCTGAAATTGGTAAAGAAGACCTTGTCGTGGTCTTGATGGTCCACGGAAAACTCCTGATTGGGTGCCCGATTGGGTGCCTTGTGCGGGCCGCGAAGTATAGCGGCACGGTCCCCGGCACGCCTAGTTTCGGGTGGTTCCCCTGCGGAGAGGCGCGTTGATCGCACTGCGGCAAGCGCGTCACTTCTGGCGCGCACCTTGCAACGGCGATGCGCCCGGCGCCACCGAGCAACGATGTATCGGTCAGTCGGGCGGGCGGGCGCTTACGTTTCACGACGAGTCGATAAACTGCATCCATGGAGCTGACCGAACAACTGATCTTCATAGCCGGCCTGCTGTTTCTGGTCAGCATCCTGGCAACGGTGATCACGCCGCGGCTGGGCATCCCGCTGCTGCTGGTGTTCCTGATCGTCGGCATGCTTGCCGGCGAAGACGGCCCGGGTGGCATCCCGTTCCACAATTATCAGCTGGCCAATCTGGCGGCGACTGCTGCATTGGCCGTCGTGCTGTTCGACGGCGGCATGCGCACGCACCTGTCCAGCTTCCGCATGAGCCTGCGGCCGGCGCTGAGCCTTGCCACGGTCGGCGTATTGATTACCGCCGGCATCACCGGGGTATTTTCCGCCTGGCTGCTGAATCTGAACCTGGCCGAGGGTCTGCTGATCGGGGCCATTGTCGGTTCGACCGACGCCGCTGCGGTGTTCTCGCTGCTGCACACCCAGGCGGTGTCGCTGAACAAGCGCGTGTCATCGACACTGGAGATCGAGTCCGGGACCAACGATCCGATGGCGGTGTTCCTCACCGTCGCGCTGGTGCTGTTTCTGCAGGCCCCGGACAGCTTCGGGGCCTCCGATGCACTGTGGATGTTCGCCAAGCAGATGGCGATCGGCTCGGCCCTGGGCATGGCCGGCGGCTGGTTGCTGAGTCGGGCGATCGACCGGCTGCACCTCGGCGACTCGCTCTACCCGCTGCTGGCGCTGTTTGGTGGCTTGCTGATTTTCGGCATCACTGCGCTGGTCGGCGGCAGCGGATTTCTCGCGGTGTATCTGGCGGGTCTTCTGCTCGGCAATCAGCCGATCCGCGCCGCCGCCAGCATTCGCCGCTTCCATGACGGCATTGCCTGGATGAGCCAGATCGGCGTGTTCGTGATCCTCGGCCTGCTGGTGGCTCCGCACCAGCTGCTGCCGCTGATCGGCAGCGGCCTGTTGATCTCGGTCGTCCTGATCCTGCTCGCACGGCCTCTGGCGGTGTGGATTTCACTGCTGCCGTTCAAGTTTCCGCAGCGCGAGAAAACCTACATCGCCTGGGTCGGCTTGCGCGGATCGGTGCCGATCGTGCTTGCGACCTACCCGTGGCTGGCCGGCCTCGAGAACGCCGCGCTGATCTTCAACATCACGTTCTTCATCGTGCTCGTGTCGCTGGTGTTGCAAGGCTCGACGGTCGCCCTCGCCGCAAAGTGGCTGGGGTTGCAGGTCCCCGCACGCTCGGCGCGCATTCATCGCGTCGACATCGATCTGCCGGGCCAGCGCGGATTCGAGGTCGTGAGCTATCGGGTTGCACGCAACAGTCGCCTGATCGATACCCGGCCCAAGGATCTGGTGCTGCCGGAGCTGTCGCGCGTCATCTGCGTTTCGCGCGGCGGCCGCGTGCTGGGCTATCGCGAATGGGGAGGGCTGCGCGCGGGCGATTACATTTCCCTGCTGACTGCACAGGCACAGTTGCCGGCGCTCGACGCCTTGTTTGAATCGGCGCAGGAACCGGTCGATCCGGCTGCGCGTCAGTTCTTCGGCGAGTTCGTGTTCGGACCCGATGTGCTGATCAGCGAGCTGTGCACGTCCTATGGCATGACTCAGCCACCTGGAAGTGATGGCCTTTCATTGGCCGAGGTCGTGCGCCGCCATCTGCCGCATCCGGTGATCGGTGACAGTCTGCGCCTGGGCGATCTGAAGCTGGTGGTGCGCAAGATCAACGGCGACAAACCGGTGGAGATCGGCTTGCGCCTACCGCACTGAACCGCGGCTCTCCCTCCGCAGCTGCTGCGTCCGCATCAGCAGGTAGACGGCGAATCCGGTTGCAACGCCAGGCACAGCGCCGAGCAGCAAGGCGATCCAGCCGTGGCGCATGCCGTGCGCGCCGCGCTCGTAGATCACCCACACGGCGAGCACGCACCAGCACAGGATCGCATCGAGGGCGTAGCCCGATGAGTACGGATTGACGAAGCCTGCGGCAGCAGCGCCAAGGACATCACCGGATGCCAGCAAGGGCGGCACGACCAGCACGCTGAACGCCACTGCAAAGCTGGTACCCAGCACGACGAGCAGGATCTTGAACATCGCGGTATTCATCGCGGGACTCCGATCGGTCCGGTTGGATCAGTGCCGCAACGCTAGCACGACACCGAACAGCATCGACTGAGATCACGCGACGCAGCGCGCGACGGCGCGCATCCGAAGTGCCTCCTATCGCGCCAGCAGCTTGTAGAAGTAGACCGTCGCTGCCAGCTCACCGTCCGGATGCGCAGCGTACTGCGGGATCATGCCGCCGCGCGTCCAACCCAGATGACTGTAGATCGATTCCGCCGCAGAGCCTTGCAGGGTATCGAGCACCAGCAGGTGCCGGCCGCGCGCGATGGCCCCCGCCTCGGCGGCCTCCATCAGGCGGCTGGCGATGCCCTGACCGCGATGGCTGCGCAGGACCAGGAGTTTCTGCACATCCGCGCGGTGCCGGCCATTGGCCTTGGTGCACGGCGCAAGCTGCACCGAACCGACTATGCGGCCATTGTCTTCAGCGACCCACAGGCACAGGCCAGCACCGAGTGCCCTGAGCACCTGTGCCCAGTATGTCGCCGCTTCTGATGCGGGCAGATCCGCGAGGAAACCCACCGACGCGCCGCCTGCGACCGAATCCTGCAGGAGCTCGCACAACTCCCGGGTTTGCTGCGCGTCGGCCCGCGCGATCATCCGGATCGTGATCGTCATGCTGCACGCGCTACTTTGTTTCGCCGAATCGACGGCGTGTGTCGTGCTGATAGGGGCCCAGACCTGCCAGGAGGCAAAACACCGCTGTTGTCTTCATACCTTCCGGCGCAGATCAGCCTGTGTCATTGCCACCATCGCTGGGCATGCAGCCATCCACCGGATGCGAATCCGGCAGATGACTGCTGCCCATCCTGTTGAATCAGATGCCTTTGGGATTGGAACCGAAGCGGTTCTCGCCCGGCGTGCTATCCAGCACCATGAAGACCAGCAGCACGATCAGGCCAATCAGCGGAACGAATCCGATCAGCAACCACCAGCCACTGCGATTGGTGTCGTGCAAGCGACGGATTGCCACGCCGATGCCCGGCAGCAGCACGGCCAGACCATACAGCGTGCTGAGCAGGCCCACGCCTTCGCCCAGCGAGAGGCCGAGCATGCCATCGACGAATACCAGCACGACGCTGACGATGATATTGAACAGAACAAACATCCAGTATTCCATACGCCGCGCACGGCCACTGAATACCGCGTACTTCTTCAATACGTCCAGATACCAGTTCATGTTGCTCCCCTGTGAGACACAGATCTGACACAACCCCGGCCCGCGCCGGCCTGTTGCTGCACATCGCGGGCAACAAACCCCCGCCAGCAGATGCCCCGTTGATTCGATGCAGCCGGTTCGAAACTGTGCGAGTGCAGCAATGGCCGCATCATGCGCTGACTGATCGTGTTAGGCGAGAGCCCCCGCCGACGCACTGTGCGCCAGGTCTCCGATCCGCCCGGCTGCCTGCAGGCGGGCGTCCGATCCGCCCATAAGCTCCTGTTTGCACAGGCTTCCTGTCACGGCTTTCAGCGCATCAGCGCAAGCACCGTGAAGGCGAGTACCGCCGTGGCAAGAATCGCAATGCCCACGAGATCGTATCCGTGCAGCTGTCCTGCCGGAGACTCGGCGTCGAGTGCTGCCAAGCGGCGCTCGCGGTGAATCAGGAACAGCGGCACGGCGAGACTGATCGCAACCAGTGCGCCGAAGACCAGGTACAGCCAGACGCCGGGCATGTTCAAGCGCCGGGCTTCAAGCACCATCCACACGGCGACAGCCAGGGTCAGAAACAGGATGTCGACGGTGATGAAGCGGTTCGGCCCATTCACCAGCACATCGGTCCAGAACTGCAGGGTTCCCTCGAAGAAGCCATGCTCGGCGAGCGAGCCGAGGATGTTTCCCCAGCTGCCCACAAACGCGAGCGCCCCGATCAGGGCATAGCCGATGCAAAGTGCCTTGCGCGTGATCACCATTCACAGGCCCTAGAAGTATTCACCCTTGAACAGGTTCGCGAACACGACCTGTTCAAGGGTCGGCTTCGCACCGTCCTTGCGGCCCTTCGCAGCGGTCGACGACGGGAACAGATTGAAGCCCTTGTTGAGGAAGTAGTCATTGAGCTTGGGCCAGACCGCGTAGCTGATCGCGGCTGCGGTCCCCAGTGGCGTTGCCACTGACTTGGGCCGATCGACAATGGCCTTGACCACCGTATCGGCGGCCTTTTCCGGGCTCCAGGTCGGAACATAGTCGTAGAGCTTGGTCGGCGCGATCATCGGCGTGCGCACCAGCGGCATGTAGATCGCCGTGACTTCGATGTTGAGATGCTTGACCTCGGCGGACAGGCAGCGCGAGAACGCATCGAGCGCGGCCTTGCTGGCGACGTAGGCGGAGAAGCGCGCGGCGTTGGCGAGCACGCCGATCGAGCTGATGTTGATGATGTGGCCGCTCTTGCGCGCGGTCATGCTCGGCAAGAGGTTCAGGATCATGCGCACGGCGCCGAAGTAGTTCAGCTGCATCGTGCGCTCGAAATCATGGAAGCGATCCAGCGATTCCATCACCGCGCGGCGGATCGAGCGGCCGGCGTTGTTGACGAGGATGTCGACATGGCCGAAGTCGGCAAGGATCTTCTGCGAGCAGGCATCGATCGCGGCGAGATCGTTGAGGTCACAAGGATAGACATGCGCTTCGCCGCCCATCTTCTCGATGATCTGCGCGGTCTCGTCGAGCCTCTCCTTCGTGCGGGCAACGAGGATGACCTTGGCACCGGCCGCGGCGAGCTTCTTCGACACCGTGAAGCCGATGCCAGACGACGCACCGGTGACGACCGCAACCTTGCCGGCGAGCTTGGCCACTGCCTTGGCTGTAACCTTGACGTGGAGGTCTAGCTGCAGCTCCCAGTACGCCCACAGCTGCTCGCAGTAGTTGCGGATGTCCGGGCAGCTGATGCCGCTGTCCTTGAGCGCCTTGCGCGTGTGCTTGTCGTCGAACACGGCCTGATTGCTGACGTAGCCGAGCACCGAAACCGGCACGCCGATCGCACGCGACACACTGCGCGCCACGGTCTTCGGCATGCGATCGCCAAGCTGCTGGCTGAGCTGCTTGAGCACCGACGGAATCGGCGGCAGATCGAACTTCTTCGCGAAGTTCGGTCCGTGCGCGGCTTCGAAAATCGTCTGCAGCAGCTCGCCGACCGTTGGTGAGTGCGACTGGATCAGGCAGAAGCATTCACCGTCGTGGCCATCGGCGTGGGCGATGTAATCCATCGCCTTGGCCACAAAGTCCACCGGCGCCAGCGGCACGCGACCGCCCTGCACACCAAGCAGCGGCAACCATTTCGGCACCGCGTGACTGATCTTCTGGATGGTCTTGAAGAAATAGTAGGGGCCGTCGATCTTGTCCATCTCGCCGGTCTCGGAATGACCGACGACCGCGCCCGGACGATAGATGCGGAACGGCACGCGTGATTCCTCGCGGACGATCTGCTCGGACTGGAACTTGGTGCGGAAGTACGGATGGCCGAGGCGCTGGCCCTCGTCGAACATGTTCTCGGTGAAGCGGCCGACGAAATCGCCGCCGGCAACTGCAACACTGGAGACGTGGTGCAGACGCACGTCGCCGCCGAGGTCGTTGCAGAACGCGACGAGGTTGCGCGTACCTTCGTTATTGATGCGATCGCCGGTCGCATCGTCCATGTTCATGTCGTAGACCGCAGCCAGGTGGAACACATGGTCGATCTTGCCGGCAAGCTTCTTGAAATCAGCGCCGGAGATCAGCCCCGGTGTCGTGATGTCGCCGTACACGGCATGCAGTTTCTTGCCGGCGGCGCCGTAGCGCCCTTGCAGGATGGCGAACTTGTCAGCCGAGGATTCGCGGATCAGCACATGGATCTTGGCGCCATCGCGCTTGAGCAGCTCCTCGAGCAGGAATTTGCCGATGAAACCTGTCGCGCCGGTCACAAAGTAGTTCATGTGCTGCTCCCGCGGGGATCAAAAGTTTGGAATGGCATATTACCGGAGCGACCAGCCGAGTTCGCAGTGGCCGCAGCGCCGGCCGTGGCTGCGATCGATGCCATCGCCGGCGCTGCAAAGGGGCCTGCTGCGGTCCGGCAGCCTACTGCGCCTGAATCCAGCCGATATCACCTCCGACGCCGATGAACCACCAATCGCCTTCGGCGTTGGTGACCTGACCGCGCAGCTTATAGGGCGTGCCCATGGGAAGTAGACGCCCCTGCGTCGACAGGCGCGGGCTGCCGCGGAACGCGGTCGCCGCGGCGAGGCGCTGACCTTCAGCCGCAGACACTGCGGGTTGAAGTTGCGGCGTCGGCTGCTGCTGCGGCATCGGGGCTGCTACTGGTGCTGGCGGAGCATCCGCGGCCTTCGCCGGGATCGGCATCGGAGCCGGCGCGGACACATAGGCCGGAGCTGCAGGCGGCATCGGGGCAGGGCCTGGAGGTGCGCGCACAGCCTGCGTCTCAAGCTGGGCGGGTTGCGCCGCTGGCTGCGCGGCCGCAGCAGTCGCCTTTTGCTCCGTCGTCTCCTGCCCGTCCCACCAGCGCTGGGCAGCAGCCCTGTCGAATGGCGGCAGCGGCGAGCTTTCAACGATCGCAGCAGCGAGCGCAGGATACGTCGCCTTGAACAGCGGGACATCCCTCGCATACATGTCGTCAACCGCAATGTCCCAGGTGCTCGTCGACATTCCGGAGACCGCCTGATCGATCAGCGGAATGAGCGGACCGGCACGGAACTCTCCTTCCTGCCTGGGCCTCAGCTTGGCAGTGACGCGCCCCACATAGGCAATGGAGTTCGGCGTCACGTTCAGGTTCTGCAGCAATGGAACCGAGAATGCGGCGATGAACGGAAACGCGTTCGCGTCTCCGAAGATATCCATCAGGCGATACTGCCCTGGAGCAAGCGCCATTCTCGCCAGGAACAGCGTACGGCCGTCCTCAACGACCGTGTCGGTTTCCCGGTCGAGCTTGAAGTTCTGCCGCTCCTCCTTGGTCTGCGCGTTCGGCTTTTCCGTTCTGACGACAATTGGATTCGGCACGTGTCGGCTTCCGTCCGGGCGCGAAACATCGATCGCCAACAGGACGACGGACTTTTGCGTGATGTCGATCGTCTTTGCGTTCTTGTCGAATGCCATTGTATTGACGGTTGCACAGGCACCCAGCGCACAACTCGCAATCGCAGCAGTGATCAGGCGATACATATCAGTCTCCCTGGAAAAACAGCTCTGGCAATCAGTTCAGTGCCGCTGCGCTCAGCCAGCCGCTGCCGCGTTCGGTGTCGACATACCACCAATCGCCTGCCGCATTGGTCATCGAACTGCGTTTGACGACGGTGTCGCCCACCTGCAGCTGCGCAATCGGCGTGCCGTCTGCGCGCGGCTGGCCGCGTACGGTCGCGGCACCGCGGAGGGTGATGGCGCCGGGCATTACACGGATCGACTGCCCTTGTGCTGTGGCAGGCAGCGGAGCAGCGGGCGGTGGCGCGGTGGCGGCATTCGCCAAGGCGCGGAAATCTGCCGCCGCCCGCTTTGCCGTCGACTCTCCGGTCGGGAGATTGAGAAACAGGCTCAGCGATGCAACCGTCACATTGCTCTCGTGGTCTTCCTGGAATCCGGCGTAGTCCTTGACGTCCATGAACACTTCCAGATCGAAGCGCAATCCGGCATGGCGCGCGAACAGCCAGTCGAAACCACCGCTCAGGAAACCGCCGCTGCTGGACGATTCGACGCTGACCGTGTCGTCTTCGATCGACGCATCGCCGTCGTAATAGCCACCGCGGACGAAAAACCCGGAGTCGCTGGCAGGCGTGGCACGAAACAGATAGCCGAGGGCCACCTGAACTCCAGAGAAGCCGATTGAAATGCCGGGGACGGAATCGACATCCACGTCGCCGAAGTCGACCTGGCCCACTTCCAGAAACAACGGCAGTTCATCAGCGCGCCAGCCGACAAATCCGCGGTAGCCCGTCCCATGACCAACATCCTCGTACTGGTACTCGGACGAGAGGATGCCGCCACCTGCGTAGAGATCGGCATGCGCTGCATTCGTGCAAACCGATGCCAGCAGCGCCGCAGCCGCGGTACCGCAGCGTTTTCTTTTCATCTGATTCTCTCCTTGGACTCTTTGTTCTTGGTTGTTGTGCCAGCGTGAAAACAATCCGGTCTGCCTTGCCTCAATAGTCGCCTTCATGATGCTCAGCCGCTTCGGCGCGCTCGCGCTGTTCGGTCAGGCGCTCCCTGGCGTCCTTGTCGGTCACCCAGACCACTTCGGGGAACAGCAGCACGCGCAGCAGGCCGACCAGCATGTACAGGTAGCTCAGCGAGAACAGCACGCCGCAGAACATCGAGACCAGCTCGAACTCGGGGGCGAGGAACTTGATGCCCCACCACGACATGACGTCAGTCAGCGAAGCCGACAGGCCGATCGGAAACACCCACTGGTAGGGCCAGAGGTGATTGAACTGCATCGAGAATGGAATGCCGATGATGAAGAAGCTGGTCGTGAAACCGAACAGATGGGCGTGGGTGAAAGCGATCAGCTTTCCCAGTGACATCTGCGCAAAGTAGGCCTCGGCGCTACCGTGCAGGCGCAGCTGATACCAGATTTCCGATGCGCCGAACGCAAACGCGATACCGAACAGCACCGACGCCATCGCGATGCCGCGCTTCACGCCGGTGGGCAGGTGATGCAGGTTGATGTCGGCGGTATGCGCCTGGAACGGCACCATCCACCAGAAGAACAGCAGCAGCATGAAGAAGAAGCCGATCAGGGCCAGCGGCCCGCCGATGGTGATCCAGCGTGACGGCGGTGGCGGCAGTTCAACGACTTCTTCGCTCGCGACCGGCTGGTCGCTGAAGAAGTCGAAGTCGTCTCCCGCTGCCGGCGCATCGGACGGCGCTGCAACGGCTTCGGTGGTTTGCACAGCCTGCGCCTGTGCTTCCTGATCCGCCGCGGTCTGCGCGAGCACGCGCGTGCCGGCGATGGCGCCGATCAGCAGCAGCGCAAGCACCAGTTCGATCAGGCGCGCCTTAAGCATTCTTGAGCCTGACATAAATCAGAGTTCCCGCATTCTTCACCGCACGGATGATCGCTGCATCGAGGCTGTCGCCCTCTGCGCCGCTCAACTGATCCAGCGTCTTGCCCTTGAACGAAGCATAGACCGCATGTCTGGCGGCTTCGGGTACATGGTTGGTATTGAGGGCACTCACCGCAGTAATCATCAGCTTGCGATCCGTCGCCAGCAACAGGAAGAACGTCTTCTCCTGGAACTGCACCGGAAAGATCAGCGCGGTGCCCGCCGGTCGCTGGTTCTGCAGCGGGATGTAGATCGTGTTCTCATCGGTCTTGCCCAGCACTGCACCCATGGCTTTGGCGCGCGCGATATCGGCATCGGTCAGGACGGCATCCTTGGGCAGATAGGCCGTGACCCCCGGAAACGCAGCCTGAACCTCGCGCGGGATCAGGCTCGCGGTATCCAGCCAGCTGCCCTTGTTCAGCGGCGTCGACTGCGCACTCCCCGGATTGGCCCTGGCGCGCGCTTCGACGCCGTTGGTTGCAGCATCGGCATCGGCATCGGCGCCGTCAATTGCAGTGAATGCAGCGAGATTCATGCCGGCATCCTTGAACTGCGTGCCGTAGGCATTCAGCGGCGTGCCGCCGCCGTCCTTGTGGCAGGCGTTGCACGAAGGGGCGTAGCCGAACTGCTGCTTGTAGAGACGCGCGAATGCGGGTTCGGCCTGTGCCGGACCGCTGAAAAGCAATGGCGCCATCAAGGCGGTGGCTGAGAACAGTCGTCTGGCGTGCTGATGAATCATGGGTTCGCTGGTCTCTCCATCAGAAATCAAACAGCCCCGGCACCTGTGCCCGCATCTGCTCCAGAAGCTGCGGATTGTCCTTCAGCTCCGCCTGCAGTCCGGCGTGCTCGGCGGAGTCTGCAGGCGGCATCAGCTTGGCCTGTTTATCGGTGCCTTGATAGCGCGTCCAATCCAGCGCATCGCGAATCTCGGCCTTGTTGCGGATGTTCTCCGCCACGCTCGCTTCATCGGCACCGGCCATGAAATTCAGGCGTGCCAGCGGATTGCCGCGATGGCAGCTGAAGCAATGGCGCGCGAATGGCTGCAGCGGCGAGTCCGCTGCAAGCTGGACCGGCGGCGCATTGATCGCGACCGGCTCCGACATCTCGCTGACATCGAGACAGCAGTAGCCGGGCGTTTGCGCCGAGAACGTACCCAGCAAGGCCTGCAGCGTGCGGACGCGTGAAAACGCAGCGGGCGCGAAGAAGTCGTCCGGCAGTGCATCGACAGCGACCTCGACGCGCGGCCATTGAAAGCCGGCCGCCGTCTCAAGCAGGCGCAGATCGTCGGCGCTGATCAGTGCGGCGATACCGTACACGCCGTCGAGGTCGGCAGCGCGGAGCACCCGCTTCGGCACACGCAGGCTGAGCGGGTCCAGCTCGGCGGGCAGTTTCGGCAGTTGCTCGAAAGCGGCGAGATCTTCGTTGTCCCTGGCGCCGGCGCCGGGTTCCGGCTCGTTGACGAACATCGAACGCAACCATCCGCGCAGGCCGCGCTTCTCGGCGAGCGGATCGCGATTGCGCAGATCGGATTCCGGCACAGCGATGCCGGCCGCAGGCCAATGCAGACGCTGCAGTTCGCGCAACGCCGCAATCTCCGGTGCATTCAGATCGAATGCACCTGGATCATAGGCATGTCGCAGGCCAAGCTTGAGCAGCAGGCGGCGGCATGGAGCGCTGTCTGCACAGCCATCCAGCCACAGGCGCTGCGTGGTCGTGATGAAACCGCCGACGTCGGTCAGCTCATCGAAGCGTTCCGGTGCACTCAAGGTCTGATGCACAGGCACCCCGAGGTACGGTGCATCGCCACGCGCCGCTGCGATGCGCTGCGCGATATCCGGCTGTGCATTGGTCTCGTTCCACGGCCGCTGCGGAAAGATCGGTGTGCCACCCTGATGGCAGGTCATGCACACTGCGCGGCGCGCATAGACGATGCGGCGCTGGCCGTCCGCAGCGTAGTCCTGCACCAGCTGAAACTCGTAGCGACCGGCCGCTTCGTTGTAACTGATGACTTCGATTTCGCGCGCGTTCTCGACAAAGCCGAGGAACAGCTGCCCGCGCGCGTTCAGGCCAAGACTCGCTGGCGTTGCCGGCGCGTGATAGTCCGCCGCAACGAGTACGCGTGGAAACGCAAAATCGGCCTGGGCCTTGAGCAGCGACCGCCCCGCCGGAATCATCAGCGCAACCGGCGCACTGCCGGCCGGCCCGCTGCGATGAATCATCTCGACCAGCGCTTCGAAGGGATATGGCAGGCCGTTGTTCTGCGCAACCAGATGATCGAACAGCGAGCGTGTGCCTGCGGGAGGCAGATCCTCATTCGACAGGATGCGCGACGACAGCAGCGTGTTCGTGCCACCGCCACTGACGGCTTGCTTTGCACGGTCGATGATCGAAGGCCCGGCGACCGGCGGCGGCTTCAACCAGACGGCCACACCCGCAGTCGCTGCCATCAGGAACAGCGCAGCGACGCCGAACTTGCGACCGCGCACGGCCATTCAGCCCGCCTTGCGCTCGACGCGGGCGCCACCCCAGGCGACGGCGAGAAACGCCAGCACGGCCGCCACCGCCACCGCGGCACCGCTGGGCGGCACCGGACCGAAGCTGTTCGCCAGCTGTATCAGCGTCAACACCGCAGCCAATGCGCACGCGCGTACAGCGAATTGCGGACATGCGCGTGCATACACCGCTACCGCAGCCCATAGCAGCGTCAGCTCGAGCAGGAGCTCGGGCCAGAACCACGCCCACAGACCGAAGCCGACCTTGTGCGCATCACCGAGCAATGGCAGATCCGGCGCATGGACCAGCAGATCAAGCAGCCAGTGCGAGGCCACGGTCAGTGCAACGACGAGCGCCGCGATGGCGTCCTGCTGACGCTGCCAGGCGCGATAGATCAGGCCTGCGGCCGCAGCCCAGATCAGCGCAGCGAGGAGGCTGTGCGTATACGGCATGAAGTAGAGATCGAGCGGTGATCCGGCGAGAAAGCCCGGCACCACGCGCAGCTTCTCGATGCCGCCGAGCACGAGCAGGCCCCAGCCGACATCGACCAGCTGCGCGGCAAGCAGCAGCACCCACAGCGGCACCTGCGGCCGCACCGCCTTGAGTGCAAAGCTCGCACTGTAGTGGCCGACGAACATCAGAGGATCTTCAGGAATTCACGCAGCGCGAGCTTGTCGTCAGCCGACAAGGACACGCCGAACTGATGGCCCTTGTTCTCGACCTGGTCGTCGCACTTCATGAACAGCGGACGATGCGGATCGGAACTGGTGAAGCTCGCGATCGGCGTGCCTTCGTGCACCGGCAGCTTGATCGGCCCCTGCTGGTCCTCGCGTGGTGCGAGCTTGATGTCGCGATCGGTAACGCTGATCTTCTGCTCGCGATGCGGCGTGTCCTTGGGATTGTCCGAAGTCAGCAGCTCGGCGAACGCCATCTCGAACTGTTTGACGCGACCGGCGACGGTGTAGTCGACCGTCTCGCCATCCTTGAGGAAGGTCAGCTCACCGATCGCGTTGTTGTGCAGGAACGGCGCGGTTGCCCACGCCGACAGCAGCGAGAAATTGCGCAGATAGCCCGGTCCGCCTTCGATCTTGCGCTCGCCCGGCAGCTGCTTGCCGCCGACCAGCGGCACCATGCGGTTGAGGACGTTCGGCACGCTGCCCGGCGAGGGACGCGAACGATAGGTTTCCGAGGCGAACTCCTCCCAGATGTGGCCGGCGTTGTGATTGTCGTGCAGCGCGCGGCACATGTTGGTGCCGACGATGTTGAACGGCACCGGCTCGTCATTCGCAAGCCAGTCCTGGCCGAAGATGCCGCCGCCGTGCAGACCGCCCTGCGCAAACTGGCGCGGGCGCAGCGTCCCGTCTTCGCTCTTGACCAGATACCTGGCCTGGAATGCCGGGTTGTTGCGCTCTTCTTCGCTGAACTCGAGTTGCCAGTACTGCTCTGCACCGAATACGTGACCATCGTAGTAGCGTGCCAGCGCTTCCTTGTCGGCCCTCACGTTTTCCGGCGCGGTATTGGAGCTGTGGCAGGCAGCGCATTCGCGCGCGAAGATCTTGCGACCCTGCGGAACCCTGCTCTTGTCGACGAACTTCTCGCCGGGCGAGCCGTCCACGTCGACCGCCTTGAGCAGATACGTCGGGCCACCTGTCATCAGGAACGCTGCAAGCTGCGGCATCTTGGCGTCGGCGTAGTTCCAGGCCTCGCAATCGCGCGCGCACTGTTCGATGCGAAACGGCTTCTGATGCGTCTTGTCGCCGAAGAAACTACCCGGCACAGGAAAGTTCGGCGTCCAGCATTCCTCGGTGCACATGCCGATGTTGACGTAGACGCGGATCAGCGCGAGATGCTCGCCGACCGAATCTTCGCCGCCCTTGAGCACATGGCGGGTCTTCGCTTTCTTGATCTCGCCGGTGATCGGATGCTTCATATCTTCTTCGAACAGGCGTTTGTTGAAGAAATCCATGATGTTGTTCTGCGTCCCCGGATTGTGCTGGAAATCCGTCGCGACCAGCGAGGTATCGATCGTACCGACGCGGTGGCCGCGACCGAGCACCTGGCGCACCAGGCTGTCTTCCGGCGTGCCCATCACGTACTGCATCGGCTGCATCGTGTACTGGTTGCCGATCGTCGCGTGCAGGTTCTCCCACTTTGGCGCGTTCGGGTCCTGCGGCGGATTGGTCGGATCGAAAGCCACATGGCATTGCACGCAGGGACCGCCGAGCACGAAGCGCATATTCTTCCTGATCTCGTCGTCGCGATACTTCGACGTCGCCGGATCGAAGACGACCTTGCCGCTCTCGTCCTTGGTGACGTCGGCGTAGTACTTGCGATAACCGAGTACGCCGGAGCTGTGCGGGTCCGGGCATCTGTCGTACCAGTGGGTCGACGCATCGCCCTGCGTGCAGTCCGGATCGTTGATCATTCCCCACTTGCTGAAACGATATGGCCGCGTGCGCGTGTCGAGCCAGGGATACCAGACATTGCCGTCACCGACGGTGCGGACGGTATGCAGGTACTCCTCGTCCTGATCACCGAAAGTGCCCTTGAACCAGACATCGCGACCCTTGCGTACGGTTTCGCGCGCTGCCTTGGCGGCAGCGGGATCAGTCTGTGCCAAATCCTTGAATAAAGAATTGACGTAACGGCAGGACTCGGCGTCATAGCCCGTCGGTTGTGGTTGATCGCAGGGCGGTGGCGCGGCCTGCGGAATCGGCACGATGTCCCAGTCGATCGGGCCTTGGTACTCATGGTTGTACGGCCCGTGGCCGGCGTGCCAGACCTTGCGCGCAGCCAGCGTGGCGTAGAAGTTCTCGTCGTACCAGTCGCGCTTGGCCTGCACTTGTGGCGAACCGTCCCAGACGCCGGTCGTCAGCCCAAGGCGAACCAGATCGGAAACCGACACCGAGCGGTTCTCGGATCGATACGGTGTGTCCGGCACCGGGTACTCACCCCACTTCGGGAAGAAGGCTTCCGGCTTGCTCGCATCGTAGCCGTCGGCCGACGCGGTGAAGGCGAAAAGCGCCCCCAGGCTCAGCAGCAGGATGGCTGACTTACGCATGGCTGTCCCCTCTTGTTTTTCGAGTCTTGACGCTCTCGGCCGGAGTCTAGCCCGCGTATCGGCGCATGGATACAGCGCCGGTAGAAAACGAGAAGGCCGGCGGATCACTCCGCCGGCCTCGTCAGCTCACCAGCTGATGAACGCTCTTCAGTCGGCTGTCACCGGGGTGCCATTGATCGACGCGTTGACCAGCTCGCTGGTCGTATCGCCGGATACCGACTTCAGGAAAATACCCTTCGCCACCGAGATCCAGGTCGTCGTCGTCCGCTTGCCCGATTGCCCTTGGGTCGTCACCTCGTCAACAAACTTGCAGGCGGCAAACGTGCCCGCCGGAACGTTCACGGTTTCGCGACCGATATAGGTGCGCTTGAGCGTATTTGTCGTCGGCGGAATCGCCGGCCCCAGCGAATTGATCGTTTCGATGGTGTAGGTCTGCGTGTGGCTCTCACCGACAATCAGGTCATAGCGCGACTCGAGATATGGCGTGATCTTGATCTCCGACGTAAACGGGAAACCTGCCACCGTCGACTGGGTCTTGGTCCCGTAGGCGCGAAGCGTCGCCCCATCGATCAGCTTGGTATACGTCAGCGTTGTCGAGTCCGAGTTGGACTGCGTGTTGATCTGGAAGCGCTGCTGCACTTCCGATTCGGCTTCGAGTACGTCGGCGACGTTGTTATAGGTCGTCTTGCCCATGACCACCGAATCGGAATCCGTCGTGCCGACGTCCTCCGGCTTGGTTTCGCGGATCTTCTGCACGAAGCGCGTGTTGACCGTCTGCAGGATCGGATTGACGCAGGCCTCAGCGGTGCCTGCTCCCGGTGTCGGTGTAGCAGTCGGCGACGCCGTCGGCGTGGCCGTTGCCGTAGGCGTCGCGGTGGCTGTCGGAGTTGCGGTAGCCGTTGGCGTGGCTGTCGCAGTCGGCATCGGACTGGCCGTTGCCGTCGGAGTCGCAGTGGCCGTCGGAGTGGGTGTCGCGGTGGGTGTCGCGGTTGGCGTCGGCGTCGGCAGCAGTGCAGGGTTCACCGCCGGCCCGAACGGATCATCGATAACGCCGTTTGCCTCACCGTCGGCGTCGCCAATGCCACCGTCGACGAGGGTCAGCTCCAGCACACGGCCGTTGATCTTGGCGTCGAGCGCATCGAGCACCGCGCAGCTGGTGTCGCACTTGATGATCTGGTTGGGACTGCTGCCGGATGGCAGCGTGACGGTGACGACGACGGTTTCGCCTGGCTCGAGTTCGGTGACCTTGTAGCTGAAGAAACCGTTCGGGTATTCAAGCTCGTCATCGGCAGCCGCCGGGACCGGCACGTTTTGCAGCTCTTCAATGGAGCCCTTGTCGATCGCAAACTTCGCGGCATCACCATTGATATCAGCGACACTCTTCGTATCGCTATACGAGCTGTCGTCGCCGCCGCATGCGGTGATACCGACAGAAATCGCCGCGCACAGCGGCAGCATCACGCTCTTCAACGTCATCTGATTATTCCCCTTGGATAGTCGGCGCACAGCATGTGCGCGACCGAAAGAACTGCACCCAGGCCGGAGCGTATCCGTCGATTGGATCTGGCACACCCCCCTATATGGGGGAGATCAGCAACCGCGCTGTGCTGCCGCTCTCATCCGGCGGCGCCGAACGCCTGATGGATCAATTGCATCTGTCGCATGCGCTGCGTAAGTTCTGCATCACCGTAAGTGACGCCGGGCAGCTTGCCCCAGACTGGTGCCGGCCACGCCGGATCGCAGGCGTGCCGCACGACGTGATGAATGTGCAGCTGCGGCACCATGTTGCCCAGCGCGGCGACGTTGAGTTTCTCGCCGGAAAAGGTCTGCATCATTTCGCGGCCGAGATGGTTCGACTCGGCCAGCAGCTGCAACTGGTCCGCCGGATCGAGCTGGTAGGTCTCGCGCAATCCGGCGCGGCGCGGCACCAGGATCGCCCAGGGATACTGGGCGTCATTCATCAGCAGCAGTCGACATAGGGGCCAGTCACCGACGACGATCGTGTCGGCGGCCAGACGCGGGTGCAGCAAGAATTCATCGGCCATGAACGCGGCAAGAATTGAAAGGTCTGGCGCAGTGTACTTGTGGCGGCGCGCAGTCGGCGGATTCCCGTAGACTTGGATGCATATTCAGGGGGATTGCATCGGATGGCCCGTACCGCACTTGTTGCCGGTCCGACCGGACTGGTTGGTCAACAGTTGCTGCAACGCCTGCTGCTGGACCCGGCATACACGGCAGTGCGTGCGCTGTCGCGGCGGCCGCTGGACCTCAAGCACGAGCGCCTGCAGGTCGTGCAGACCGATTTCTTCAATCTGCCGTCGCTCGGAACCGCGTTGCAGGTTGATGATGTGTTCTGCTGCCTGGGCACAACCCTGCACAAGGCCGGTTCACGTGCAGCGTTCGAGGACGTCGACTACCGCATGGTGACCGAACTGGCGAGCGCAACGCAGGCCGCGGGCGCACATCAGTTCATCGTGGTTTCCGCGGTGGGTGCTTCCGCGCGTTCCCCCGCGTTCTACAACCGGGTCAAGGGCCGGATGGAAGCTGCCGTCTCTGCGCTGAACTTCGACGCGGTACATATCGTGCGCCCTTCGCTGTTGCTTGGCAGCCGCAGCGAGAGGCGGTCTTCGGAAGAATTCGCGCAGAAGATATCGCCGGTGCTCTCACCACTGCTCGTCGGCCCGCTACTGCGCTACCGGCCGGTGACTGCCGAAGACGTTGCCGAAGCAATGCTGCGTCTGGCGCTACGGGGTGAGCATGGCGTGCATGCCCATCACCTGCCTTTGGCGGACTGAGCCCGCGGCTTGCGCCCGGCCACCGACGTCTGCTTGTCGCCCAGTGTCTTGCGATGCCCGGCGATGTGTTGCTTCAGTTCCGGCATCGGTGGCGGATAGCGCAACTTCAGGCTGTCGAGCGCACGGACAATGATGTCGGCCACCGCCATGCGCATGTAGGACTTGCTGTCGGCCGGAATGGCGTACCACGGCGCCCACGGTTTTGACGTAGCCCTGAGCAGGCCCTCATAGGCCTCCATGTAGTGGTTCCAACGCGCGCGTTCGCCGAGATCCCCGGATTCGAACTTCCAGTTCTTGGACGGATCAGCGAGCCGTTCGAGCAGGCGCTTGCGCTGCTCCTCGTGCGAAACATTGAGCCAGAACTTGAGCACCAGCGTGCCATTGCGCGCGAGGTGCTGTTCAATCGCGTTGATCGACTCATAGCGCTCGTGCCACAGCGCGGCCAGCGTTTTCGGTCGGTGCGGCAGGCGCTGGAACTTGAGGTACTCGGGATGCACGCGCACCGCGAGCACTTCTTCGTACCAGCTGCGATTGAATACACCGATGCGCCCTCGCTCGGGCAGCGCGCACAGATGGCGCCACAGAAAGTCGTGGTCCAGCTCGTGTTCGGATGGCCGTTTGAATGCGTGAACCTGACAACCGGCGGGATCGACGCCGGTGAGCACCGCGCGGATCGTACTGTCCTTGCCGGCCGCATCCATCGCCTGAAAGATCAGCAATACCGAGTGGTGATTGCTGGCGTACAGGCGGCGCTGAAGTTCATCGAGTTGATCAACGCTGTTTTTGAGATTCTCTTGCCGACGCGCTTTCGGTGGTGCATTGGCCGGCGCACCGGTTTCGGCGCTGCGCAATTTGAAGCGCCCGTTGAACGGAACGAGGTGAGGGCTTTTTGGCGCAACGTACGGTGAGTCAGCCATGCATTGCGCTCCAATTTACCCGGCCGGACCAGGCACGACGTAGAACAGAATCGCGAAGTAGTGCAGCACGCTGCCACCGAGCACGAACAGGTGCCAGATCGCGTGGTGATAACGCAAACGTTCCCAGACGTAGAACGCCACTCCGCCGCTATAGATCAGTCCACCAGCGAATATCAACGCGAGGCCGCCGGGCTGCAGGTTGGCGAGCAGCGGTTTGATTGCGGCAATCGCGCACCAGCCCATGCCAAGGTAGATCGCGAGAGAGATTTTCTCGAATCGGCCGGTCGCGAAAATCTTGAAGGCAACGCCGGCAACCGCCAGCCCCCAGGTCACGCCGAACAGACTCCAGCCCCAAGGGCCCTTGAGCGTGATCAAGGTGAACGGCGTGTAGGTGCCGGCGATCAGAAAATAGATCAGTGAATGATCGATCACGCGCAGCACATGCTTGGCGCGCGGCAACGGGATGCTGTGATACAGGGTCGAAGCGCTGTACATCATCACCAGCGTCGCGCCGAAGATACTGACTGCGGTGACGTGCCAGGCATTGCCGTACATCGCCGCCTTGGCCACGAGCACGGTGAGGCCAATGATCGACAGCACCGCACCCAGGCCATGCGTCGCCGCATGAGCAATCTCTTCGCCCATTGAATAGATCTTCGCCGGAACGGTAACGCCCAGCACATCGTGCTGGGCGTTACCGAGCCCCGGCCGCAAGTCGCTAGTCAATCTTTTCGACCCTTAACACCGCGCCGTCGGCCTCTGTCACTCGCACCCGCGTGCCGGCCGGCACGTCGACACCGCTGACCTTCCAATGCGAATCATCGACATGCAGCTTGCCGACACCGTTGACGATGGATTCCTTGAGCGTAAACACCCGGCCGACATACGAATGCCCGCGCCGGTTGAGATTGGGCTGCTCGCTAACAAACTCCATCGGCCTGAACCTGCGCCAGGCCAGCACCGCTATGACGGACAAGGCACCCCAGAGCGCGAACTCCAGCTCCCAGCCCAGCGACGGCGTCAGCCACGAGACTGCGCCGACGACCACCGCTGCAACACCGACCCAAAGGAAGATGAATTCGGTCGGCAGAAACATCTCCAGAACCAGCAGGCCGAAACCCAGCGCAATCCAATGCCAGTATTCGACAACCATGGTCAGGCTCCGGTCTTCAGCTTCACGCCGGCATTCTTGGCGAGCTCGGCAATGCCGCCGATGGCGCCGATCACACTCGCGGCTTCCAGCGGCATCAGCACCAGCTTTTCGTTCGGGCTGGTTGCGATCTTGCCGAGCGCTTCGATGTACTTGGTCGCAATGAAGTAGTTGATCGCCTGGATGTCGCCCTTCTCGATGGCCTGAGACACCATCATCGTCGCACGGGCCTCGGCCTCAGCCAGACGCTCGCGGCTTTCAGCGTCGCGGAATGCGGCTTCCTTGCGGCCTTCGGCTTCGAGAATCTGTTCCTGCTTCTGGCCTTCGGCCGCGAGGATCTGCGATTGGCGCTCGCCTTCGGCCTTGAGAATCGCGGCCTGGCGGAAGCCTTCGGCTTCAAGCACGTTGGCGCGCTTTTCACGCTCGGCCTTCATCTGCCGCGCCATTGCGTTGACGAGATCAGT
>CAZDPA010000045.1:0-5131 GCA_964507195.1 uncultured Salinisphaerales bacterium | reverse complement strand
GGATGTCCTTGATCTCGATGCGGGTGACCTTGATACCCCACGGCGTCGTCGCTTCATCGACAACGGTCAGCAGCTTGGCGTTGATGTGATCGCGTTGCGACAGCAATTCGTCGAGATCCATCGAGCCCATGACCGTACGCAGATTAGTCATCGTCAGCTGCATGATCGAGATTTCGAGCTGCTGGACTTCATACGCAGCCTTGGGCGCATCCAGCACCTGGAAGAACACGACACCATCGACACCAACCATCGCGTTGTCCTTGGTGATGACCTCCTGCGAAGGCACATCGAGTACCTGCTCCATCATCGACAGCTTGCGGCCGATGCGATCGACATACGGCACCAGCCAGTGGAAGCCCGGTGTGAACGTCGCGCGGTATTTTCCAAAGCGCTCGATGGTGTATTCGGTGCCCTGAGGCACGGTGACAACACCTTTCCACGCCGTGACAAGCAGAAAGATGCCAAAGGCAAGTGCGACGATAGGACCCATTGCGGTTCTCCGTTGAGGTACTGCTGCGCAAGCCGCCGTGCCCCATTGCTGCAGCGGCCAAGTTCGTCCGGATTGTAGCCCGCAGTTGTGACGTCTTATTGAGACGCAGTCACCGCTTGCCGGGCCATCTGCTGGATGCGCTCAACCATCGCATAAAAACCGTTGCGCCGGTTCATCGAGATGTGACTATCGAGGCCGAGTCGCTCGAAAATGCCGCTGATGTCCGTATCCAGGATCTGCTGCGGCGACTTGCCTGAAACAAGCTGAAACAGCAGCGCAATCAGTCCCTTGACGATGTGCGCGTCGGAATCGCCGCGCAGATCCATGCGCGGGTCCGGCCCACCGACCAGATCGTGCGCCAGCCAGACCTGCGACATGCAGCCACGCACCTTGTTGGCATCCGTGTGCTCGGCTTCCGGCATCGGCGGCAACTTGCGCCCCAGCTCGATGAGATAGCGGTAGCGCTCCTCCCATTCGCCGAGAAATTCAAAGGTCTCGATCAGTTCTTCGGTATCCATGCCGCCATTTTAGAACCGAAGTGCGGCGGTATACTGCGCGGCCCTAAACGCGTGTGTCGCGCAGCGACGCCGCCGTCCCTCGCCCGCTTGCGGGAGAGGGGCGGACCACCGGCGGAGCCGGTGGTGGGGTGAGGGCGACACCCACTCCGACTACCACTGCGCTGCAATCCAGGAAATCCATTTAATGACTCGCCCTTCCGGCCGCCTGCCTGCGCAACTCCGTCCGATCAGTATCGAGCGCCATTTCACCAAGCATGCGGCCGGCTCGGTGCTGGTCAGCTTTGGTGATACCCGCGTACTGTGCACAGCCAGCGTCGAAGAGCGCGGGCCGGCGTGGAAGAAGGATGGCGGCTGGGTCACCGCCGAGTACGGCATGCTGCCCGGCGCGACCCATTCGCGCGCACGCCGCGAGGCTGCTGCCGGCAAGCAGTCTGGTCGCACTCAGGAGATCCAGCGCCTGATCGGTCGCTCGCTGCGCGCCTGTGTGGATCTGTCGGCGCTGGGCAGCTACACAATCACCCTTGACTGCGATGTGCTCCAGGCCGACGGCGGCACCCGCACCGCCAGCATCACCGGCGGCTATGTCGCCCTCGTCGACGCGGTGAAGTCCCTGCGCAGCCGCGGCCTGATCAAGCGTGATCCGCTGTTCGGCCAGGTCGCCGCAGTGTCGGTCGGCATCTACAAGGGGGCGCCGGTGCTCGATCTCGACTATCCGGAAGATTCGGACTGCGAGTGCGATATGAACGTTGTCATGAACGAGGCCGGACAGTTCATCGAAGTGCAGGGGACCGCCGAAGGCCACGCCTTCCGTCGTGAAGAACTGGATGCCCTGCTCGATCTGGCCAGCGGCGGCATCCGCGAGCTGATCGCGGCGCAGACGGCAGCACTCGCCGGGTAGATTCCGTCGTGCGTGATCCTTTGAACCGCACCCTGGTCCTCGCCAGCCGCAACGCCAAGAAGCTGGGCGAGATCCAGGCGCTGCTGTCCCCGCTGGGCTATCAGCTGCGGTTGGTGTCCGAATTCACCGATGAAGCAGCCGCAGAAACCGCATCGAGCTTCGTCGAAAACGCCCTGCTCAAGGCGCGCCACGCCGCTCGTGTTTCAGGCCTGCCGGCGATTGCCGATGATTCGGGGATCGAAGTCGACACCCTCAACGGCCGGCCCGGCGTCTGGTCAGCACGCTATGCCGGGATCGATGCCAGCGACGCACAGAACAATGCGCTGCTGCTGCATGAACTGCGCGACACGCCATCCGAGTCACGCGGCGCGCGCTTTGTCTGCGTAATGGCCTTGCTGCGACACGCCGATGATCCGGTGCCGATCATTGCCCAGGGCCTGTGGCGCGGGCGCATTCTGAATGCACCGCAAGGCAGCAAGGGCTTTGGTTATGACCCGCTGTTCTGGGTCACAGACCACCAGTGCAGTTCGGCCGAACTCGATCCGGCGCTCAAGAACCGGATATCGCATCGCGCCCAGGCGAGTCGATCGCTGCTCGCACAACTCCAGCAGCAGTGAACCTGCCACCGCTGCCGCTGGCGCTTTATCTGCACTTTCCCTGGTGCGTCAAGAAATGTCCGTACTGCGACTTCAATTCCCACGCGGTGCGCGGTGATATCCCGGAAGATGACTACGTTTCGGCGCTGATTCGCGATCTTGATCTGGAATTAAGCGAAGATTCCGAAAGTTCTTCCGTTGCCTCCAGACCCTTGGTGTCCATCTTCATGGGGGGCGGCACACCAAGCCTGTTTTCAGATCGCGCGATCGGTCAGGTTCTCGAAGCGGTCAACCAGCGCCTGGCTTTTGCGCCGGATATCGAAATCACCCTCGAAGCCAATCCGGGCACCGCCGAAGCCGGGCACTTTCCGGGTTATCGCGCTGCCGGCGTCAATCGCCTGTCGATGGGCTTCCAGAGCCTCGACGATGCGCAGCTCCAACGCCTTGGCCGGATTCACAACAGTGCCGAGGCCCGTCGCGCCTATGATCTGGCACGCAACGCGGGCTTCGACAACATCAATCTGGACATGATGTTCGCGTTGCCGGAGCAATCGGTGGATGCGGCGATTGCCGATCTGTCCGGCCTGATCGCGCTCGGCCCCGAGCATCTGAGCTGGTACCAGCTGACGCTCGAGGCCAACACCGAATTCGGCGCGCGGCCGCCGCCGGTACCCGACGACGACAGCGCCTGGGAGATGCAGGAGCAGGGTCAAGCCCGACTTGCCGCAGCCGGGTATGCGCAATATGAAGTGTCTGCCTACGCGAGCAACGGCCTGCAGGCCCGACACAACCGGAATTACTGGGAGTTCGGCGACTATCTGGGCATCGGTGCCGGCGCACACGGCAAGCGCAGCCGGAACCGGGGTTCGGAACTGGTCGTCGAACGCCGCGCGCGCCACAAGCATCCCCGCACTTACCAGCAGCACGCCGGCCGCCGCGCCGTCATTCAGGAAGAAACCATCATCGGCTCCGCCGATCTGCCGTTCGAGTTCATGATGAATGCACTGCGTCTGAACGACGGCTTCACCGCGCAGCTCTATGAAGGGCGGACCGGACTGCCTTGGGATCCGGCTTCGGCGCCGATCGCCGAGGCCATGCGGCTCGGACTGCTGGTGGTCGGCGAGCGGATTCAGCCCAGCGAGATGGGCCGGCGGTATCTGAATCGCCTGTTGCAGCTGTTCCTTTAAAAGCAGATCACTGCAGATGGAGAGGTCGCATGATTGAAGAAGCCACTGTGACCTGCCCGGCCTGCTGGGAATCGATCGTGCTGGATGTCGACCTGTCTGGCGGCTCGGCCGAATACGCCGAGGACTGCCCGGTCTGCTGCCGGCCGATGACGGTGCGGCTGAGGGTGCTCGACGATGGCGGATTCGAGGTCGAGGTCAGCCCGGAATCCGATTGATATCAAGGCAGGCAAGGCCCAGGATTCCCTTGTCGCTTGCGCGTGGCCCGGCCGTTCATTAGAATCCGCGCCCCTTTCGCAATTTTGCGAGCCGGAAGACTTTTGGTGTCCCCATGAAAGAAGGCATTCACCCCAACTACCACGCCGTGACGGTGCAGTGCAGCTGCGGCAATTCCTTCAAGACGCGTTCGACGCTTTCCAGCGACGTGATGCAGGTTGAAGTCTGCTCAGATTGCCACCCGTTCTACACGGGCAAGCAGAAGGTCATGGACGTCGGCGGTCGCGTCGACAAGTTCAAGAAGCGCTACGCGCGCAGCGCTGCCTGAGGCGCGAACAGCTGTTTGTTGTGAAAGCCGCGCTTCCAGCGCGGCTTTTTTGTTGCCCGCAGGTTTTTTACCGGCCCGCCCGACGCTTGCTGACTTCTGTGCTCACAGGCAAGATGCGCGCCCCTTGAGGGCGGTTTCGGACAGTCTGTCCGTTGCCGGAGATTCAACCATGTTTGGCAAGCGCATCCAGGCAGAAGGCACTGCGCGAGGACTTGACGATGACCGTTGAACGCACGACGCAGGTGTCGGCTGCCAAGCCGACCCTCAAGCAGGCCGCACTCGACTATCACGAGCTGCCGCGTCCCGGAAAACTCGGGATCGCAATTACCAAGCCGGTGTCCGGCCCTGCCGATCTCTCTCTGGCCTACACCCCCGGCGTTGCTGAGCCGGTGCTGGCCATCCAGGACAATCCGGCTGATGCCTACCGCTATACCGCCAAGGGCAACCTCGTCGCGGTGATTTCCAACGGCACCGCCGTGCTGGGGTTGGGCGATTGCGGCGCGCTGGCGTCCAAGCCAGTGATGGAAGGCAAGGCGGTGCTTTTCAAGAAGTTCGCCGATATCGATGTCTTTGACATCGAAGTCGATACCAAAATCCCGCAAGAGTTCATCGACACAGTGGCTCGCATTGCCCCGACTTTCGGCGGCATCAACCTCGAGGACATTGCCGCGCCGGCCTGCTTCGAGATCGAAGAAGCACTGATCGAGCGCTGCGACATCCCGGTTTTCCACGACGACCAGCACGGCACCGCGATCGTCATGGGCGCCGCCCTGCTCAATGCCCTGGAACTGCAGGGCAAGAAGATTGAAGACGCCCGCATCGTCTGTCTCGGCGCGGGTGCAGCAGGGGTCGCCTGCATGCGTCTGGCCATCGATCTTGGCGCGCTGCGCGAAAACATGTG
>CAZDPA010000044.1:0-26008 GCA_964507195.1 uncultured Salinisphaerales bacterium | reverse complement strand
CTCCGATTCCCGCCATGCCGCTGAACCGCCAGAACCTGCTCGATGCCCTGGAACAGTTTGTCGATCCCCTGATCGGCAAAGGCCTGGTTGCGGCCGGAGCGATCCAGCGCGCGGAGCTCAGCGGCGGCGGCATCGAAGTCGCGCTGGAGCTGGCGTTTCCGGTTGGCGGTTATGCGGCAGACCTCGCGTCGCGTCTGAATCAGCATTTGCTGCAGGCGCTGACCCTGAGCGAATCCGCGCAGATCAATATCCATGTGTCCTGGAACGTGACGTCGCAGTCGGTGCAGCACAACCTCAAGACGCTGCCGCAGATCAAGAACATCATCGCGGTCGCGAGCGGCAAGGGTGGCGTCGGCAAGTCGACGGTCACTGCCAATCTGGCGCTGGCGCTGCACGCAGAAGGCGCGCGCGTCGGCATCCTCGACGCCGATATCTACGGCCCGAGCCAGCCACGCATGCTCGGCACCGATGCGCGGCCGACGTCGCCGGACGGCAAGAACATGAACCCCATCGTCGCCCACGGCATCCAGGCGATGAGCATCGGCTTTCTGATCGATGAAGAGCAGCCGATGATCTGGCGCGGGCCGATGGTGATCCAGGCCCTGAACCAGTTGCTCGGTGAAACCCGCTGGAACGATCTCGACTACCTGATCATCGACCTGCCGCCGGGCACCGGTGATATCCAGCTCTCGCTGTCGCAACGCATTCCGGTCAGCGGTGCGGTGATCGTGACGACGCCGCAGGACATCGCGCTGCTCGACGCGCGCAAGGGCCTCCAGATGTTCCGCAAGGTCGAGGTGCCGGTGCTCGGCATCGTCGAGAACATGGCCTGGCATCAATGCTCGAACTGCGGGCACAACGAAGCCATCTTCGGCACCGGCGGCGGTGCGCGCATGGCGGAACAGTACGGTGTCGAACTGCTCGGCCAGCTGCCGCTGGATATCCGCATTCGCGAGCAGTCGGACAGCGGCATGCCGACGGTGGTCGCCGCGCCGGATTCCGACATCGCGCAGCGCTACCGCGAGATCGCGCGCAAGACGGTCGCGCGCCTCGCCTACGGCACGCCGATGCAGGACGCGCCGCAGATCACGATCTCGGACGACTGATCGTGCGACGTACGCTGCTGATCCTGGTGGCGATCGGCGTCGCCGTCGGAGCCCAGCGCAGCTGCGCCGAGCGGGCGGTCCTGCAGCCACCCGGCATGATCGCTCCCGACGAGCCCGAGCAGAGCTCATTGACACGTGCTGATGCGCGCAGCTTCGAGTTCGAAGGGTTCCAGCTCGCACCGCAGGCCGGCTATCGTCTCAGTGCCCGCCTGCTGAGCCGCAAGCGCTACCAGCTTGGCCGGGAAGCCGAGCTGTCTCCGGTCGACTTTGCGCTGGGCTGGGGACCGATGTCCGATACCGCGGTGCTGGAAGCGCTCGATATCAGCCAGTCCAGGCGCTTCTTCTGGGTCCGCTGGGCGGCCGAGCCGCCGATTCCGCCGAAGGAAATCTTTGTCAGCGCCGCGAATACACATTTGATTCCCGCAGACGACACGGTGCGCGCCGCACTCGATAGAATGCGCCCCGGACAGGTTGTCCACCTTCAGGGATTCCTCGTGAACGCCAGCACGGCCGACGGCTGGCGCTGGAACAGCTCGCTGGTGCGGAGCGACCAGGGGGCAGGGGCCTGCGAACTTTTCTGGGTCTCCGAGGCCTGGATCGACAACGAATCGAAGACATGAGCATCAAATCAGACAAGTGGATTCGCCGCATGTCGGCACAGGGCATGATCGAACCGTTCGAGGCCGGGCAGGTGCGGCATGTCGACGGTCACAAGATCGTGTCGTACGGCACCTCGAGCTATGGCTACGACGTGCGCTGTGCCAACGAGTTCAAGATCTTCACCAACATCAACTCGACGATCGTCGATCCGAAGAACTTCGACGAAAAATCCTTCGTCGATGTGAAGGCCGATGTCTGCATCATTCCGCCGAATTCGTTCGCACTGGCGCGCACCGTCGAGTATTTCCGCATCCCGCGCAGCACGCTGGTGGTCTGCCTCGGCAAGAGCACGTACGCGCGCTGCGGCATCATCGTCAATGTCACGCCGCTGGAGCCGGAGTGGGAAGGCCACGTCACGCTGGAATTCTCCAACACTACGCCGCTGCCTGCGAAGATCTACGCCAACGAAGGCGTTGCGCAGATGCTGTTCTACGAATCCGACGAGATCTGCGAGACCTCGTACAAGGATCGCGGCGGCAAGTACCAGGGTCAGACCGGCGTCACGCTGCCCAAGACGTAAGGCATGAAGCCTGACCTATGAGCGGCGTTGTGTGCGAGGACCTGTGGGCAGACTGCGGGCAGGCGCGACTGTATGTCAGGCGCTGGACGCCGGCCGGTACTGAGGCGCGTACGCCGATCGTCCTGTTTCACGATTCCCTGGGCAGCGTCGCCTTGTGGCGCGACTTTCCGGAGCGGCTCGCCATTGCCGCCGCGCGGCAGGTGATCGCCTACGACCGCCTTGGTTTTGGCCGCTCGGACGCCTGTCCCGGCACACTGCCGCGGAGCTTCATCGAGGACGAGGCGCGCACGGGCTTTCGCGCCGTGTGCGAGCACCTGGGTATCGCGCGCTACATTGCCTTTGGCCACAGCGTCGGCGGCTGCATGGCGGTCTGCGCGGCGGCGCAGGCGCCGGAGCGCTGCGTCGCGCTGATCACCGAGTCTGCGCAGTCGTTTGTCGAGGACCGGACCTGCAGCGGCATCCGCGCCGCGCAGCGCGACTTCGCCCGCGAGGGACAGATGGAACGCCTGGCGAAGTACCACGGCGACAAGGCTCACTGGGTGCTGAACGCCTGGGTCGAGACCTGGCTGTCGCCGGAGTTCTCGCAGTGGACGCTCGATGCGCATCTGCGCCAGGTGCGCTGTCCGACGCTGGCGATGCACGGTGACCGCGACGAGTACGGATCGGTCGTGCATCCGCAGCGCATCGCCGATCTTGTTGCCGGTCCGGCGACGGTGCGGATCTTCGAAGCCTGCGGCCACGTGCCGCATCGGGAGATCGGACCCGAGGTACTTGAGGTACTGTGTGGGTGGCTGCAGCCGCTGGCCTGAGCGTCACCAGCGTTCGGCGACCGGGGCTGGTTGGGCCGGCCGCCGTGCGAGCGAGATGAAGATGGGCACTGCGTCGGCGCCATGGGACTTTGAACCAGCCAACGCGACTTTCCTGAGATTGACCGGGCTGCTCGCAGGATAGTGAGGATCCGGGTGCGCATAGCCATCGAGACACTCGGCACCAGAGGCGATGTACAGCCCTATATTGCGCTCGCCCTGGGGTTAGTCGGGCGGGGTCACGAGGTGCAAATCGCGGGACCCGCCCAGTTCGACGTCATGGTTCGCGAACAGGGCATCGCCTTTGCGGCGCTTCCAGGCGAGTTCCTGGCGTTGATGGACACGCCGGAAGGCAAAGCTGCGATCGCCGGCGGTCGAGGCTTCAGCGCCGGGTTCAAACTCTTGAAGCACATGCGCCCGTTGATGAGGCGCCTGCTGGATGACGAGTGGGCGGCCGTAAAAGCTTTCGACCCCGATGTGATCGTCCACCATCCCAAGTCGATTGCGGCGCCACACATTGCCGAAGCGCTTGCATGTCCGCACATGCTTGCATCGCCGCTACCGGGCTTCACACCAACCTCGGCCTTTCCCAGCCCGATGCTTCCGTTTGCTTCTCTGGGCCCGCTGAACCGTGCCAGTCATGCGCTGGCGATCAGGGGTGCAGATTTCCTGTTCGGCAAGTTGATCCGCAATTGGCGGGAAACGTCGCTGGGGCTCGCGGGCCGTCGCTCTGGTGCCGGAGCGTCTCTGGGCACGCTCTATGCTTACAGCCCGCATGTCGTTCCGGTTCCGCCTGATTGGGGCCGCGATGTGATGGTCAGCGGCTATTGGTTCCTCGACAGCGAAACGTGGCGACCGTCCGACGCGTTGACGGCATTTCTTGATGCCGGCGAGCCACCGATCTATATCGGCTTCGGCAGCATGCCCGGGCTCGATGCTCAGCGAATGACCACAATCGTCATCGAGGCGCTCGCTAAAACGGGCAAACGCGGCTTGCTGGCAACCGGTGGCGGGGCGCTGGAGGTGCAGCGTGTACCTGGCAACGTCCACATCATCGCCGGAGCGCCGCACGACAGATTGTTTCCTCGGGTTGCGGCGACCGTGCATCACGGTGGCGCCGGAACCACTGCGGCCTCTCTCCGCGCGGGTAAACCCACTGCAATCTGTCCATTCTTCGGAGACCAGCCGTTCTGGGCAAGGCGCACCGCGGAGCTGGGCGTAGGCCCTCCCGCGCTCAACCGAAAAACCTTGTCGGCGGAAAGCCTCGCGGCGGCGATTGCGGCGATGGACGACCAGCAGATGCGCCATCGGGCATCCACTCTTGGCGTAGCGATCCAACAGGAAGATGGAGTCACCGCCGCGGTGAAATTCATCGAGAGCAGAGTAACCGGTCAGCCTTGCTCCGCGCCAAAACGGTCTCCGTCTCAGCGATCGCAATGGTCGTAACAGGCCCTAGACAGCCACCCTTACCGCGGCGATCGGCGACTGCATTGCGGAATGGCGCAGAATCGGTGGTAGACGGCGGGCAGGTGCACACTGCATGCGTCGAGAGGCCTGACAGGAGATTCCCATGCGACGAGGTTTGCTGCCGATTCTGATCGCGAGTGCGCTGCTGGTGGCGTGCGCGAGTCGTGGGCCGATCATTGATACGCAGGGCGTCGACATGACGCGTTACGAACAGGATATGGCCCAGTGCCAGGCTTATGCCGGGCAGGTCAACACCGGTGCTGAAGCCGGCAAGTCCGCTGTCGGCGGCGCCGCGCTCGGTGCGGTGCTCGGCGCCATCGTCGGCAACAGCGGGACGGTGGCGCGCGGCGCGGGTGTTGGTGGCGTGCTGGGCGGTACACGCGGGGCTGTACGCGGCGAAGGCGAGAAGGAACAGGTCGTCAAGAACTGCCTGCGGGGCCGCGGCTACCGCGTGCTGAACTGAGCGTTCGCGCGCGCCATCTGCGGGCACGGTAGTCTGCGCGGACAGACGGCGTTCCAGACCGTCGCGAGGACTACGTCATGCGTCTGAACCGTATTGTGGCCTGCGGCCTGCTTCCGTTGTTCCTGCTCGCCTGCGATCGCCCGGCGGCCACGCCGGCCGCGGCCGCCGTGAGCGCACCCGAAGCCTTGTCGGCACAAAGCGTCGAGTTCGAGCGTGGTGTGGTCCAGGTCACGGAAGGGATTTATGTCGCGATCGGCTACGGCATCGCCAACTCGATCATGCTGGTCGGCGACGATGGTCTGATCATCGTCGACACGATGGAAACAGAGCAGAGCGCGGCGGCGGTGCTCGCCGAGTTCCGCAAGATCAGCGACAAGCCGGTCAAGGCGCTGGTCTACACCCACTCGCACCCCGACCATATCGGTGGTGCCACGGTGTTTGCTGACGGCAATGCGGATGTCGCCGTGTATGCCCAGCGCGACGTGGTCCGCAACATGGAGAAGACCTCCATCGAACTGCAGACTGCGATCACCAGGCGTTCGCTGCGCATGTATGGCCCGCTGCTGCCGATCGAGGAGCTGGTCAACCTCGGCATCGGCCCGGATCTCGGCATCCACGAGAACAGCACGATCAGCATGCTGCGGCCGACACGCGAGTTCGATGACCGTCTCGAGGACACCGTCGCCGGTATCCACTTCGAGCTCGTCCACGCACCCGGTGAAACCGAGGACCAGCTGTTTGTCTGGCTGCCCGAGCGGCGCGTGCTGCTCGCGGGCGACAACATCTACAAAGCCTTTCCGAATCTCTACACGATTCGCGGTACGTCTTATCGCGATCCCCGCCAGTGGGCGGATTCGCTCGACGCGATGCGTGCGCTCAGACCGGAGATTCTGGTGCCGAGCCACACCCGCCCGCTGCACGGCGACGTGCTGATCTACAACACGCTCACCGACTATCGCGACGCCATCCGCTACATCTACGACCAGACTCTGCGCTACATCAATCTTGGTCTGACGCCGGACGAGATCGCAGCGCGGATCAGGCTGCCAGCGCATCTGGCCAGCTCACCCTATCTGCAGGAGTTCTACGGCAAGCCCACGTGGTCGGCACGCAGCATCTACTCCGGAAATCTGGGCTGGTTCAACGGCGATCCGGCGACGCTGCAGCCGCTGCCACCGCAGGAACAGGCCGAGAAGCTGGCAAGGCTTGCAGGCGGCATCGATGCGCTTGCGAAGCAGGCGCAGGACGCCGAAGCGGCCGGCGAGCATCAATGGGCGCTCGAACTGTCCGGTCCGCTGCTGCGCCTGCAGCCGGATCATGCCGGCGTGAAGCAGGCACGCATAGCGGCGCTGCGCGCCCTCGGTGAGCGCGAGTCCAACCCGAACGCACGTCACTGGTATCTGATGGCGGCCCGCGAACTCGCCGGTGAATTCACGCTGCCGAAGCGCATCCTCACGCCGACGCCGGAGATGCTGGCGCAGATGCCGCTGTCGCGCATCTTCGACGGCCTTGCGGTGAATCTCGATGCCGACGCCGCGGCGGAGACCGTGATCGCGGTCGGCTTCGAGTTCACCGACAGCCCCGAGCGCTACACCTACCTGATCCGTCGCGGCGCGAGTGAAGTTGTGCCGGAACTGCGGCCGGATGCGGACATCGTCGTCCGCGTATCCGCGCAGGCTTTCAGGGAAATGCTCGCGCAGGTGCGCAACCCGGCCGTCAGCCTGGTCCGTGATTTTGAAGTCACCACCGGCAGCAAGCTCGGCTTTGCGCAGTTCATGCGTCTGTTTCAAGCGGCCGACTAGAACCGGGCATCGGTCCATGTCAGATATTGACACAATGTAAATAAAAATCATCTAATGCCCGCTGTTCCACAGGGTTCAGGGGCGTCGATTGATCAGGCAGTTTGCAGGCAAGTTGTGCGTCGTCACCGGTGGGTCGAGCGGCATCGGTCTGGCCATCGCCGAGTTGCTCGCCGCCGAGGGCGCGCGTCTGCTGCTGGTCGCGCGCGACGAATCCGCGCTCCAGGCTGCTGCCGGACGTCTGCGCGGTCTCGGTGCAGCCGAGGTGGCCGTGCTCAGCGCCGACCTTGCCAGCGACGAGCAGATGACGGCGCTGGCGCCGGCGATTGCCCGTCTCGCACCAGCGGCGGATCTGGTCGTCAACTGTGCCGGCATCGTCAGCGCCGGTTTCGTGCACGAAATCCCGATGGACGAATGGCGGCGCCTGCACGACATCAACGTGCTCGGCGTCGTCCGCGTGCTGCGGGCGACTCTGCCGCACATGCTGGCACGCGCGGCGCGCGGCGAGGGCGGCGGACACATCGTCAACATTGCGTCAGCTGCCGGACTGGTCGGATTCAGCGGCCTGGGTGCCTACGGTGCGACCAAGGCAGCCGTCGCCGGTTTCGGCGAAAGCCTGCGCGGCGAACTGACCGGCACCGGCATCGGCGTGACGACCGTCTGCCCCGGCTTCGTCAAGACGCCGATCGCGAGCAAGCTGCGCCTGTTCGGTCGCATGGACACGCCGCGCACGCAGCGCTTCATAGCCAACTGGTTCGAGAAGAACAATCTGGAAGCGGCGACTGTCGCGCGCAGGACGCTGGATGCCGTACGCAGAAACCGGCGCCTCGTCGTGGTCGGCCGCGACGCGGTGTCGGGTTACTGGACGAAGCGGTTCTCGCCCGCTTTGCTTGAATACTTCATGGCCCGCATGACGGGCCGCAACCGTGGAGCCGCTTCATGACCGCATCTTCCTCGCAGCACGCCAACCCGATCGGCGACAGCAAGCTGCTGCACCTCTGCGCGGTTTCATTGCGCTGGGCCGGCATCGGCTTTCTCGCGCTCGCAGCGGCGCATCTGGCCGGTGCGCCGCTGAAGCTGCCGCTCGACAGCCTCGGCTACTACCTTGCGGCGTTCTGCGGCTGCCTGATGTTCGGTCTCGGACGCGTGCTCGGCGACGCCCTGGGCGGCGCGACGGCCGCGAAGCTGCTGCTGTCGATGGGACTGACCCTGCTGCTGTTCGCGGCGATGCGCGTGGCGTTCTTTGCGCTGGACAGCTTCATGCGCGATCTGGTTGGTCCGGCGCTGATTGGCGAGATCGTCCTGTTCGGCGGTCTGGGTGTCGCGATGCTGGTTCTTCGTAAGCGCACCTGAGTTTCGCACTGGCATCTCGATACACCGTGCTGGCGCACGGCACTCGATGCGAACGGATTCTTCAGGAACTCAAAAAAATCCGTTCGGATCGAGTGCCTGCGAAGCAGGTGTATCGAGATCCCGCAGAGGGACTTCGAGGTATCCGGCTCAGCGCAACTGGCTGACCTGCGCCGCACCACCCGCCAGCGGCAGCTCGATCAGCATGCCGTCGCGCGCCAGCTCCACGCCGTCCTTGCGCACGTCCGACACACCACGCAGGAAGATGCGCTCGACGAAGCGATTCTGCGGCGGCGGCGTGAGGTGGTACATCAGCAGCAGCGGTACACCGGCCTCGTTGGCGATCTGCGCGGTTTCGACCGGGCTGGTGTGATAGTCCGGAATGTCGCCGAGCACCTTGCTCAGTCTGGGAATGTTCAGATCGCCTGCGGTCTTCTGCAGACGCCCGACCAGTTCCTGGTTCTGCGCTTCATGCGCCAGCAGATCCGCACCCCTGGCGGCGGCAATCAGATGCGCGTCCTTGATCGTGTCGCCGCTGATCACCAGCGAACGGCCCTTGTAGTCGAAGCGATAGCCGACTGCCGGTGAGATCGGCGCATGAGTCACGCTGAACACGCTGATCTTGAGTCCGCCGTCTTCGAGGAAGACCGTCGGACTGCCGTCCTCCGCGAGCGTCAGCGGCTGCGCCTGCATGCGGCTGATGTCGGCGCTGAGCAGCGCGGCACCGTGATGGGCAATGCGATAGCCGGTGTCGAGCGTGTAGGCTTCGCTGTAGCCGGCGACCACGCGCTCGACGCCGGTCGGGCCGTAGACCTGTAGTGGCGCAGGTCGGCCGGCGACCCAGGTCTGCATGTTGAACTCGCCGAGATCGCCGATGTGATCGGAGTGGAAGTGGGTGAACATCACGCCGCCGATCCTCTCGCCGGGGATGCGCAGCATCGCCAGCGTGTTCCACGAGCCGGGACCGGTGTCGACGACATAGAACTTGCCGCCGGCAATGACCGCCAGGCAGGGCCGTGCGCGATCCTTCGCCGGAAACGGCGACGAGCTGCCGCAGACCAGCAGGCGCATCGCGTCATCGGCGAAAAGCGCCTGACGCTTGCTGTTGTCCATGCTGGCGCGGATCGCGCGATCGACCAGCCGATCCTGCAACGGCGGGTACTGCAACGCCACAGTGGTAATCGCAGCAACAACGGCGATCCCCAGAATCAGCTTGATGGTCCGGCTCATTGCGCGCCCTCTCGTCGACAAGATATTGACATAGTGTAAAGTATATATCCGGACAAAAAGCAAGCGCGGAGTGCGAGCATGGATGCCGCCGTACTGACCCTCTGGGGGTCGCAGCTTTCGCCGTACTTTCTGAAGGTCGAAGCTCTGTGCCGCAGCAGTGGCCGCGCCGTGCAGCGCCGGCCGGACGGCGGCAGCCTGCTTGAAAACCTTCGTTTCATGCGGCGCCTCGACAAGGCCAGACGCACGGGCACGGTGCGGCGCTGGCCGGCACCTGATCCGCTCGATGAATATCCGCTCGTGCCGTATCTGCTGACAGCAGATGGCGAAGTCCATCACGACAGCAGCGGCATTGCCGGCTGGCTCGATGAAACCCGTGCGTCGGAACTGCCGTCGCTGATTCCGGACGATCCGGCGTTGGCGTTGGTCTGCGCGCTGATCGACGAGGCGCTCGACGAAGTCGGTCTGTACCTCGTGCATCACCACCGCTGGGTCGTTTCGCATGCCGACAACACCGCCGGTGCGCGCCTCGCCAACGAGTTCCGCAGCCTGGTGCCACCGCTGTTCCGGCCGCTGATGGCCAGACACTTTTCGGCGCGGCAGATTCGCCGCCTGCCGTATCTGTTCTCGGTCGCCCCCGCTGATGCCGAATGGCCGGATGACGGTCGTCCGCCACCGCCCGGCCGTGCCGGCTTCACGGCGACGCATGCACGCCTCGAAGCTGCCTGGGATGAACTGGTCGATGCCGCCGGCCACGCACTCCGTCAGCGTCCGTATCTGCTGGGAGAACGCTTCACGCTCGCCGATGCGGCGCTGTACGGACAGCTGGACATGAACATGTCGGACCCATCATCCGAACGCAGGCTGCGCGAGCGCGCACCGCGCCTGCGCGAATGGCTGCGCGCGATTGAAAGGGGTGACCACGCGGGGTCACAGGGGCCGCTGTCCCTGCACGAAGATCTGCAGCCGCTGATGGCGTGGATCGCCAGTTGCTTCATTCCGCTGATGCGTGCGAACGCGGAGGCCTATTCGCGTCGTCTGAGCGCAGGGCAGAGACGCTGGAACGAAGCGGCGTTCAATCACGGTGAAGCCCTGTTCGACCTGCAGTGGCGCGGCGCGCCGGCGCGCACCGTGGTCAAGACTTTCCAGGTGCGGGTCTGGCGCGATCTCTGCGCGAAGGCACAGGCACTGCCGAAGGGCGCGCTCGCTGCTTTTGCTTTCGTTGACGAACTACTCGAACCCTTTACGGACCCGCTCGATCATCCATAGGCGGTCCTGCCCCCAGGTCGTAAAATCATCGTAGCGAAAGCTCGGTACGCCCCACAGGCCGGCGGCGAATAGCGCATCGCGATCGGATTCCGCGCGACGGGTGTCGATACCGAGCGCAAGCTTCTGCTGCGCGGTGGCCCAGTCGAGGCCGCAACGCTCGAAGACGCTGTGCAGCACGGCATCATCGCGCGCATCGAGGCCTTCGGCCCAGACCGTCTGCCCGGCGATTGCGCAGTAGCGCAGCTGGGTGTCGGTGTCGGTCTCATAGGGAAACACGGTCAGCAGGCGCAGTACGCCGTCACCGACCGGATCGTGGATATGGCCAAACGGGATGCCAAGCGCATCCGCGCTGCGCTTGACGTCGCGCACGATGTACAGGCGCTTGACGCGCGGTACCGGCAGGCCGCGCATGACCATCGGCAGCACCGGGCGCACCTGCAGCGGCGCGGCGCTGCCTGCACTGCGCTGGCGCAGCAGCTCGACTGCAGCCAGGTACGAATACGGACTGCGGAAGCTGAACCAGAACTCCAGCGGAGTGTCCGGCGCGACGCCGGCGATGGGCAGCTTCTTCGTGTCGATGAAGGACAGCGCAGCATCGCCGAGCAGGGCCTGATCGGCGATGAGCCGCTGACGCAGGAAAGTCAGGCGATCGAGTGCCCAGAACCACTCGCCACGGTACTGCCACATCGCCGGCAGATAGTGGCCCAGTCGTCCGCGGCGCTTGCGATTCGTGTGCAGGACTGCCTTGGTATGAGCTGTTTCCAACGCCGATGGCGTGAACAGGGTCTGACCCTGCGCGAGCTGCTTCAGGCAGTGCAGTTCTATTTCCAGGAACGTCGCAGCGTTGTCAGCGCGCGCAAGCTGCGCTTCCATCGCGCTGCGCTGACCGGTGGGCACCGGATGAGGCGGCGGCAGGCCATGGCACGGCGCGATGCGCGCGGCATCGGTTGTCGCGAAGTCGCGCTGGCGTGTCTCCTCTGGATAGGTGCGCGCATCCGGTTCCGGCACCAGGCGGATGGCGAGGGGAATCTTCAGGCGTGGCAGCAGACGCCGTGCGAGTGCGGCACACAGCTGCGAATGCGCGTCGCCGACTTCGTAGTACAGCTCCAACACCTTGCCGGCACGCAGGCGTGCGACCGGATCGCGCGAGCTGGCAATGCGGTTCGCGACTTTCGACCGCAGCGAGCGCGGCAGCCCGGCCTGCGGCAGCGGATCGTTCTGCCGCTTCGACGAATCATTCATGGGCAAGGCATTCTCGATATGGACAGTATGTAAATATGATGCCGCGACTGCGCTGTCAAGAACCATGCTACAAAACACAGCAACAAAAGCGAGGTTGGAGCGCGCCATGAAAACGCAGGAACTCTGGGTCGATCGCAGGAATCTGCGCAAGGCCGAACTGGTCGAGCGCGATGCGCCGGTCCTGGCGGACGGCGAGGTGCGCCTGGCGATCGACAAGTTCGCGCTGACTGCGAACAACATCACCTATGCGCTGTCCGGCGAGATTCTCGGCTACTGGCGCTACTTCGCCGCCGAAGGCGAGTGGGGCAAGGTGCCGGTCTGGGGTTTTGCCGATGTCGTCGAATCGCGCTGTGCCGGCATCGAGGTTGGCGAGCGGATCTGGGGCTTCCTGCCGATGGCGAGTGAGGTCGTGCTCACGCCTGGCAAGCTGAGTCCCGCGCAGTTCTTCGACTTTGCGCCGCATCGCAAGGGACTGCCCAGTCTGTACAACCTGTATTACCGCACCGCCAACGATCCGCCGCAGCTCAAGGCGCTGGAGGACGAGCGCTGCCTGATGTTTCCGCTGTTCGCGACCTCATTCATCCTCTACGACTATCTGATCGCGCATGACTGGTTCGGCGCCGAACAGATCCTGATCGGTTCGGCATCATCGAAGACCGGCTACGGCCTGGCCTGGCTGCTGCGCGAGGATCAGAAAGCCAAGCCACGTGTCATCGGCATGACCTCGCCGGCGAACCTGCAGTTTGTCGAAGACCTCAAGGTCTGCGACGAAGTCATCAGCTATGCAGACATCGCGCGTCTCGATGCGGGCAAGCCCGTCGCGTTTGTCGACATGGCCGGGTCCGGCCCGGTGATTGCCGCTGTTCACACGCACTTCGGCGACAACGTGAAGGAAAGCTGCATCGTCGGTGCAACGCACTGGGATGCCGAACGCAAGCGCGGCATGCTGCCGGGCGCCAAGCCGACGATGTTCTTCGCGCCGGCGCATATCGCGCAGCGCGAGAAGGAATGGGGACCGGGCACGGTGCTGCCGAAGACCTTCGGCGCCAGCACGCGCATCGCGCAGGCGATGGCCGGCAGGATCGATGTCGTGCATCTGCGCGGCCCGCAGATGGTGCTGAAGAACTATCTGGCGATGCTCGACAACCAGGTGCCGCCGAGTCGGGGGCTGATGCTGTCGATGCGGGACTGAATTTTCGTCGACGCCTGTACCGTCCCGTAGCCCGGTTCCGCGCAGCGGAGCCGGGACGGTCGGTCGTAGCGCAGAGTTCCCGGCTTCGCCGATGGCGAAACCGGGCTACGGTCTGACTCAGGACACTAGGTGCGTCTGCGTCTGCGCCAGATCAGAAGCACCATGCCCAGCACCAGCACACCGGCAATCCAGCCGTGGCGCTTCGCCAGCTTGTGGAAGTGGTTGATCGACAGCTGGCGCACCGACGAATAGCCCTCCGGCACTTCGATGACGCCGACGCGCTGCGACCAGTCGCCATAGGCGGCGAGCAGGCGCTGGAACTGTTCCGGCATCTGCTGCGCCAGATCGTTCGCCTCGCCCGGATCGCGGACGATGTCGAACAGATGCCACTGGCCGTCGCCATACGGCGGCAGGTTGCGGGCCAGCTTGTAGTCACCGAGAAACAGCGCGGCGTTGCCGGCGGTTTCGATGCCGACGGCTTCGCCTTCGGTATAGAGCCGCGTGCCGGGTGCGCGCAGCGCCGGCATGATCGAACGGCCGGTCATTGCCACGGTGTCCGGCTTCGTCACCGGCGCAACGCCGGCGATCTCAAGCAGGGTCGGCGCGACATCGGAGGCGAACGCCAGCGCATCGACCTTTCCGGTCTTGGGGATTGTTGTGCCGGAAATGATCATCGGCACGCGCAGGCCGCCTTCCGACGCATAGAACTTGAAGTCCGCGTACGGCGACGCAGCCGCAGTCGCGAACTCCGGGCCGATGTAGGCGTAGGTACCTTTCTCACCGAGCGTCTTCAGGTCGCGTGAATAGCCGACCCAATCCAGCCACTGCTCGACGCCCGGCGTGTCGAGCGGATCGTTCGGTTCCGGGCCGTTGTCGGAGACGAACACGAATACCGTGTTGTCGTACTGGTTCGTGGCCTTGAGGTGATCGATGAAGCGACCGAGATGGAAGTCCATCGCCTCGATCATGCCGGCGTTGACCTGCATGTTCATCGCCAGGCGCTCGCGCGTTTCCTGCGGCAGCGCATCCCAGTTGCGCATGTTGTCCGGCAACGGCCGCAGTGCCGTATCCGCCGGGATCAGGCCCAGCTCGATCGCGCGCTGGTGGCGTGCGGCACGGATCGGCGTCCAGCCCTGGTCGTAGACGCCGTTGTACTTCTCGACATAGCTGCGCGGAGCCTGCACCGGAATGTGGATGGCCTGGAACGCGAGATAGGCGAAGAATGGCCGCGGATCGTTCGCGCCGCTGTCGATGTACTCGCTGAGCTTGTCGACCAGGAATCGCGACGAGTAGAAGTCGTCCGGCAGGTCCACCGGCTTGCCGTCCTCGAACCACGGTGCGTCGTCGTAGATCGGCAGGTAGCTGCGCTTCTCCCAGTTGTCGGCGCCGGAGGCCTCGAGATGGAACGAACGTTCGAAGCCGCGCCGATGCGGCATCGCGCTTTGCTCAAGGCCGAGATGCCACTTGCCGGTCATGTAGGTGCGGTAGCCGCCTTCGTTGAGGCGCGTGGCGAGCGTGACGACGCGATCGTCGAGGCGGCCCAGATAGCCCGGCTTGCCCTGATCGCGGATCGGCGTCGTCTCCGGCAGATTGCCGATGCCGGCGACATGGCTGTCGACGCCGGTCATCAGCATCGCGCGCGACGGCGAGCACAAGGGCGCGGTGTGGTAGTTCGTCAACTGTGCGCCGCCGGCGGCCAGCGTGTCGAGGTTCGGCGTGCGCACTTCGCTGCCGTAGACGCCGAGGTCGGTGAATCCCATGTCATCGCCGACAATCAGCACGATGTTGGGTCGCCTGGCGGTCGGCGCCTGATCATCGGCGATCACGGTGCCGGTGCTGCAGCTTGCCAGCACGACAGCGAACAGACGCAGTGCATTGTTCATTTCTTTGGAGCCTTGGTCGGAACAGTGGAGCGTGCCTTGCCGGCCGGTGCGGGCTGGGCGGGGCGGTCGTCCAGGCGCGTCAGCAGCCCGGTGAACAGCTCAAGCGCGGTGCCGCGACTCAGTTCGCCTTCCTCGACGAGCTGATGCGCACCCCAGAATGCCATGTTGAGCATCCATGACAAGGCCTGCGCGCGCTTCTCGTCGAGGCCCAGACGCTGCTGCATGTATGGCGCCCACATCTTGGTCAGCAGATGCCGCAGGCGCTGACCCATGCGCCGTGTCTCGGCGTTGTCCGAATAGGTCGCAGTGAGCATTTGCCACAGCGCGCGGACGCGTTCCGGCGAGTCGCCAAAGGTCTGCTGTTCGACGACGCGGAGCAGCACTGACAGGTCCTTGGGGTTCTCGGCGATGCCAGCGCGGATGCTTTCGTAGCGACTGCGGAACAGATGCGACATCGTGTCCGCCATCAGCTCATCGACCGACGCAAAGTGCTGGTAGATGAGCTGGCGGCTGACCTGGGCGGATTCGGCCACCGAGATCATGCTCAGCGCCTGCCAGCCCTGGGATTCGACGACAGCGGCAGCCACGTCCAGCAGCGCGGTGCGGCGGTCATCCCGCGAGAGATAGGCGCGCTTGCGCGGATCCTTCGTCGCCTTTCTCCCAGTCTTCTTTTCTGCTTTCATCGGCTTCCTGCCATTCGAGGCCAGCGGGTTGAACTTGCGGACTGCGGCCGGCCAGTCACGCCGCCCGCAGTGCGCCAAGTGTGTAGTAAAGCCACTTAGTTACAATATGTAAAGTTCATTGCTAGACTCGGCCCTCGAACATCACGCGCGCCGACCCAGACGGCCGCCTATTTCCGCAGAGGTCCGGCCATGATCGAGCTGTACACCGCGTCAACGCCCAACGGGCACAAGGTCTCCATCGCGCTCGAGGAGCTGGCGCTGCCGTATACGGTGCATGCGATCGACCTGATGCGCGGCGAGCAGAGGAAGCCGGACTATCTCAGGCTCAATCCGAATGGCCGTATTCCGACCATCGTCGATACCGAGGCCGACAACTTCGCGGTGTTCGAGTCCGGCGCAATCCTGGTCTATCTCGCCGAGAAGACCGGCCAGCTGATGCCGGGCGATGCCAGGGGACGTTCGCTGGTCATGCAATGGCTGATGTTCCAGATGGGCGGCGTCGGGCCGATGATGGGCCAGGCCAACGTCTTCTTCCGCTACTTCCCCGAGAAGATCCAGCCGGCGATCGACCGCTACCAGAACGAATGCCGGCGTCTGTTCGAGGTGCTCGACCGTCGCCTTGCCGACAGCGAATGGCTCGCCGATGCGTACTCGATTGCCGACATCGCCAACTGGGCCTGGGTGCGTACGCACAAGTGGTCCGGCGTGAACATGGAAGGCCTCGGCAACATCAAGCGCTGGAGCGATGCGATGTACGCGCGCCCGGCCTGCGTCAAGGGCATCGAGATTCCGGTCAAGCTGCCTTCGCTGGACAAGGAGTCCGATGCGAGCCGTGCGTTCGTCAAGGGTGCGCAGTCGATGCTGCAGAAGTAATCGTGTTGGTGGCATCTCGATACGCCGCGCGTCTTGCGCGCGGCACTCGATGCGAACGGGACTCCCTGGGGGTCTCAAGAAGACGCCGTTCGTGTCGAGTGCCGGCGAAGCCGGTGTATCGAGACAGCGCATTCCAGTCCGAGCTGTAGAGAGAATCGCAGAATGGCCGAAACGTATACGCTCTATGGCTGGGAAATGTCGCTGTACAGCGGCAAGATCCGCGCCTATCTGCGCTACAAGAACATCCCGTTCCGCGAGCAGCGGCCCTGGCTCGGCGACATGCGCGAGATCCAGCGCCGCGTCGGGGCGCAGGTGATGCCGGTTGTCGTCACGCCGCAGGGCGAGTGGCTGCAGGACACGTCCGAGATTATCGACGCGCTCGAAGCGCGCTTTCCGCAGTCTCCGGTGCTGCCGGCCACACCGCGCCAGCGCATCGCCGCGCTGCTGCTCGAAGCCTGGGGCGACGAGTTCTGGCTGCCGAGCGCGATGCACTATCGCTGGAACTTCGCGGAGAACTTCAAGGCGATCTTCCGTCCGGAAGGCGGTGACAATCTGCTGCCGTACGCGCCGCGCTTCCTGAAGAACCTGCTTGCCGACAGGATTGCCGGCGCGATGCGCTCTTTCCTGCCGCCGCTCGGCATCGAGCCCGCGCAGAACGGCATCATCGAGCAGTGGTCGAACACGATGTGCGATGCACTGGACGTTCATTTCGCGACGCACCCGTATCTGCTCGGTACGCGCCCAAGCATCGGCGACTACGGCCTGATCGGCCCGCTGTATGCGCATCTGGGTCGCGATCCGTATCCGCTGCGCACGCTGATCGGTCCGCGCCAACACCTCAACGCCTGGGTGCAGCGCATGCTGCATCCGCCGCAGAAGCCGGGCGGTGAGTTCCTCGCTGACGATGCCGTGCCGGAGACGCTGACCCCGGTCTTCGCGTCGGTCTTCGGCGAGTTCTGGCCGCAGCTTGCAGCAACGGTCGGCGAAGTCGAGAAGGCGATTCCGAAGATGCAGCCGGGCCTTGGCCTGAAGCGCTCGCTCGGCGAAGTCGTCGCGCCGATGGCAGGCCAGCCCTATCGCCTGCGCGCAAGGCCGTACAGCCTGTGGATGGCGCAGCGCGCGATCGATGCCTACAAGGCACTCGACAATGCTGCGCGCACGAAAGCCGATGCCTGGCTCGCCGGCATCGGTGGCGGCGAAGCAATGAAGCTGCACATCCCGCGCCTGAAGCGTGACGCACTGTCGGTGCGTCCGGAGTAGAGGATGAGCAGTCCCGTCGAGTACAAGGCCTACGTCTCCGACGTGTCGTACTACAGCGGCAAGCTCGAAGCCTATCTGCGCTATACAGAGATTCCGCATGAGCGCATCGAGGTCAGCACAACCATCCTGCGCGACGTCGTTCTGCCTGCAACCGGTTTCATGAAGGTGCCGGCGATGCAGTGCGCGGACGGCAGCTGGCTCAAGGACACCACGCCGATGATTGCGTGGCTCGATGCCCGTCACGGCAAGCCATCGATCTATCCGGTCGATCCGGCACAGCGCTTCATCGCCCTGCTGATCGAGGACTATGCCGACGAGTGGCTGTGGCGACCGGCGATGTACTACCGCTGGAAATTCGCCGACTCGCACACGCTGTTGCGCCGCCGCCTCGGCCGCGAACTGTCGGTCGGGACTGCGTATCCGGCTTGCGGTCTCGGCTGGTATATGCGCTGGCGCCAGTACCTGACTTTTGTGCGCGGCGACGGCGTGCGCAAGGACAATGAAGCGGAAGTGCAGGCACTCTACGCGCGCACGCTGGCGCAGCTCAGTCAGTTGCTGGAGTCACGACCGTTCCTGCTCGGCACGCGGCCGGGCATCGTCGACTTCGCGTACTTCGCGTCGATGTTCCGCCACTTTGCGCTCGATCCGCATTCGGCGAAGCAGATGGTGGACACCGCGCCGGCGGTCTACGCCTGGGTCGGTCGCGTCTGGAATGCGCGCGCAGTGCGCAACATCGACGACGTATTCGAAAGCTTCGACAGCCACGACTGGAATCCGGTGTTCAGGGAAATCGGCTGCGACTATCTGCGTTATCTCGACTTCAACGCCGAGGCTTACGCGCGCGGCGAGCGGCGCTTCGACCTGCGGCTCGGCAAGACGTTGTATCCGCGCATGCCCGTTGTTCGCTATCGCGTCGCCTGCCGCGAGCAGGTGCTCAAGGCCTACGCTGCGCTCGATGGGAACGCCAGGCACGCAGTGCAGACCCGTCTCGCTGGCAACGGCATTGCCGAATGGCTGCAGCTCGCCAGGCCGATCGCCTCCGGCCTCGATGCAGAGTTCGAACTGCCGCTGATCCGGCGCTATCCACCGGCACGCGGTCTGTATGGCCTGCGCCTGCTGCGCGGCACGCCCTGGGATCTGCCGTCGCCGCCAATCAACAAGCCGTAAGTCCGATGCCATGACCCACACTCCCAGCAGTACCCAGCTGGCCACCTACCAGGCGCGCAACGCCGGCAAACCGGTCGTCCTGTTCTACCGGTATCGCTGCAAACCCGGCGTGGACGCAGCCGGCATCGCCGCCGGCCTCGACCAGCTCGCGCGAAAGCACAGCGGGCAGCTCAGGTGGGCCGGCACGGAAGAGCAGGCTTTGATCGGTCCGGTGCAGCTGTACGGACATTGCTGCCTGCTGCGCTTCGGCGCACGCGCTGCGGCGCTCGCGCACATCCAGGACGGCCGGCACGCCGATGTCCTGCGCAATGTCGATCAGCTCGAGGTCGCGGCGATTTCGGATCAGCCGCCCCTGTCGCGGCTGGTGATCCGGCTGCTGGCGCGCGTGCTGCCGTGGGTGCGGTTCGACAACACGACCGAAAGCACGCCGGAGCCCGGTCTGGGCACGAGCATCATGCCGAGCGAGCAGGACCTCTCCGCGTTCATGGCGCACCCGCGGCAGACCACGCCGGTGGTGATGATCAACTGGCTGCGCTTTCGGCCGATGGCGAAGTACGACGACCGGAATGCGAAGCAGATCACCGGCCAGGCTGCGTACTACCGCTACGGCAAGGCGGCCTTTGCCGCGATCCACAGTCTCGGCGGCAAGGCCTTCTTCATCAGCCGCTATCAGCAGATGCTGATCGGCAATGGCGGTGATCCGGGCGTCGACCTGTGGAACGAGTTCGTACTGGTCGAGTACCCCAGCCGGGCGACGTTCAAGCAGATGGCTGCACTGACGCGCTATCGCGCAGGCCTGCATCACCGGCAGGCGGGGTTGGCGGAGAACGGGCAGGGCCTGGTGGTTTCGACCACGCTGCCCTTCGCCGGAGCGTGATCAGCGCTTCGGCTGAGCGTCGTGCCAGGTCTTCAGCGCCTCGAGCGTGTTCTTCACGTGGTTGTCCGGACTCATCGCCGAATAGGCGTACAGGATCTTGCCGTCCGGCGTGATCACATACGACGTGCGATCCGCGTGGCCGGGCAACATCATCAGCGTCGCGTCATAGGCCTTCGCGACCTTCAGGCCGCTGTCGGCGGCAACGGCGAACTTGCCGCCGCACTCGCTGACCGAGAACCTGTGCAGGGTCTCGACATTGTCCTTGGAAACGCCGATCACCTGTGCGCCCATGGCCTTGAACTGCTCGGTGGCCTCGGCGAACTTGCGCGCTTCGATGTTGCAGCCCGCGGTGAACGCGGCCGGATAGAAATACAGCACGATCGGTCCTTTCTTCAGCGCCTCCGCCAGCGAGAACGCGAACGGCTTGCCGGCGAGGGAAGCGTCGGCGGTGAAGACCGGAGCGGTGTCGCCGGGCTTGAGCGCAGCCCAGACCGGCAGCGAGCAGACGGCCAACGCGGTGGCGATGGCAATGGTGCGCAGGGAGCGAGAGCAGATTGGCATGTCGGGTCTTCCTGTGGGGGGAGGTGTGCCCGGATCATACGACCATCGTCGATCGAATGGATGCGCGCGGCGGTGCGCCGGTCCGCTGGAAGGATTTCAGAGCGAGAGGCAGACCGGATTTGCTACCGTTACACCTTGTGAAGGTGCCGACGGCAAAGTGCCGGCCGGTGCAGACGCTGTAAATCTCCGGGGGGAGACCATGATTTCATTGCCGGGTCGGGCGACCATCGTCCGCTGCGTTGCGTTGTTGTCGATGCTGGTTCTGACCGCCTGCGGGTCGGACAACAGTTCGGTCGTGGACCCTCCACCGCCGCCGGACAGCGCGGCGAATCCGTGCACCGAGGCCGATGCCGTGCTCGATCCGGTCTGCCTGCTGCAGGGCAACGTCAGCAACGTCGTGCGCGAGGTCTGCAATGTCGCGTGGCTGCCGGGCGTCTGCGATGTCGTCAGCTTCGATGAGCCCGGCTACGCGGTCAGCGAAGATCCCAACCCGGCGTCGCCGCTGTTCCTGGCGGTGGGCGCGGTTCACGAGCACAGCGGCTATTCGGATGGCGACCCCGACATGATTCCGCGCGACTACTTCAGCGCCGGACGCACCGGGCACAACACCGCGGATGCGGGCGGCGATACCGGCGTGATCCTCGACTTCATGATGTCCTCGGAGCATTCCGAGAACGAGAAGCTGCCGGTGACAACGGCGGAAGCCTGCATTCCGCTGCTGATCAACTGCGCGAACCTGGATGAGCTCGATCACTACTTCAAATGGCAGGCTGCATTGCGCCAGGCCGATGAAGCCAGCGAGTACACCAGCGAAGCTGGCCAACGCCGCTACAGCGGATTTACCGCGATGCGCGGCTTCGAGTGGACCAACGACTACTACAACCACCTGAACGTGTATCTCGGCACGAATGTGGTGAACGCCAAGATCGACGGCAGCTACCTGAGCATGACGTTCTTCTGGAACTGGCTACGCGAGCCGGTGGCCGAGGGCGGCGGCGCCGATGCGCTGGTGACGTTCAATCATCCGGGCAAGAACCCTGCACTGACGCCGTTCGACGGCGACACGCCGCTCAACGAATTGCTGGCGCTGCTTGGCAACGCGAACTGGGACGATCTGGCCTATGTCGCCGACGTCGACCGCAACGTGATCGGCATCGAAGTCAACGGCGGCGACGATATCGAGTGGTACATCAAGGCGCTGACACGCGGCTGGCATCTCGGGCCGGTGGCCGCGGAGGACGAACATCAGCGCGAGTGGGCAACCAGCGAGGACGGCAAGACGCTGATCCTCACGCGCGGGCGCAGCCCGCAGGACTACTACCACGCCATGCTCAACCGGCGCACGGCGGCGGTGCGGCACGAGCTGATCGGCGGCACCCCTGGCACGCGCGCGACCTTCCCCGGCCTGCTGTTCTGGGCCGATGGCGCGAGCATCCAGGATGGCGCGGTCATGGGTTCGATCATGCGCGAGGCCGGCACGCATACGCTGCAGGTCGACTTCAGCGGTCTTCCGCACGGCAGCCCCGTCGCGATGATCTCCAGTCACGATCTGCAGGCGATGCCGCGGCCGTTGGGCGTCGCCGACGCCGACGGCAGCCTGCGCGCAAGCCAGACCATCGACGCGCCGGCCAGCGGCGAGGACTGGTACTTCGTCGTCGTCTGTCCGGTCGATGAAGCGGCCTGCGGCAGCAACCAGAATATCGTCGCCGTCACGGCGCCGATCTGGTTCGGGCCCGGGAGCTGACGCGCCAGCGGAAGCCCGGCCCGCTAAGCTAGGCAGACGCCCAGCAATGCGCCGCGCCGTGCAGCAAGGAAAGACTTCGCAATCATGCAAACCGGATCCGCCAAGGCCACACTGAGCTTTCCCTACGACGCGGCGCCAGAGCCCGGCGGCGTGCAGCAGATCGCGGACGGCGTGCTGTGGCTGCGCATGCCGCTGCCGTTTGCGCTCGATCACATCAATGTCTGGGCCCTGCGTGATGGCGACGGCTGGGTGCTGGTCGACACCGGCATGCAGAGCCGCGACACCGCAAAGGCCTGGGACCAGGCATTCGCCGGGCCGCTGGGTGGATTGCCAGTCACGCGCGTGATCTGCACGCACATGCATCCGGATCACATCGGCATGGCCGGCTGGCTGACGCGGCGCTTCGCCTGCAAGCTGTGGATCACCCGTCTCGAATACATCATCTGTCGCATGCTGGTTGCCGATACCGGGCGCGAGGCCCCGGCCGATGCGCTTGAGTTCTATCGCGCCGCAGGCTGGGGCGCGACGGCGCTTGAACACTACAAGGCACGCTTCGGTGATTTCGGTCGCGGCGTCTACGCCTTGCCGGACAGCTACCGGCGCGTCAATCACGGCGACGAACTGGAGATCGGCGGTCGAGTCTGGCGTGCCGTCGTCGGCACCGGCCATTCGCCCGAGCACCTGTGCCTGTATTGCCCGGAGCTGAAGCTGCTGATCTCCGGCGACCAGGTGCTGCCCAACATCAGTTCCAACGTCTCGGTTTTCCCGACCGAGCCGGAAGGCGATCCGCTGGGTGACTGGCTGTCGTCGCTTGCGGCGATCAGGGACGCGCTGCCCGCAGACCTGCTGGTGCTGCCTTCACACAATCTGCCGTTCCGCGGGCTGCATGCGCGGCTCGACGCGCTGATCGCCGGGCATGAGCGCTCTCTGGACAAGCTGCGCGCGCTGCTCAGCGAACCCAGGCGAGTCATCGATGTATTCGAAGCCCTGTACCGACGCCCGATCGACGGCGACGAGCTGCTTGGCCTCGCCACCGGGGAGGCGCTCGCGCATCTGAACTACCTGAGGGCGCGCGGACAGATCTCGCGCAGCCGTGGTGTCGACGGCGTCGACCGGTACCAGTCGATCCATGATTCAGCGGCCAAAGCGCCCGAGCGCGCCGGGTAAGGCCCGGCGCTTCCATTCAATATCAAACCAACGAACCACCGAGGTCTGTCATGACCGCACTACGCTCGCGCATCCTGGGTCTGGGCACCTATGTGCCGCCGCGCATTGTCACCAACCACGACCTCGCCAAGGTGATGGACACCAGCCACGAGTGGATCGTCGAACGCTCCGGCATCGAGGAACGCCACTGGGTCGACACCGATGAGGGCAACTACACGATGGGCGTGAAGGCGGCCCGCGCAGCGCTGGCCGACGCCGGCTGCGAGGCGGGCGAGATCGACTGCATCATCTACGCCACGCTGTCGCCGGACTATTACTTTCCCGGCTGCGGCGTGCTGGTGCAGCGTGAACTGGGCATCGGTCATGTGCCCGCGTTCGATATCCGCCAGCAGTGTTCCGGTTTTGTCTACGGCCTGCAGATGGCAGACAACTTCATCCGCGCCGGCCAGTACAGGAAAGTCCTCGTGATCGGCGGCGAAGTGCACTCGCGCGGCCTCGACAAGTCGACGCAGGGGCGCACCGTCACCGTGCTTTTCGGTGATGCGGCTGGCGCCGTCGTCGTCGGTGCCAGCGAGGATCCGGCACGCGGCATCCTGACCAGCCGCATGCACTCCGACGGCAGCGATGCCGAATGCCTGGCCATCCTCTGGCCCGGGATGGCTGCCGGGCGCGAGGCGTATGTCACGCACCAGGACCTCGATGAGGGACGCATCTGGCCGTCGATGGAAGGCCAGAAGGTCTTCAAGGCGGCGGTCAAGCGCATGCCCGAGGTGATTCACGAGGTGCTGCAGGACCAGGGCCTCGCCGTGTCCGACATCGACATGCTGATTCCGCACCAGGCCAACCTGCGCATCAACGAGATGGTCGCCAAGCTGCTGCGCATCGACGACGGCAAGGTCCACAACAACATCCAGAAGTACGGCAACACCACCGCCGCGACGATTCCCCTGTGTCTGCACGAGGCGCGCGCGGCCGGCAAGGTCAAGCCGGGCGATCTGGTGTGCCTCGTGGCGTTCGGTTCGGGCTTTACCTGGGGCGCGGTGCTGATGCGGTGGTGACAATGGAGCAGGCCGCCTCGCCGCTTCCGCGTCTGCTCGTATTCGGCGAAGCGCTGACCGATTTCGTCAGGACCGGTGAAAGTGCCTGGCACAGCGTCGCCGGCGGCGCGTGCTGGAACGTCGCCAGAGTGGCTTCAACCCTGGGCGTGGCGACGGCCTGGGCGGGTACGGTCAGCGACGATCTGTTTGGTCAGGAGATCATTGAGAAATCGCGCGTCGCTGGCCTGGACATGCGATTCGTCAGAGCGGTATCGCAGCCGCCACTGATCGCGATAGTCCATCAGACCGCGCCACCGCAGTATTTCTTTCTGGGTGCGGCCGATCTCGCATTTGATGAAGGCTTCCTGCCGGACGGCTGGCAGAACGCCTGCGAGATCGCTCACTTCGGTTGCATCAGTCTGGTTCGCCAGCTGCTTGGCGAGAAACTCGTCGGCATTGCCGAGATGCTCAAGCGCCACGGCAAGAAAATCAGCTTCGATCCCAACTGTCGCAATCTCATGGGGCCGGACTATCCGGCGCTGTTCGAGCGCATGGCAGGACTTGCAGACATCATCAAGGCTTCAGACGAAGACTTGAGCCAGATCTACCCCGGTCTTGCAGCGGATGCGGCGCTGGGCCGGGTCCGCGTGCTCGCACCGCGTGCCTTGATTCTCTATACGCGCGGGCCACTTGGCATCGTGCTGCTGACGCCGGAAGCGACGACAGTGCAAGCGGCCTTCGCTGTCGAAGTGAAGGACACGGTCGGTGCCGGCGACGCATGCATCGGTGGCTTCCTCGCCAGTCTGATGACGCAGCCGGACCGCGGGATCACGTTTCACTTGAAGCTTGCCGCCGCCACTGCGGCGACTGCCTGCAGGCACGCCGGTGCCTACGCACCAACGCGCGATGAAGTGAATCAGCTCATTGGCTGATGGTTCCGAGAATGCCGGAGCAGATGCTGACGGCGTACAGATTCGTCATTCGCAAACGGCTGTCCTGGGGATGCCCTCATGCAGGCAACGACATCTCCTCGGCGAAAAAGCAGTAGTTGTTCCGGCCGTTGCGCTTGGCGTAATACATGGCTTGATCTGCATTGATCTTGAGCAGGTTCACGTCCTTGCCGTCCGTCGGATAGATGCTTATACCGATGCTGCCTGACATCACAATCTCGTGGCCCTCGATGAAAAACGGGTGCGATAACTCGTCGAGAATCTTGCGGCTAACCATCCCTGCGTCTTTCGGATCGCCGATGCCGCTCAGCACGACCACGAACTCGTCGCCGCCGGTGCGGGCAACGGTGTCGACCGCCCTCACGCAGGCGGCCAGACGCTGCGCGACAGACTTCAGCAGCAGGTCGCCGACACGGTGCCCGAGCGAGTCGTTGACTGGCTTGAAGCGGTCCAGATCGAAGAACAGCAGCGCGAAAGAGACCTGGGTGCGGTCGGCGCGCGAAACAGCCTCTCCCATCCGCTCGTCCAGCAGGGTTCGGTTCGGCAGTCCCGTCAGGGAGTCGTACAGCGCCAGCGCGCTCAGCTCCCTGTTGGTCGCCTGGAGGGCACGCGCGAGCTGCGTTGCAAAGTTGGCATCGAGTGCGGAAACCCCCAGCGCGATGATCAGGATGCAGAAGGTGGCGACGCCAACGGTGACCGCCAGTG
>CAZDPA010000043.1:4407-26510 GCA_964507195.1 uncultured Salinisphaerales bacterium | reverse complement strand
CCGGCTTCGGGTGCCCGGCCTGCGTCCACTGCGCGGCGACCTCGGTCAGCGCATTGGTCAGACTCGCCGCCGCATAGATCCGTGCCGGCTCTTCAGCACGTGCAGCGGAAGACAAAAGGACAAGCAGCAGCAGACTACGGATCAGAGGGCGCATGGGATGACTGGCATGAAAATCGTTATATACTCTTATATATAGCGATACCTGTGTCAAACCCCTTCCCTTATCCCGGAGCCCTGTGATGCGCCTGTTCTCGCCGCTGTCCGTGTTCTGTCTGGTCACTGCCGCCGCCGTCCTGCCACAGATGGCTTGCGCCGCGGACGAACTGCTGGAAACCCTGGCGCAGAAAGGCGTGATCTCGATGGAGGAGTACGAGAAGCTCAAGGTCCAGCGCAAGGCGACGCCGGGCGTCACGACCGAGGACAGCTTCAGGATCAGTTCCGGCGACGGCAGCTGGTCGATCCAGCCGGGCGTGCTGCAGCAGGTCGACATGGCGGCCTACGAGGACGATGTCGCCGATCTCTCATCCGGCACCGAGATGCGCCGTTCGCGCCTGTCACTGGGCGGTTCGTTGCTGAAGGACTGGCAGTATCGCGTCGAATACGAATTCGCGACCGGCTCTGCGGCGTTGACCGATGCTTACATCACCTACAACGCGAAGAAGCCGCTCGTCGTGACGGTCGGCCAGTTCAAGCCACCGTTCGGCATGGAGGCCTTGTCACAGGACAAGAGCGCGACATTCATGGAGCGCGCGCTGCCGTTCTACCTGGTCTCGCCGCTGATCGTGCGCGCGCCGGGCGCGATGCTCGGCACGTCGTGGAGCAATGGCTCGGCCGCCGCCGGTGTATTCGGCGAACCTATCGGCAACACCCAGGCGGGAGACGAAGGTTACGGAGCCGCCGCCCGCGCCACCTGGGCGCCCTACCTCGCCGGCACTCAACTGCTGCACCTGGGCGTGGGTGCGCAGTACCGCGTACCGACGCAGGACAACAGCACCAATGCGACGGGCCCGAGATTCGAAACCGTGCGTTTCCGTGCGAAGCCGGAATCGAACATCCTGTCGCAGCGCTTCGTCGATACCGGCGAGCTGGCCGATGTCGATGACTTCACGATCGCTGGCGTGGAAATCGCCGGCCAGTGGGGCGTGCTCTCGCTGCAGGCCGAGTACCAGCAGGTTCAGCTCACACGCGGCATCGGTCTCGATGACCTCGACTTCACCAGCAGCTACGCACAGATCGCATACACGCTGACCGGCGAAGTACGTCCGTATCGCGTCGAGAAGGGCGTGTTCGAAGGCATCAAGCCGGCGAACAATTTCGGCAAGGGCGGCTGGGGTGCATTCGAGCTGGCGGCCCGCTACAGCGAGATCGATCTGAACGACGGCAGCATCACCGGCGGCCGCGAGCGCAATGCAACCGCAGCACTGAGCTGGTATCTGAATCCGCTGCTGCGAGTCAGCGCCAACTACGTCAAGGTGCTTGATGTGGACGGCGGCGCGTTCGATGGCGAAGATCCGTCGATCTGGCAGGCGCGACTACAGCTGGCGATCTGAGTGGACGGCGGGGCCGAAGGTCTCATAGATCGTCGCGCGCGTAAGGTCGGTCGCGAGCGCGTCGGAGATTATCAGGTGTTCGCTGCCCGCTACATTGCGGATTTCCTGCAACACTGAATCGATGCCGTCGGTCTCGATCTCGCAGATCGCCGCGTACGGATGGGCCTCGCCTTCGACCAGGCTTCTGGCAAGGCGGAAGCGCTGGGCGGAGCGAATACCCTTGATCACAACGACCTGTGCCAGATGCACGTTCTGGTACCAGTCGTTGTACTCAGCCTCCCGGCCCGGCACCGGCTGGCTCATGACCAGCATCTTGCAATGCGGCATGTCTGCCTCCTTCGTGTGCGCTACTGTGCACCGAGAAACTCGTCGAGGATGGTGCCGAACTCTTGCGTTTCCCACAGGTTGAGGAAGTTCGTCAGCATCTGCAGCTGGGTACGCGCGACTTCATTGCTGGTGATTCGCGGATCGAAGCGGCTCTGCACCTGCGCCAGATCCGGCACCTGGGCCTGGATATACGGCGGCGCGTCGATCAGCCAGGTCAGGCCCATGATCGCGATGTAGAGCATCAGCTGGCGCCGCAGCACCGCGAGATCCAGCGCCGGACCGCCGCTGGCGCGGAACTCGGCAACGAACAGATCCAGCAGTTCGTCAAAGTGCGTATCCCAAAGTGTGGTCTCGGCGCCGCTCATCGCGCCCCAGATCGCCATCGCCACATTCATCTGGCTGACGCAGCCCCAGTCCATCAGGCCGCATTCGAGTTGACCATCGGCAGTGCGCCAGAACCAGGCGTTGTCGACATTCGCGTTCCAGTGACACAGTGCGATGTGATCCGGGTTGTTCAGGTCGTCGCGGATCGTCTGTTCGTGATCAGCAAAGCGCGCAACCTGACCATGCAGGCGCGCGAGGAAATCCGGCGCGCGGACATTGGCCGGCAGCACGTCCGGATAGGCCGCCGCGAAGTCGGACAGGCGCGCGACGCGGTTCTGCAACTGCTTTGAGGTGTATGGCGCGCGCTCAGCCACTGCAGCCTTGCCGGGCTCGAAGGGGAACTTGCTGGAAACATCAGCGGGGAGACGACCCGCCCTGTGCGCACCGGCAAGGCGGGCGACCTCCTTCAGCAGGGCGCGGTAGTGTGCCAGCGCATCGGGCATCTCGTGATCGAGACACTTTTCGTAGTGCGGTTCGATGCCGCCGCTGCCGTAGGCGATGCGTTGTGTGATCAACACACCGGTGCCGGACTCGGCGTGGTAATCGGCGAAGTAGCAGGCCGGCACGGCGATCGGGAACTCGCGTGCGCATGAAAGCTGCGCAAAGCGGACTTCGAGTTCCATCTGCGTACGGCCGCGATCGCGGATGGCATCGTCGAGGTCGCGCGAGAACTTCACGAAAAGCTCGCGATGCAGGGTTGCCGTTTCCTTCTCGTACTCGACTGCAAGAAGCAGCTTGCGTCCTGTGCTGCCGCCGGCGCACTCCTCGAACTGGGTGATGCGGGTGACGCGGTTGTTCTGCGCCAGTGCGCCGGACGACTGGAACGCAGCGGTCAGGAACTCGACGCCACCGGCGCGCAGTGCCGCCGCGTGAGCAGGAATCGGCAAGGCATGCGGACTCGCCGCGACCCAACCAGATTCGTCGATGAACCTGTCCAAGGTGGACAAGCGCTGCCCTACTCCCGGCCAAATACCGGCTTGCGCTTCTCCGCAAGAGCATTGATGCCTTCGCGATGGTCGGGCGAACGCTGGGCGACGGCTTCGTAGGCGATGCCGGCGTCGATCACTGCGGTGGCGACGCGCTTGAGCTCCATGTTGAGCAGCACCTTGGTCCAGCGGATCGCGTTGCGCGAGCCGGCGAGCAGGCGCTCGGCGAACGCATCGACCGCGGCGTCGAGTTCGGCGACAGGCAGACAGTGATTGATCAGGCCGATTTCCTCGGCCTTCTTCGCGGTCAGCAGTTCGCCGGTCAGCAGGTATTCCTTGGCGCGGCACAGGCCGATGCGCTGCGGCCAGATCACCGCGCCACCATCGCCGGCAACCAGACCGATCGCGACATGCGGATCGCCGATCCTGGCGGTCTCAGCAGCGAAGATCACGTCGGAGAACAGCGCGAGCGTCGCGCCCAGCCCGACCGCATGGCCGTTGAGCCGGCAGACCAGCGGCTTGTCGAGATCGAGCATCGCGAAGACGATGCGCTTGGCGAGCCGCACTTCCTCGTCGAACAGATGCGGATTCTCGGCGTTGTGCCTCACGTGATCGAGATCGCCGCCGACGGAGAACGCGCGGCCGGCACCGGTCAGAACCACGACATCCGAATGCGGGTCAGCAGCGGCGAAGACGAAGACCTGCGCCAGCTCCTCGTGCATCGCCAGGTTGACCGCGTTCATCGCGTCCGGCCGATTCAGCGTGAGCGTCAGCAGGCGGCCCTTGCGGCTCAGCGCGATGGTCTTGTAGTCAGGCAATGACGCGACAGCGGACATGTTTACTTCCCTGGACGTTCGGAGGGCGGAATGCTTTCCGTCTCCCATATTGCGGCGCGCGCGCGAAAAGCTGCAACCACGCGATCCCAGCGACCGCCTTCGTTGCCCTTGAGCTGGATGCTGAACTGCGTCGCGTTGCGGAACTCCAGCACCTCGACGCCTTCAAGCCCCGCCTCGTAGGTGTAGGCGCAATCGGCTGGTACGAACATGCCATCGCCCTTGCGCAGCAGCTGCGATCCGATGCGCAGCTCGCCGCCGATCACGTAGTAGAGGCAATCGCCGTTGTGACTGTGCGGCGGCAGCACATAGCCGCTCTTGAACCAGAGGTAGACGAGGCTCATGCCGCCGCCAGTACCCGGTTCTCCAGGCTCCTTGAACAGCAGCACGCTCATCTCGCCCAGGCCCGGCCTGACCTTCATGTCCGCGAGTCTGGACAGGCTGGCCAGCACACCACTGTCCATGCCTTCGCGGGACATGGTCTCCGGTCCGAGCTCGGCCGCGTCCTTGACGCTGAAGAACGCGATGCGCTTGCGGGTTTCCTTGGCGGGACCAGTCACGAGCTGCCGTGCCTAAGCCTGCTTGCCCGCGCGCGCCGCGATGTCATTCGCTGCGACATAGCCGAAGGTCATGCCCGGACCGATCGTGCCGCCCGCGCCCGGATACAGATTGCCGAACGGGCTGCCGGCGTTGTTGCCGGCGGCATACAGGTTCGGGATCGGCTGGTCGCTGCCATCGAGCACACGCGCCTGCGCATCGCACTTCAGGCCGCCCTTGGTGCCCAGATCGCCGAGGTTGATCGCGACGGCGTAGTACGGCGCAGCGCCGATGGGGCCGAGGCAGGGATTCGGCTTGACGTTGGCATCGCCGAACATCTGGTCATAGGGATTGTTGCCACGGCCGTACTCCGCATCGGAGCCGGCGGCCGCGTACTGGTTCATGTTGTCGACCGTCTTCTTCAGCGCATCGGCCGGCAAGTGGATCTTTGCGGCGAGAGCGGCCAGCGAGTCGGCGCGGAAGATGTAGTGATCCCACCAGTCCGGCGGGATGCTGCGGTCCGGCATCAGGATCGTCGGCATGATGCCGCCGGCAGTGAATTTCTGGCGGAACGTCGCGTCAAACACCAGCCAGCATGGCGTGTTCGCGCCGGTCTTGAGCTGATCCGCGACCATCGCCGCGCCGAACTCGTCGTAGCTGCAGGCTTCGTTGACGAAACGCACGCCGTTGCGGTTCACGCAGACGCTGTGCGGACGGCCGACATCGAAGGCCGCCTGCACGATGTCCTCGAAGTTCGACCTGCTCTCCATCGGGAGGTGCATGGTTGGAATCCACCAGCCCGCTTCGGTGTGCTCGGTCGTCGCGCCGATCTTCAGGCCGGCGATCAGCGCCTCGCCGCGGTTCGCATCCTCGGGGGTCGAGCTGTGGCGCGTGAGGCCCGGCACCGGGAAGTAGCGATCGCGCAGCTCCTGGTTCCATTCGAAACCACCGGCGGCGAGCACGACGCCATGGCGCGCATTAATTTCATAGCAGCGACCGAAGTGGCTGACCTTCACACCGCTGACCTTGCCACCGGACACGATCAGTCCATCGAGCCTGGTCTCAAGCCGCACTTCGACCTTGCGGTCAAACACCTGCTTGTAGAGGTGGCCCATCAGCGCTGCACCCTGCGTGAAGCGGCGGTCGCGCCGCGTCAGCCTGCGCGTCGACAGATCCGACCAGTAGGTCCATGCCATCTTCAGAAAGGTCTTGACCCAACCCGGGCCGCGGGTCGAGATCGCGAAGAACTGCATCACGTCCATCGCGTAGCGGTTGAGGATCTTGAAGCGCGCGTACTGCTCGCGCATCAGCGGAAACTTGTCGCCGAGCTCGCGGCCATCGAAGGTGTCGCAGAGGATCGAGCGGTCGACGCGCGCATTGGGCGCAGTCGGAAAGTAGTCCGGGTAGTACGGAGCCGGCGCGACCGGCACCCCGAGCGACTTGACGAAGCGCAGCATCTCCGGCGCCCGGTCGACATAAGCCTCAAGCCGGTCGCGTTGCACCGGCTTCCTGATCAGCGCGTCGAGATACTGCAGCGCCTTCTCGCGGCTGTCGTCGTTGGCCGTGAACTGGTGGTTCGGCACCCAGATGACGCCGCCCGAGGCAGCGGACGTGCCGCCGTACTTGTGCGCCTTCTCGACGATCAGCACCGACAATCCAAGCTCTGCCGCACGCAGCGCCGCAGTCGCGCCTGCCGCGCCGGAGCCGACGACGAGGACATCATAGGTTTCGCTGCCTTGCATGCTGATCTCCCCGAACAGCTCCAACAAGAAGGAATCCCCTCTCCCCCAGGGACTGGGGGAGAGGGTTAGGGTGAGGGGGCGCTCATCGAGAGACGCGCACTTTCCAGACACGCCCCTCACCCCAACCCTCTCCCCACTTCCGTGGGGAGAGGGAGTTGTTAGCGACTCAGTAGCTCGGCGCCACTGTCACGCGCACGCCATCCAGTTCCTCGCGCAACTGGATCTGGCAGCACAGGCGACTTTCGCCCGGTCGGACATCGTTCGCCATGTCCAGCGTTGCGTTCTCGACGTCGTCCGCCGCGCCGACCCTGGCGCGCCATGCCGCGTCAACATAGACATGGCAGGTCGCGCAGGCGCAGCTGCCGCCACAGTCGCCGAGGATGCCTTCGACACCGTTGAAACGACCGAACTCCATCATCGATTGACCGGTGTCCACGTCCTCGAACGTGCGCTCGACGCCATCGTTCTGGACGAAGGTGACCTTGATGCCCATGCAGCTGCTCTCCTGTCTGACCTGAGCATGCGCGCAGACCATTGTCCCAACTCACCGTTCATGCTCCCTCTCCCCGCCTGCGGGGAGAGGGGGGGGGGGGGGGGGGGGGGGCTGCCGGCTAGAGGCCCCTCACCCTGACCCTCTCCCCGTAAACGGGGAGAGCGAACTCCAAATCTGCCCCATCACCCCTACTGCGCCAGCGCCTGTGCGCGCGCCGCCATGATGTCCAGCAGATGATTGACCGGATCGCCGGCGGTGATGCCGCCGTCGATGGGCAACACGACGCCGGTGATCTGCGCGGCGCGATCGCTGGCCATGAACAGCACGGTCTGCGCGACATCCTCGGGCCGGCCTGCGCGCTTCAGTGGCTGGTTGACGTCGAACGCCGCGCCGACGGCTTTCTTGACGCGCGCCTCGACTTCTGGCGTCGAACCCGGCGGCGCGAACGAGGTCAGCGGCGTGCGGATGTGGCCCGGTGCGAGGCAGATGACGCGGATGTTGTACTCGGCCAGATCGATCGCGACCGACTTGCTGAACTGAATGACCGCGGCCTTGCTGGCGCGGTAGGACATCAAGGCCTGGCCGGCGAGCACACCGGCGATCGAGGCGTTGTTGATGATCACGCCGCCGCCCTGCCTGCGCATCTGCTCGCCGGCATGGCGCACGCCGGCCATGACGCCAAGCAGATTGACGCCGACGACCTTGCTGAAATCCTTCAGGTCGTCGTCGAGGAACCGGGCGTTCATCGCGCCGGAGATGCCGGCGTTGTTGAACATGATGTGCAGGCCGCCGAACGTGGCGACCGCGAAGTCGACCAGCGCCTTGACGTCATCAATGCTGGACACATCGGTCTTGCGGAACACCGCCGCATTGCCAAGCTGGGTCACCAACGCTGCGCCCTGTGTCTCATCGACATCGGCGACGACAACCTTCGCGCCCTCCGCTACAAACAGCTCGGCCGTCGCGCGGCCAATGCCGCTGGCGCCGCCGGTGATGATGGCGACCTTGCCGGAAAGTTCCTGTGCCATGTCGCCTCTACCCGCGACGCGTGAACGTGATCGGCAGGCGCTCGATCGTGCGCACGGCAACGGTCGGCGCGTAAGTGATCTCCGACACCGGGATCGTCAGCTTGATGTCGCCGAGGCGGCGTACGACTTCGCGCGCGACGACCTTGATCTCCATGCGCGACAGCGAGGCGCCGATGCAGCGATGCACGCCGACGCCGAACGCCACATGCTTGCCGAGGTTGCTGCGATTCAGATCGAAGTTTCGCGGACACTCGAACTGCGACTCGTCGTCGTTGCCCGAGGCGTAGAGCACCATCACGTGCGCATGCTCCGGCAGCTTCTGCCCACCCAGTTCGACTTCCCTGGTCGTCATCTTCGCCAGCGCACGGACCGGCGGCTCGATGCGCAGCAGCTCTTCGACGAAACGATTGAGCAGCCTATCGTCGTCGACCGAAGCCTGCAGGGTCTTCGCAACCTCGGGCTGGGTTGCCAGCACATAGATCAGATTGCCGATCGCGCTCGCCGTTGTGTCGTTGCCGGCGATGATCATCGCGCGCACCAGCGACACCGCCTCGCCGAACTCGAGCTTGCCGTCGTCGGTCTGGGCGTGGACCAGATCGGACACCATGTCCTCGCGCGGCTGCGCTTCGCGGGCGCGCATCTCGGCGATGATGAAATTCTGCAGGTCGCAGATCTGCGCGGCGTTGGCGAGCATCTGCTCGCGGTTCTGCATGCGGCCGATCTGAGCGGTCACGGCTTGCGACCAGGCCTTGACCTTGTCGGCACTGATCTGGCCGAAGCCGAGCTGCTCGCAGATCACCGCGATCGTCAGCGGGATCGCGAAATCGTTGACGCCGTCGACGACCTGGCCGTCACCGGCCTTGGCGATCAGCTGGTCGATCAGCTTGTTGACCAGCCCGGTGATCTGCGGCTCCAGCGTCGCGACGCGGTGTGCGGTGAAAGCCTTGTCCATCAGCTTGCGGACACGGGTGTGCTCCGGCGGATCGGACTTGATGACGTCCGGGAAGAAACCGCCGCCGTCGCGCTCGAGGATCTGCTTGAACTCCTCGAAGAAGCCGCTGGCGTACTGCGCCGCGTAGCCGTGCTTGTCGGAGTAGGTCAGCGGATCGCGCAGCACGGTGACGATGTCGTCATAACGCGACACTAGCCACATGTTGAGCTTGGCGTCGTAATGCACCGGGCTGTCCTTGCGGAGCGCCTGGTAGAACGCACCGGGGCGCAGCATGTTCTGCGCGTCGGTCATCGACGCGTCCTTCAGCGCGCCGCCGCCGAATCCCATCGGGCATCCGCCCGCCTGTGCTGCCGGTGTTGCTGCTTTGGCTTGACCCGTTTCCATGGCGGCCTGCTTCCTTGATTGCGGTGGGTCGTCGATGCGTCAGTGCCGCGAGCTGCCGCCGTCGGCGACGACCGCAGGCAGTTCGCGTGCCGCCTGCGACACACCGGCAATGCGGTACTGGCGCGGGCTGAGCTTGAACTCGCGCTTGAACATGCGACTGAAATGCGCAGCGCTCTTGAAGCCGACGCGGTAGGCGATTTCGCTGACCGAGGCCTCGCCGGATTTCGATGCGGTCAGCCACTGCCCCGCCGTCTTCAGGCGCTTGTCCCAGACCAGGGTCGAGAATGGCGTGCCGTGCAGCTTGAGCAGCAGCGACAGATAGCGCGGCGAGATCCCGCAGCCGGCAGCAACCGTCGCGATGCTCAGCTTGGGGTCGGACAGATGGGTCTCGATGTAGCGCAACACGTCGTTGAGGCGCTTGTCCGACAGCGTCTGCCGCTGCGGAGTGCTGGACGCTTCGTCCTTGATCGCCTCGCACAGCACCGACAGCGCACTGTCGACGAGCAGCTGCGCCACTGATTCCTTGAGCTCGCCCGGATCCTCGAAGATATCGGTGAGAATGCGTTCGGCGATCGAGAACTTGCGGCCCTTGGCCGGAACGCAGAAGCCGGTCTTGACGTCCTGCGGAATCAGCTTGCGCAGCATGTGCGCCGGGACGATCAGGTGCAGCACTTCATGGGTCGAGTCGTCGCCGGTCAAACATTCGACCGTGAACGGCGTCATCGACTTGGTGACCAGGAAATCACCCGGATTCGCCACCGTCTGCCCGCACTGGTGCGAGACACTGAGGCATCCGCGCTTGACGAACCACAGCACCGCGACATCGGTACCGTCCTCGCGGATATGCGTCCAGCTGCGACGGAACGACAGCTTGGACTTCGAGCGCAGGCGGATGATCGAACATGAGCCCACGGCCTTGCGGTCGGCCCGGACGTCGATGACCGACGAGGCCTCGATCGTGTAGTCGCCCTGGTAATACTCGCGATTGCGCGGCCCGCGGAAGGCATTCTGGCAATCAAGATAATTGCGCTTGTCGAATACGAAGAGTGTTTCCATCTGAGTCGTCTCCTCAAGGCTCGGGGGACTGGAATACCCCTTCCTAGCTGGAGACAGCGTATCGGCCGACCTGCCTACCGTCCCCGCAGTTTGCGCGGGGGCATAGACATTTCGCGCATCGAAGCACGGCAGTCTGACAATCAAGGGTTCAGGGTCTGCCAAAACCCCGTTCGCATCGAGTGCCCGGCGCTCGCGCCGGGTGTATCGAGATGCCCGCGCCGGACCCGCAGTTGCGACCCCTAAACCAGCGCCGAATCGATCTCGATCTTGCCGCTCAGGATCTTGTGGAGCGGGCATTTGTTGGCGATGCCGAGCAGATAGGTCTTCTGCTCCTCGCTGAGTTCACCGACCAGCTCGATGCGGCGATGCAGACGATGGGCGCCATCAACGGACTCGTGCGTGATCTCGACCCGCACATCGGTCAGCGGCATCTGCTTGCGCCGCGCGACGAGCGTCAGCGTCAAGGCGGTGCAGCTGCCCAGTGCCGCGTCCAGCAGATCGTGCGGAGTCAGGCCGGCATCGTCGCCGCCGACCTCGACGGGCTCGTCCGCGACGATCTGATTGCGGCCGTTGCTGACGTCCTGCTTGAGCTTGCCATCGGCCGCCTTGTGGACTGTGATCACGTTCCGCTCCGGTATCTGATGAAACCGGAGCATATCGATATCCTGTAGCCCGTACGAAGTCCGGGGTCGAGACATCGGTTGACGCCGACCTGGGTGCACCCGGGCTACCGCGCGACCCCAGACTCTGCCAGCTCCTTTTGCTTCTCGGCAGACATCCCCAGCAACTCGCCAAAGACGTATGCGTTGTGTTCGCCCAACTGCGGCGCGGCGGAGCTGATCTCGGCGCCGCGGCTCATCTTCCAGGATGGGCCGATGACCGTGCGCGCATTGCCGTCGCGGCCGGCGACTTCACGGAAGAAGCCGCGCTCCCACAGCAGCGGATCGGCGATGAGGTCGACCGAATTCTGGCTCTTGGCCGCCGCGATGCCGTGCTTCTGCAGTTCAGTCGACAGTTCGCCGGCGTCCTGACCGGCCGTCCATTCGCGGATGCGGCGGTTCAGCTCGGCCTCGTGCGACTTGCGTTCGGCAAGCGTCGCGAAGGTTGGCTTGCCGGCCCATTCCGGCTGCCCCATCGCTTCGGTCAGTGCCCGCCACGTGCCATCACTGGCGACCGCGATGCTGATCCATTCGCCGTCACGGCAGGCATAGACGCCGTGCGGCGCCATCTCCGCGTGGCGGTTGCCGTCGCATTCGCGGACGACGCCGTTGAGGGCGAAGTCCATCACCGCGTCGCCGATCATGCTGGTCATGCATTCGACGGCGGAGACATCAATGAACTGGCCTTCGCCGGTGCGGCGCTTGTGCAACAAAGCCACTGTTGCCGCATACGCTGCTGCAGCACCGAAGGTCGAATCCGCGTAACGCACGTTCATGCCGCCCGGCGCAGCGCCGCCCTCGCCGACGAGCAGGCTGACGCCGCCCAGCGCAGCGAAGCACGGTGCGTAGCCGGTTTGATACGCGAGCGGGCCGGCGCTGCCGAACATGCCCATCGAGACATAGACCAGGTCGGGCTTGGTCGCTTTTACGGCTTCGTAGCCGAGGCCCAAACGCTTCACTGCGCCGGGGCGCAGGTTTTCGACCAGCACATCCGACTCACGCAGCAGATCGAGGATCAGCTGCACGCCCTGCGGTGTCTTCATGTCGATCTGCACGCTGAGTTTCTGCGGGTTCACTGCCTGGAAGCCCGGCGCCTGGTTGATGTCCTTGACGCCGTAGGTGCGGGTGACGTCCAGCGACTCCAGGCTCTCGACGCGGATGACTTCGGCGCCGAGGAAAGCGAGCAACTTGCCGACATACGGCCCGGCCCAGACCTTGGTCAGCTCGACGACGCGCACGCCCTGCAGGGGTCCACCACGCATGCGCTCGCTCATGGCAGGCACTCGCCGGTGTGCTGGCCGAGCAGCGGCGCAGGACGCGTGATGCGTGCCGGCGTCGCGCTGAGCTTGTACGGCACGGTCGGGTAGAAGCACCTGCCCTGCACGGGGTGACTCACGTCGGCAAAGAATTCGCGGAATGCATACTGCGGCGAAGCCCGCAGGTCCTTCGCGTTGTTGACCGCGACGAGTGTCAAACCGAGCTGCTGCGCCTGGGCAGAGACTTCATCCTTGTTCTGCGTCTTCAGCCAGGCGGCGATGTGGTGCCGGCACTGCGCGACGCGTTCCGGTGTGCACTCGCGTTCCAGCCAGCGCTCCGGAAAGTCATTCATCCACGCCGGATCGCCGAGCAGCTTGCGCAGCGCATCCCAGTGCCCGGGTGCCGACATCCAGATGTAGGCGTAGCCGTCCTTGCACGGAAAGATTCCGGCAGGGCCGAACAGATCGAACGCGGTGCGGCGCGTGCTGACGTCCATGTCGCCAGCCGCCATCTGGCCGAGCACATAGTCGACGCGCGATGCGAGCACGTCGCGCCTGGAGATATCGATGAAACGACCGAGCTTCGATTCGTCGCGCTCGTAGACACTGGCAACGATGCACAGCGCCGCGTCGAGGGCCGCCTCGTAGCTGGGCAGGAAACGCCCCGGCCCCTTCAGCGGCGGCTGCGTATTGGCAGCGCCGCTGGGCGTGTGATAGCCCCAGCCACTGCTGTGGAAGATGTTGAGGTCTTCGGCATGCAGGCGATCATCCGGCGGCGACTGTCCGTATGCGGTGATCGAACACAGCACGAGTGCCGGCCGCTGCGCTTCGAGCTTTGCCGGATCGAGTCCGACGCCCGCCAGCCAGCCCGGTGCGTGATCGTCGATGACGACATCGACACGGTCGAGCAGGGCCCGCAGCGTCTCGACGCCCGCGGCGCTCGCGAGATCGAGCGTGACGGAATGCTTGTTGGTGTTCAGGTACGCGAACAGGCCGCTGCGTTCCGGCTCCGCGCCCTGTGCGGAAAATGGACCGAGACGACGCGTCGGACTGCCGCAGCCCGGCGCCTCGATCTTGATGATGTCGGCACCGAAATCGGCGAGCAGCTTGCCGCAGTATTCGCCGCTGACGCTCTCAGACAGCTCAAGTACGCGAATTCCCTTCAAGGCTGACATGCGGCGCTCATCACTGATGCGTCAGCTCATAGTCGCCCGCGTCGTCGACGTGTGCTTTCCAGCCCGGATAGACGACGATGGTCGTGAAGGTCTCTTCGATGATCGCCGGGCCGCTGACTTCGTATCCCGGCTTGAGCTGCGTGCCGTAGTGGATCGGCGTCTCGGCGTAGCCCTTGCCGAGATTGGCGCGGCGCGTCTTCGCGGCCTTGGCCGCAACAGCCGGCGCGGTCGTGCCCTTGATCACCTGCGGCGACGGCGTCTCCACCGTAGTCACGAGGCGGATGCCAGTGACCTCCGGCATCTCGCCGACGCGCACGTGGCCGAACTCCTCGGTGTGCCTCTGGTTGAACGAGGCGATGGCCTGTGCGCCGAGTCCCTCGTTGACGAAGGCCAGGTCATGCAGACCCTGGTTGATCTTCACATCAAACGCCAGCGACCAGTTCTGGCCCGGATAGCGCATCTTCATCTGGTACTTCGCGGTCACCTGCTTCGCCGCGAACTTGGCGTCGGCAAAGTATTTCCCGGCGCGCGCTTCGAGTTCGCTCCACAGTGATTTCAGCCTGGCGATGTCGAGTGCATTGGCCGGCGCGATGTATGAGCGCTCTTCGTCGATGCTCGGATTCGCCACCAGCGTGCCGAGCGCGGAGAACGTCGACGATGCCTTCGGCACCAGCACCTTGGTGATGCCGAGATCCTCGGCCTGGATCGCTGCGAACACGGGGCCGTTGCCGCCGTAGGCGAGCATGACCATGTCCTTGGGATCGATGCCCTTGCCGGCAACGGTGCGCCGCACCGCCTGGCTCATGTTGGCGTTGACGACGCGCCAGCAATCGAATGCTGCCGCTTCGGCGCTGTAGCCCATGCGCTTCGCGATCTGCTCGAAGGCCGCGTCGACGCCCTTGCGCGTCAGCTGGAAGCTGCCGCCGGCGAAGCCCGCCTCGTCGGACAGGATGCCGAGCATCAGCAGCGCATCGGTGATCGTCGGCTGCGTACCGCCGCGGCCATAGCAGATCGGTCCGGGTTCGGAACCCGCCGACGCCGGACCGACTTCGAGCGCACCATTGTTGACGTGGCAGATCGAGCCTCCGCCCGCGCCGAGGGTTTCGACCTTCACCATCGGCACGCCGATGAGATAGCGGTGATGCATGTTCCAGCCGACTTCGGCCGGCGCATCACCATCGATGACCATCGACATGTCGTACGAGGTGCCGCCCATGTCGACGCACAGCAGATTCGGATGGCCTTTGGCGGCGCCGACATGCGCAGAGCCGACCACGCCACCGGCCGGGCCGGACGCGAGCACGCGGATCGGCGCGCCTTCGATGTACTCCCTGGTCATCACGCCGCCGCTGGCCTGCATCACCATCAGCTGGTGCTTGTAGCCGCCGTCCCTGAGGCGGACGACGAGTTTCTCCAGGTAGGAATTCACCCGCGGGGCGACGTAGGCGTTGACCACCGTCGTGCTCGTGCGGTCGTACTCCGGCGCACGCGGCAGCACTTCATGCGAGCAGGAGATCTGCACGCCGGGCATCTCCTCCGCAACGATCTTCGCAACACGCTTCTCGTGCGCGGTGTTGACGAACGAGAAGATCAGCGAGATCGCGACCGACTCGACGTTCTGTTTCTTCAGGCGCCGGCAGCACTCGCGCACCGCGGCTTCGTCGAGTTCTTTGTGGACTGTGCCGTTGAACAGGATGCGCTCCGGCACCGTCAGGCGACGGCGGCGCGGCGTGATTTCCTTCGGCGGCGGCAGGCGCACGTCCCAGATGTCTTCCTTGTAGCCGCGACGGTATTCGATCTCGTCGCGGAAACCTTCGGTCGTGATCAGGCCGGTGATCGCGCCATTCATCTCGATCAGGGTGTTGTCGGCCACCGTCGTGCCATGCACGATCGCATCGCAGTTCGCGAGGAAATCGACTAGCGACAGCCCTTCGATGTCGGCAAGCTTCTTGAGCCCGGTCATGACGCCGATCGAACGGTCCTCCGGTGTACTCAGGTTCTTGTGCAGCACCACATCCGACGCCTTCAGCAGCGCGAAGTCAGTGAAGGTGCCGCCGATGTCGATGCCTACGCGATACCGCACGTTGTTTCTCCAGTTCTGTACTCCCTCTCCCCGCCTGCGGGGAGAGGGTTGGGGTGAGGGGCGCTTCGGAAAATGCGCGCACTTTCCAGAGAGCCCCTCACCCCGGCCCTCTCCCCCCGTCGAGGGGAGAGGGAGTTCTCTGCGCTAAGTGTTGGGCCGTTGCGCCGGCCTGCATCGATCGACGCAAAGCCTTGGTCGCCGCCACATCGACCGCGAGGTCATACTCATCCAGCGTTCCCGTCAGCACCACGCCGTACCTGTCGCGTGCAGCCGCCAGGCTGACCTTCTCGTCGAGCACGTCGTCACGGACCGCCACCGGATCACGCAGCAGCGCCGGGCCGAAACCGCCACCGCCACCGTGCTGGTAGGCGATGACCGCGCCTGCGGGTAGCTGCGCCTGCGTCGTCAGTTCGATCTTGCGCTCGCGTTCGGTGCCGACTTCGAAATGATTCGCGTACGGACCCGCGTCTTCCCCGCCACACATGCCGCGCAGCGGATGCTCGGACGACACCATCCAGGCCATCGCCATCGTCGGTTCGAGGATCTGCTTGCTGTTCAGGCTGCCGGGCTGGCCGCGCCACTGGCCGGGGCCGCCGGTATCGATCGTCATCTCGCGGCTGATGTTGATGATCGGGAAGCGGCTCTCCGCGTCTTCGGCTTCCGACAGCAGCAGGTTGCCGAGACCGACGCAGGACGAACCCCAGCCGTCGAAATCCTTCACCGCCGAAGAATCCATAGCGCGCGCATCAACGCCCTGGTCCATCCACATCTGGCCGCTCCTGTCGAAGCCGATCACCGCGTTCGGCATGCCGATCTTGTAGACCTGCGGCGTCGAACGCTCCGGCACCGCGTGCGCCATCGCGACGCAGATCGCTTCGATGATTTCCACCGCAGGGTGAAAAGAGCCGAGCGCCGCCGGCTTGTTGATGCCTGGATGGACGATGGTGTTTTCGGGAAGGATCAGCTCCACCGCATGGAACAGGCCCTCGTTCTTGACGATGCCCGGATCGATCATCGACGCGATCTGCACCATCGCGTAGCCGCGGCTGTTGGCGAAAGTGTTCCAGACGCCGACCAGGTGCTGACGGTCATCGGAGCCGGTCAGGTCGACGGTCAGGTGGTCGCCCTTGACCGTGCAATTGACGTGAACCTTGACGTCCTTGGTGCCGAGCGTGTCGTGGTCGATCAGCACGTCCGCTTCGTAGGAACCGTCCGGCCACTGCGCGATCTCCTCGCGGAAGCGCTTTTCGGTGTGGTCGATGTTGTAGTTCACCGCCGCCTTGACGACATCCGCGCCCCACTTGCGGATCACGTCCTCGAGCAGCTTCACGCAGTGCTGCACGGCGCCGATCATCGCGGCGAGATCGCCGGCAAACGAAGGAAACCGGTTGTTGCGTTCGAGCAGCTTGATGACGTCGGCGCGCTTCTTGCCACGGTGAACCAGCTTCAGGCACGGAATCGCCAGGCCTTCGGTGAAGATGTCGGTGGCGTCGAGCGTGAAACCACCCGGCGTCTTGCCGCCGGTATCGCCCTGGTGCGCCTGCAGGGCCTGGATCAGGATCAGCTTGCCGTCGGCATCGAACACCGGCGCGTAGACGTTGTAGTCCGGCAGGTGACCGCCGCCGTAGTCCGGGTCATTGCCGACGAAGACATCGCCCGGGCCCCAGTCGTAGTCGTCGAAGAACTGCAGGCCGTAGCGCACCGCGAGCTGCGAGATGAACACCAGGTGCGGCGTGCCGATGGAGACGCCGGCAAGTCGGCCATGCGCATCGATGATGCTGCCGTTGCGCTCGTTCGACTGGTTGATGATCGGCGACGACGCCGCGCGGCCCAGATGGGTCGCGGCCTCGAAGCAGACCGTCTCGAAAGCGCCGCGGATGATGCTCGCCGTCACCGGATCGACCGTGGCCGAAGTAGGTAGCGGTGCGCGCCTGGCGGCGAGCTTCCTGTTCAGTTCGAAAGACATTGCGGCACTCCTGATTCGGACAGACCTTCGGGAGTACGGCCGATGCACGAGATGCCCTCAGCCCGGGCGCCGTTCTTCCCAGGCTAGGTTCCTCCGACCCCTGCCCGGCAGTCTCGATAAATCCTGCAATTCCTTCGACAATCCCTGACCGGGTTTGGGGAGCGTGGCGGAAAGCGCCGTGCCGGCATCTCGATGCCCCCGCTGCGCGGGCACTCGATGCGAACGGAGTTTTGCGGGGGAATCAGCCGAGTCGCCCGGTTTTGCCGCAGGCAAAGCCGGGAAGCTGCCGTTGCGAACCGACCGTCCCGGCTCCGCTGCGCGGAACCGGGCTACGAGTCAGATCGCCAGCCAGCGCAGGACACTGACTTCGTCCGCTTCATGCAGGCCCGGCACGCGGATCAGCGCATTGGCCTTGGCCAGGTTGCCGAGCATGTGCGAGGCCTGGCCGCCCAGCGACTGGACCTGCAGCTGGCCGGCGGCATCGCTGCTGATCCGCGCGCGCATCCAGAAGGTCTTGTCCGGCAGGCGCTTGAGATTCTGCGGCGCGGCAACGGTCTGCCAGCGCGCGGCGGGGTCGAGACCGCACATCGCATCGAGCGCGCTGCGCACGTAGACATGCAGATTCACCATCACCGAGGCTGGATTGCCCGGCAGGCCGAACAGCAGGCTGTGGCGGCGGCGTGCGACAAACAGCGGCATGCCCGGTTTCTGGGCGACCTTCCACAGCACGCGTTCGGCACCGACCGCCTCGCTGACCGCCGGCACAAAATCGAAATCACCGACCGAAACGCCGCCGGTGCTCAGCACCAGGTCCGCATCATTGAGGGCCCGATCGATTGCATTGCGCACGACGGATTCCTGGTCGGCGACATACTCGATGCGCAGCGGCGGGCATTGCCAGCTCTGCAGATGGGCGCTGAGCAGCGGTCCGTTGGCGTCGGGAATCTGGCCCGGACGCTGGCTGCTTCCCGGCGCAACGACTTCATCACCAGTAATCAACACGACGATCCGTGGCCGGCGCACGACACTGACGTTCTGCACACCCGCCATCGCCAGCGCGCCGATCAGACCCGGCGTCAGCAGGCTGCCGCGATCGGCAAGAAAGGCGCCGGCATGGACTTCCTCACCGACGTAACGGATGTCGATGCCCTTGGCGACCGCTTCGAGGATGATGACGCTGTCGCTGTACGGACGCTGCGTCAGTTCCTGGCGGACGATGGTGTCCGCACCGATCGGCACCATGCCGCCGGTGAAAATGCGTGCAGCGGTGTGCGGCTGCAATACCGGCACCGACTCCTGCGGAGCGGCGGCAATCTGCTGCTGGACCAGTGACAGCGCCAGCGGTGCGCCGAGGATGTCTTCATGGCGCAGCGCGTAACCATCGACGGCGCTCTGCGTGAACGGCGGCAGTTCGCTTGCGCTGTGTACCGGCGCTGCGAGCACGCGATGCAAGGCCCGCGACAGCGGCAGCGCTTCGCTCTCCAACGGCGTCGCTGCGGCGATGACCTGCGCCAGGGATTCGCTGACTTCAATCATGCGGATTTCCTGATGGCGCAGAAAGAGTTCGGGAGCTACTCGTAGCCGCCGGCATGGGGCCGGATGACGCGCACGACATCAATCAGATGCACAAGTCCCGGCAACACCGCAGCGAGGGTTTCTTCCGCGCCCTTGCGACTGCCGGGAAAGGTCATTATCACGCAATTGCCGATCAAGCCGGCGACGCCGCGTGACAACATCGAATACGGTGTGCGCGCCTGGCCGAAAGCCCGTGCCGCTTCCATCAGGCCGGGCATCTCTGCAGTGAGCATGGGCTTGATCGTCTCCACCGTGCGATCGCGCGCGCCGACGCCAGTGCCGCCGACCGTGACGATCAGCTCGACACCCTCGGCCTGCCAATGCCGTACGCGTGCTTCCAGCTGCACGGGCTCGTCAGGCATCACCTCGTAATTCTTGATCTCGAAACCGACATCGCGCAAGCCATCGGCGACGGAACGCCCGGCCGTATCGTTCTTGCGCCCGGCGGCCACCGTGTCCGACAGGGCGATGACCACTGCACGAGCGCCGGCAATCTGGCGCCCGAACTGCGACTTGCCGCCCTTCTTCTCGATCAGCTGGATGTCGCCGATACGCAGGTCCCTGGCGGCGACATGCGGCTTCATCATGTCGTAGACGGTCAGTGCCGCAGCGCTCACCGCAGTCAGCGCTTCCATCTCGACACCGGTCGCCGCAATCGTGCGCACGCGGGCCTCGATGCGCAGCGCGGTCTCTTCGAACTCGAAAGCGAGCTCTGCATCGAGAATCGGAATCGGGTGGCAGTGCGGCAGGATGTCCGAGGTGCGCTTGACCGCCATCAGGCCGGCGATGCGCGCGCACTCGAGCACGTCACCCTTGGCGACATTGCGCTCGCGGATCATCGCGACGCCGGCGGCGGACAGTGAAATCCGTCCGGCTGCGGTTGCGGAGCGCAGCGTCGTTGGCTTGAGGGTGATATCGCGCATGTCTAATGATCGTGCGGGTGATGATGAGCATGCGCGTGACTGTGGGATTCAATGTCCTCGTCAGGGCGTGCATCTCCAATACAGCAACCAGTAACGAACTCGCTGGTACCGTCAGCGTAGAACTCTTCCTTCCAGATCGGAACCGTGTGCTTGGTCGCATCAACGGCGGCACGCAATGCGGCAAAGGCCTCGGCACGATGTGGCGCGCGAACCACAACCACGATGGCGACGTCACCGACCTGCAGCGATCCGATGCGATGGACAACGCGGCAATACGGCACGGCGAATTCGGCGCAGATGCGCGTCTCGATGTCACGAATCATGCGTTCGGCCAGCGGCACGTGCGACGTATAGGTCAGCGACAGTACTGGCCGCAGCTCGTGATGGTTGCGCACGGTGCCGGCGAATACCGCCAGCGCACCGCAGTCCGGACGCGCGCTGTCGGCAATCAGCGCATCCATCGACAACGGGCTTTCCTGGATACAGGCATGCATGGGCATCAGCCTCCGGCGACCGGTGGCAGCAGGGCGATCTCGTCGCCATCGCGCAGCACAGTCCCGCGCAGGATGATTTCATCACCGCGCGCACAGGCGCAGCGCGGCAGGCTGGTCGCGAGTGCCTGATAGCGCTCGCCCAGCTGGTCGAGGGCATCAGCGACCGTCGCCGCGTCGTGCAACTCCAGAGACAGCAGGCTGGCGCCGGCGAGCCGCTGTGTGACGCCGAAACATTGAACAGCGATACGCACGGGCAACTCAGCCTCCGAGGTGATGCATGGTGATGGGTCGTTCGACATAACCTGGATTGGCGACGTAGCCGGCTTCCTTGTTCCAGACCCGCTGGCGGATCAGCTCGACCAAAGCAGTCGGATCGGCATTGTCGCGCAGCGCCGGTCGCAGGTCATGGCCTTTGGCCGAGAACAGGCAGGTATAGAGCGCACCGCGGGCATCGACGCGCAGGCGATCACAGCTCGCGCAGAACGGCTTGCTGATCGTCGAGATCACGCCGATGCGATAGCCATCCGAGAGCTGATAGTAACTGGCGGGATCGCGGTCACGCGGCACCGCAGTGAACGTGCCCAGCGGCCTCAGGTGCTCGAGAATTTCCGCTTCGGTGACGACGCGCTGCTTGCTCCAGTCGCCACGGCCATCCAGCGGCATGAATTCGATGTAGCGCAGCGGCAGGCCGGCCTGATGTGCCCAGCGCGCGAGCGGCAATACCTGGTCTTCGTTGTAGTCGCGGACGACGACGCAGTTGAGTTTGACCGGCAGCCCGGCCGCCTGCGCCGCGGCGATGCCGCGCAGCACGGCATGGACGTCGCCGCGAGTCAGGCGCGCGAAGGTATCCGGATCGATCGCATCGAGGCTGACGTTGAGGTCGTCGAGCCCGGCGGCCTTGAGCTCGGCGGCATAGCGCGGCAGCAGGCCGCCGTTGCTGGTCATCGCAATGCGCTGCAGGCCGTCTGTGCGCAATGCACCGAGTTCACGGACAATTTCGACGACATCGCTGCGCAGCAGCGGCTCGCCGCCGGTCAGGCGCAGCTCGGTGATGCCGAGATCGCGCACGAACACGCGCGCAAGTTCGACGATCTCGGTGCGCGGCATCAGCTCGCTGCGCGGCAGCCAGGTCGGCTTGTCCGGCATGCAGTACAGGCAGCGCAGATTGCAGCGGTCGGTCAGCGACAGGCGCAGCTTGCGCTTGGTGCGGCCACGCGCATCGCTCAGCGTCGCCGCAACGCCGGCATCAGCATCGGCCATCCATGGGGTGCTGCTCATCAGTGCTTGCTCCGCCGCAGCCGTTGCTGCGGCGTGTTCGGATTCAGGGGGACCGCGCCCGGCCCATCCGACTATTCTCGCCCGTTGCGGGAGAGTCTGCAGCGCCGCGGGCCCGGGTGCGGGCGCAGACCATCGTGCCGCCTCAGGGCAGAGGCCTGGAGCCAGCGGCTGATATCAAAGGTCAATCCTGCAATTTCCAGGTAAAGCGCACCATCGCAGTCGCAGGTTGTGCGACACCATTCACCGTCGCGGGGCTGAAACGGCACCTGTCGATCGCGCGTTGCGTCACCGTGTCCAGTCTGCTGTGCCCGCTGCTCCGGGCAATCCGGCTGGCCAGAACCTTGCCTGCCGCGTCGACATCGACATCGAGCCCGACCACGCCCTGTTCACGGCGATTCACCGAGATCTCGGGGTAAGCCGGGCGACGGCAGCTGCTCCAGTCGATGGCCGGCTCGACACGCACCACCGCCTTCGGCGGGACC
>CAZDPA010000043.1:0-4397 GCA_964507195.1 uncultured Salinisphaerales bacterium | reverse complement strand
CGCCGGCGGTGGCGTAGCGACAGGCCGCAGCGTTCGTTTGGCCTCCGCAGTGGCCGGCACGGCCAATGCCCGCTGACGTTCAAGCTCGGCGGCCGCGCGCTGGGCACGTTCCGCTTCCTGGCGCTGACGCTCGCGTTGTGCGGCTTCCTCGGCGCTGCGCCGCTGCGCCTGCTCGATCTCTTTGAAGTCACCCTCAAGCTGCTGGTTCCAGCCGGCCAGCGCCGCCTTTTCCTCTTCGGCGATCTTCGATCTGTCGTGACCCGGCGTCGGCACCGAAACCGCCGCTTTCTCGTCAAGCTTTCGACCGCTGTCGGGCAGCCATAAGGCGCCTGCGACAATGACACAGACCACAATCAGACCCAAGGCAATCGAGTATTCCGCCGAACGCCCGAGCGTGGCCGTCAATCGTTTCAGCCCGGATTCCGGCTTGTCCTGTTCCGCCATCGTGCCGCTCCCCCGTCAACATCCCCGCGACATCATGCCCGAATCAGTCGATCAGCCGTGATCGACCGGATGAAGGGCCCCCGGGCGGAATGCTACACCCAGAGGAGGGCGCGTTTGATCTTCTTGAGCAATCCCAGGCGATCCGCGGATATCGCGGTCGGCACTTCCTGCGGCGGGGGGCGCGCAGCCGCCCGGACGGGCTGCTGGCGCAGGATCTCGTAGCGCCGGCTGGCGATGTTGATCGTGCCGCGCAGCACGCTCTCGGAAACCGGCTTGAGCAGCAGACGATAAATCTGCCCCTGGTTGATCAGGGTGATGCTGTGCCCGGCGTCGGCATGCGAGGTCAGAACGACGACGACCAGCGCCGGATGGTGCTGGCGCAGAGCCCCGAGCAGCTGGGTCAGCACCTCACCGCCGACCACCAGTTCGGTGACGATGACGCCGATCGGGTGCTGTTCCAGCAGCATCAGGCCGTCATCGACGGTACTGGCCTCGTAGACCTGGCGCTCGCCTTCCAGAGTGCTTTTCAGCAGTTCGCGCGCGGCCACATCTTCGTCGAGGATCAGCACGGCAACGTTGCTGGCGACCGACTTGGCGCCGTTCGCTGCCACGGCCGCAGCCGGAACCGGTGTTTCGTCCAGTGGAAGCGGCAGGGGCTCGGCGCCCGCCGCGGCCACCGCAGCGGCGATCGTCGCGCGCAGTTCGGCATGCGACCATGGCTTGGAAATGAAGCGGAAGATCTCGCCCTCGTTGATGCTGCCGATGATTGCCGACATGTCGGAATAGCCGGTCAGCAGCAGGCGCACCGCGCGCGGGCGCACCTCCTTCGCGGTCCGCAGCACGTCGACGCCGGTGAACTCCGGCATGCGCTGATCGCTGACGATGACATCGAACTCGTGAGCCTTGATCTGCGCAATGCCTTCGGCACCGCCCAGCGCCGTCACGACATCGTAGTCCTTGCGGAACATGGCCTTGAGGGACAGCAGGATGCGTGGCTCGTCATCGACGAACAGGATACGGGGAGTCTTGGCGGTACTCATGGCTACAGTCCTTAAGCTGGGGTGGCGACGTTGTCGGGCGCGGCGGCGGCCGTGCGCTTGCTTGCCGGTGTACCGCCCACCGGCAGGCGGATCGTGAACTCCGTACCTTTTCCCGGAGTCGAGTCGACATCGATCGTCCCCTGGTGGTCCTCGAGGATGCGAAACACGATCGACAATCCCAGCCCGGTGCCCTGGCCGACATCCTTGGTCGTGAAGAACGGCTCGAAGATATGCGCCTGGGTCTGCAGATCCATGCCGCAGCCGCTGTCCCTGATCGCAATCTCGACGGTATCGCCCAGATTGCGCGTGCGCAGGCGGATCGTGCCGGCGCCGTCGATGGCCTGCGCGGCATTCGTGATCAGATTCAGAAACACCTGATTGAGCTGCGACGGCGCACAGTGCACCAGTGGCAGATCGTCGTATTCCTGATGGACTTCGACACGGTCCTTGAACTGGTTCTGGCAGATCTTCAGCGCGGTGTTCAGGCCCTCGTTGATGTCGAAGCGCTCGGTATGCGAGCGATCGACGCGCGAAAAGTCCTTGAGCCCGCGCACGAGCTCGGTGATCTGTACCAGACCGTGCTCGACATCGGACAGCAGCAGATTGATCTCCTCAGGACCTTCGACCGGATCCCAGCGTCGCTTGGCCTGCTGCAGAACCTCGAGTGCGCCCTCAGCCAGCGGCATGCCGGCCTGCGGTACCGCCGCCTCGTAGGCTTGCATCAATTCGCCGAGCGCCGGCAGCGTGCCGAGCACGGTCTCCACGTTGCTGCGCGCATAGCCCAGCGGGGTGTTGATCTCATGTGCGACACCGGCGACGAGCTGTCCCAGCGACGCCATCTTCTCCGACTGGATCAGCTGTGCCTGCTGCGCGCGCACTTCGATCAGCGCATCGCTCAGCTCCATGGTCCGCACCTTCACCAACTCCTCAAGGCCGGCATTGGCGCGATCGAGTTCGGCGTAGCTGTGGCGCAGGCGCATGCCGCCCAGGCCGAAAACCCCGAGCAGCGCCGCCGCGTAGATCGCCAGAGCCAGCCGATAGCGCGCAATCGTCGACTCGCTCTCGGCATAGTGCGAAAGGTAGATCTGCCGCGTCCGCTCCAGTGCCTGGGCGGTCGAAATCGCGGCCAGCTCCTCGGTCACGCTGCGCAGGCCGTCCTTGGTCGCACGCACGCTGTCGACCGCACCAAGCAGGCGATCGACGCTGTTCAGCAGCGAGGCAGCCGCGATTTTCCGGGCATTGGTACTGATCTCTGCCTGCAGGGCAGCGATCGCAGGTCCGTTGTCGGGACTGGACTGGATGCAGTAGCTGGTCACTTCGCTCAGCAGGCTCATGACGCTGCGTCGCAACACCGCACGATCCGCGCCGACCAGTTCGGCGAGCACCGGATCGACCATCCGACGCAGCTGCGCGAACGTGGCGAAGAAACCCTGCAGATCCGATCGGTAGCGTGCCAGCACCTCGACCTTGTCATCGGCCTTGCGGAAGTATTCACGCGCAGCGAGATCGATGGGCTCCGGCAGATGCTCGCTCGGCAACCAGCTGCCGCGCATCTGCTGGCGCGCTGCCAGCAGTTGCTGATTCGTCGTCTCGAGTGCCGGCGGTTCGGCTTCAAGCGCGAGACGCGCACGCGCAATCTCCAGATTCGTTGCCGACTCCAGGTCCAGCACTCGCTGCAGATGAGACAGACGTTCGTTGTGTCGCTGCAGGTCCATCGGTTCCGCCTGCGTTTTCAGCAGGAGGAACCCAAGTACCGCCAGCGCCATGAACATCGCCACAATCACAATGATTCGGCGAAGCATTGCAATCCCCCTCTCTTCAGGGTTACCCACCCCTGATACAGCGCCCCCATCCCCTGGCTGCCCATGGGTCAGCCGCGAACTGCACCCCGCGCCCGCGTTGCCCCCTGCGCAACCTGCCCGACAATCTACATGTTCGCAACCGCATCCCGCCGCGCGAGTTCCTGATCGACGAATTTGATCCAGTTGCTAGCCGCCAACGCCAGTGCCGGCGATTCGGCCGCAGCCGCGAACTGCCTGCGCGCCTCGGCAAACTGGTTCGCATTGAACAATGCGGTACCCAGCTGCATGTGCGTATCTGCGGGCTTGTCGAGATTCTTCGCCTTCAGCGCCGAACGGAACGCCTCGGCTGCACTGTTCCAGTCGCCGAGCTCGTTGTAAGCCTGACCAAGATACACGTAATGCTTGGCCTCGCCGCTCATGCTGGCCACTTCCTGCAGCACCGGCACCTGTTGCTTGTATTCCTGCGCCAGCGCCAGCGCCTGGGCAAGCAGCTGCAGGTTATCGATGTTGACCTTGATCGTCTTGCTCTTCAGGCCCTGCGTCAACAACCGCACTGCCGGATACGGCGCCCCCTGCACCATGTACAGACGGGCAAGATTGAGTAGATCGCCTTCGTTGGTCAGGAGCTTGCTGCGATACGCGGCGTGCAGCAGGTTGACCTGCTCGCGCTGCTCGTCGAGCAGACCGCGGATGCCGGCCAGCTGCTGCCAGTACGACGCGTTTTCCGGCTGGATGCGGATCAGCAGCTCCTGAACCTTGGCCGCCTTCACATACTCCTTGCGTTCGTAGTAGACCGCGCGCAGCAGGGCAAGCGCCGATTCCTTGGGTTGCTGGCCGCGCTGCTGGGAGATCTTCAGCGAGGTCATCAGCGCCTTCTCGGCGTCTGCGTACTTCTCCAGCTGGTAGTTGGCCTGCGCCAGCAGCGCGTAGCCTTCCGGACTGGGTTCGGCGACGACGGCCAGCCACTTCTCGACGACCTTGATCGCCAGCGGATAGTTTTCCTGGATGAAGTACAGCTGCGCCATCGAGTACAGGCTGCTGTCGCGCAAGGCGTCGGGCAGGTTCGGCTGCTTGAGCACGTCCTGGTAGGCCTGGATCGCCTGCGGCGTCT
>CAZDPA010000042.1:0-26641 GCA_964507195.1 uncultured Salinisphaerales bacterium | reverse complement strand
CCCGACAATCACGTGAAAATCAGCGGCCCGTTGGTCCTACAATGGACCAAAGGAGACTGCTTTCCATGACCATTGTCAGAATTCTGCTGTTCGCTGCAGCCGTGTGGCTGGTCTGGCGCATCTTCCGCCAGGTGCGAGCCCAGCTCGATCAGCCAGCGCAACCGCGCGACGAGCTCCGCGATGAGCACTACGAGCCGATGGCGCGCTGCGCAAAGTGCGGCACGCACATGCCGGCGAAAGTGCTGAATTCAAAGGGAACTTGTGGTCGCTGCAGTGAATGAGGCTGCATCCACGACGGTTCCGTTGAAGGCGCAGTTGCGCGTACCGGCTGCCGAGCGCACTGAGGACTGGCGCATTCTCGCGGTGCTCGGCCCATACCGGTTGTTGCTGGTCACCACCCTGCTGACCTTGCACCGCAGTGGCTTTGCGCCGGAATTCTTCGGCGTCCTCAAGGCCAGCACGTTCTTCTACGGCTGTCTGATCTATGCCCTGCTGGCGCTGGTGTTGCTGGTGCTCGGTGTGTTTCGTCGCCCGCGCGTGCGCATCCAGGCGCACCTGCATCTGTTCGTCGACATGCTGACGATCGGCACGCTGGTCTACGGGGCCGGCGGCATCAGCAGTGGCCTGGGCATGCTGCTGGTACCACCCGTCGTCGGCAGCAGTCTGGTCCTGAGCCCGCGCCTGGCCGCCGTACATGCAGCAATGGCGACGCTGACGATGTTCGGCGCCGAAGCCATCCACCAGATCAACACGCATACGCTGGACAGCGCCGACTACTCGCAGACCGGCCTGCTCGGTCTGATGTTCTTTGTCTCCAGTCTCGTCGCGAACACGGTCGCCCAGCGCGCACGCCGCTCGGAAGCGATGGCGCAGCGTGTCGGCAGTGAGTTCGTCAATCTGTCGCGCCTGTCGGAAAACATCATCGAGTCGATGCAGACCGGGGTGCTGGTGGTCGACGCCGGCAATCGCATCCGCGTCGCCAACGCTGCCGGCCGCCGCTTGGTCGGCGATGACCTGCCATCCGGCACGGCGCTTCCGCATGCAGTACCGGCACTGCATGCAGCGCTGCAGCAGTGGCGCGATGGCCGTGGCGACAGCGCATTACCGCTGGCAATAGACGCGAGCGGGCGTGAACTGATGGTGCGTTTCACCCGTCTGGGCTGGGGCGCTGAAGCTCAGATCCTGCTGTCGCTCGAGGACGCCAGCCTGCTGCGCGAGCAGGCGCAGCAGATCAAGCTCGCCGCGCTGGGCCGGCTTTCGGCCGGTATTGCGCACGAAATTCGCAATCCGCTGTCGGCGATCACCCAGGCCAGCCAGTTGCTCGCCGAGTCAGCCACGCTCGACCCCGGCAATCACCGTCTGCTCGACATGGTGCAGCGCCATGCCGCGCGCATCGAACGCATCGTGCGCGACGTATTGGATCTGTCGCGGCGCAACTCGGCCGACCAGGTTCGCCTGCGCCTGCGCGAATGGCTGACACGAACCGCGGCCCTGTATCACGAAAGCTATCCGCAGGGCGCCAGGCCGATCGAACTGACCGATGTGCCAGCTGAGCTGTATGTGCAGTTCGATGTCGAGCACCTGCAGCAGGTGCTGTTCAATCTCTGGGACAACAGCTTCAGCCATGGCGCGCCTGCACAGCGCGCGGCGACGGTCATGATGCAGGCCACAGTCAGCGATGATGATGAGGCCGTGGTACTCGACGTGTTCGACGACGGCCCCGGCATTCCGCCCGAGCTGCATGAGCGGATCTTCGAGCCGTTCTTCACATCGACCTCCACCGGCACCGGCCTCGGTCTTTATCTGTGTCGCGAGCTGTGCGAATACAATCAGGCCCGCATCAACCATGTACCTAGCCGGCATGGCGCAATGTTCCGTATCCGATTCAGGGGCCGTAGCGGCCATCGCCGCGTCGCCCCCAACGCAGCCACTACCGAATGAGCACACCCTGTGTCCTGATCGTTGACGACGAACCTGATATCCGCGAGTTGGTGGAGATCACGCTGTCGCGGATGGGTTTGCGTACCGACGCCGCAGCGACGCTGGCCGAAGCGCGCGAACTGCTGCAGAACCAGCAGTTCGATGTCTGCATTACCGACATGCGCCTGCCGGATGGCAACGGCATCACGCTGGTCGCCGACATCCAGCGGCTCGCGCCACAAACACCGGTCGCAGTGATCACCGCCTACGGTAACGCCGAAGCTGCGGTCGAAAGTCTCAAGGCTGGCGCGTTTGATTTCGTTTCCAAGCCGGTAGACGTTGCAGCGCTGCGCAAGCTCGTCGATACCGCGCTCAAGCTGCGTGGCACGACACCGCCTGCTGAACCGGCCGGCGGCCTGCTCGGCTCGCATGAAAGCATCCGCCAGCTGCGCTCGCTGATCACGCGCCTCGCGCGCAGTCAGGCCCCGGTGCACATCTCCGGAGAGTCGGGCACCGGCAAGGAACTCGTCGCGCGCCTGATTCACAGCAGCGGCCCGCGCAGCACCGCGCCATTCGTCGCGGTCAATTGCGGCGCGATTCCCGGCGAGTTGATGGAAAGCGAATTCTTCGGTCATCTGAAAGGTAGCTTCACCGGCGCGCACCGGGACAAGTCCGGCCTTTTCCAGGCGGCGGAAGGCGGCACCCTGTTTCTCGACGAAGTCGCCGAGCTGCCGATGCACATGCAGGTCAAGCTGCTGCGTGCGCTGCAGGAACGCCGCGTGCGCCCGGTCGGCGCCGAGCAGGAACTGCCGGTCAACGTCCGCATCATTTCCGCGACGCATCGCGATCTCGGCGACCTGGTCCACCGCGGCCAGTTCCGTCAGGACCTGTTCTACCGTCTCGATGTCATTGCGGTGCGCGCGCCTCCGTTGCGCGAACGCTCCGGCGACATTCCAGAACTGGCACACCACATTCTCGGTCGCATCGCGCGCGATGCCGGCATGGAGCGTACGCCGCAGCTGGATGAGTTCGCCTCGGCAGGGCTGCGCCAGTACCCCTTCCCCGGCAACGTACGCGAACTGGAGAATGTGCTCGAACGCGCGATGACCCTGTGCGACGGCGAGCGCATCACGATGGCGGATCTGCAACTCCGACCGCCATCGGCCGCGCCGACGCCTTCGGGTCTCGAGCAGCAGATGGACGACATGGAGCGCCAGGCAATTCGCGACGCGCTTGTGCGCACCCGCTACAACAAGACCCGCGCCGCCGAACTGCTCGGCATGTCGTTCCGCTCTTTGCGATACAGAATCAAGAAGTTGGGCCTGGACAACGACGCTTAGTCACGCCCGCACTGCGGCTCCGTCGCGGCGAAAATAGTAAATCTGCAGGATGGGAAATCACCCAGATTTCGGGTTCAATTTCATCTGTTACACTCGGGTCACATTAACCGCATCACCGACGTAGTGATGCAACCAGTGGCATGCAACTTGCGGCACGCAGTGCTCAATACTGGAGGAACAGACTTGCTGATTTACCAACCGCCCAATCTGGCTCGCGGCAGCCGGACGTTTTCATCCAACAGCGGCCTGCGCCAGCAGGCCCATCGCTTGCGCCGCAGTGTCATCAGCTGGCGCCGCAGCATTGCCAGCGAAGCCGCACAGCAGGTTCTGCGCAACACCCTGCGTTCCGCCTGCGATGTGATTGGTGCTGATCGCGGCTTCATCCTGCAGGGCCGTGAAGACGGCAGCCTCGAAGTGGCCTGCGCCTGCCGGATCGGCCCGCAGGAACTGATCAATGCTGCGCTCGGTCGCGCTGCGCCGGCCCTGCACCAGGCCATGTCACGCGCCACATTGGGGCTGGTTGACCGCGACGGCGTCGTACTCGAAAGCTTTCAGCGACAGGACAATGCGCCCGTCGCGGTCGCCCTGCCGCTGGATCTCGGCTCCGGCCTGCGCGGTCCCCTGTGCCTGCTCCGCGAGGACGAGCCGCGTGCCCTGTCTGAACTGGATGCCGAGATCCTCGGTGCACTCGCCGATCAGGCCGCGCTCGCGCTGCGCGCAGCCAGCCAGGAATCGGCACTGAGCAAGCTGGCGGCCAGTCTTCACGAGTTCGCCAACAAGCACGCCAGCTGAAAACCCTGGTTATGGAACCGGAGCGCAAGGCCACCACTGAAACCAGCCTGGCCTCGGGCGCCAACGACAACGACGCCGCCGAAACCTTTCGCCAGGCGGTGCTGCGTCAGGTCGAAGCGCTCACCGCAGACAACCAGCGGCTGCTGCAATCGGTGGTGCGCAGCGAACGCCGCTTCCGTACGCTGGCAAAGTCGGTATGGCACGTCCAGGAAGAGGAACGTCGCCGCCTCGCCCGCGAACTGCACGACGGCATTGGCCAGACCCTGACCGCCGTCGCCAATCAGCTGCAACGCATCCTCGACGACGCGCGTGGCGCGGGGAATCTCGGGCTTGAGCATCGCCTCGGTGACGCCCTCGAAGTCACCCGCGGCGCGCTGCACGACACGCGCGAACTCTCGCGTCTGCTGCGCCCGACCCTGCTCGACGACCTCGGCCTCGATGCAGCACTGAACTGGCTCGTCCGCACACTGGCCGAACGTACCGGCCTGAGCATCGACCTGCAATCCGGACTCGATGAAGAACGCCTGCACCCGGATATCGAAACCCTGGTGTTCCGCATCACCCAGGAGGCGCTGACCAATGTCATCCGTCACGCCAGCGCGACGAATGTCCACGTCAAACTGCACCGGCGCGGTGAAACCCTGGTGCTTCGGATCGAGGACGACGGCAACGGCTTCGATACCCAGGCCGTCACCGACAACGAACGCGGCGGCGACAGCAGCGGCCTGCGCGGCATGCGCGACCGCGCCGAACTGTTCGGTGGCCGCATTGATCTCAAGTCCGTCCCCGATCAAGGTACGGCCGTACAAATGACGCTGGGCCTCGATCCCAGCGACCGGCGCTAGCGCGCCAGCACAGCAATCTGAAGAACCCCATGACCCCCATCCGACTGCTGGTTGCCGACGACCACACCATCGTCCGCGAGGGCCTCGTGTCCATGCTCGAGGAAACCGGTGAGTGCCAGGTCGTCGCCCAGGCCCCCGACGGCTTCCAGGCGATGGAGCTGGCGCTCAAGACCCAGCCCAACGTGGTCGTGACCGATATTTCGATGCCGCGCATGTCGGGCCTCGAAGTCGTCAAGCGGGTTCGCGCCGAACTGCCGGAAACCCGCACGCTGGTGCTGACCGTGCACGAGGAAGACGAATACATCCTGCCGATCCTGCGCGCCGGCGCGAATGGCTTCCTCAATAAAGACACTTCGGTCGCTGAGCTGATGACGGCGATCAAGACCATCCACGGCGGCCAGACCTATTTCGGCCCCCGCGCCGCCAAGGCCCTGGCCGACCGCCAAAGCCGCGGCCGCAGCATCAGCACCGATCCCTATGAGAGCCTGACCGCGCGCGAGCGCGAGACCTTCCATCTGGTCATCCAGGGCAAAACCACCAAGGAGATCGCGCAGATCCTCGACATCGGGGTCAAGACCGCCGAGAACCATCGAGCGCGCATGATGGAAAAACTCGGCCTGCGAAATACTGCGGAAGTCGTACGTTTCGCCGCGCTGCGCGGCCTGCTGTCTTAGGTCTTCCGGCGCGCCTACCCGAAATTTCGGAAAATCAAGGCTTACCCCCGGCCTGACCCTGCCGTTATACTGTTGCGGTTAGGCCAAGCACAGCGCAGCCAGGCACCTGACTGCGCGCTTTTGTGCGTTTGCGCCTCGCGGATTTCATCATCATCTCCTCGAAGGGGCTTTGTTCAATGAGCAATCAAGGCGTGGATCCCAGTCGACGCCGCTTCCTCACGCTGACCACTACGGTCGTCGGCGGTGCAGGTGCGGCAGCGGCGGTCTGGCCGTTTCTCGCGTCGCTGAAACCCAGCGATCGCGCCAAGGCGTTGGGCGCGCCGGTGACCATCGACATCAGTCACATCGAAGACGGCCAAAGAGTCATTGTCGCCTGGCGCGGCAAGCCGGTCTGGGTCGTCAAGCGCACTCCGGAAATGCTGGCTTCGCTGCCGAAGGTCACCGCTCAGCTGCGTGACCCGGAAAGCGCTGAAAAGCAGCAGCCGGACTACGTCAAGGGCGAAGCCCGCGCGATCAAGCCGAACATGCTGGTCATGGTCGGTTCCTGCACCCATCTGGGTTGCTCGCCGGTCTACCGCCCGGATCATCCGGCTGCGGACATCGACCCGAGCTGGGAAGGCGGTTTCTACTGCCCCTGCCACGGTTCCAAATTCGACCTTTCGGGCCGCGTCTACAAGGGTGTGCCTGCGCCGCTGAACCTGCAGGTGCCGCCGCATCGCTATGAAGGCGATACCACCATCGTCGTCGGTGAAGACCCAGTGGGGGCCGCATAACCATGGCAATCGTTCCCAACCCGCACAAGACCACCGGCGTACTCGGCTGGATTGATGACCGCTTCCCGCTCACCAAGATGTGGAAGGATCATCTGACCGAGTACTACGCGCCGAAGAACTTCAACTTCTGGTACTTCTTCGGATCGCTGGCACTGCTGGTCCTCGTCAATCAGCTGCTCACCGGCATCTTCCTGACGATGCACTACAAGCCGGACGCCGCGCAGGCCTGGCACAGCGTCGAATACATCATGCGTGACGTGCCGTGGGGCAACGTCATCCGCTATCTGCATTCGACCGGCGCGTCGGCGTTCTTCATCGTCGTCTACCTGCACATGTATCGCGGCCTGCTGTACGGGTCGTACCGCAAGCCGCGCGAACTGATCTGGCTGTTCGGCTGCCTGATCTTCCTGGCACTGATGGCGGAGGCCTTCGCCGGCTACGTGCTGCCGTGGGGCCAGATGTCGTACTGGGGCGCGCAGGTGATCATCTCGCTGTTCGGCGCGATACCGGTGATCGGCCAGGACCTCGTGATCTGGATCCAGGGCGACTACATCCCGTCGGATGCGACGCTCAACCGTCTGTTCTCGCTGCACGTGGTTGCGCTGCCGTTCGTCATCGTCGGCCTGGTGGTTGCCCACCTGCTGGCGCTGCATGAAGTCGGTTCGAACAATCCGGACGGCGTCGAGATCAAGAAACACAAGGATCCGAAGACCGGCATCCCGCTCGACGGCATCGGCTTCCACCCGTACTACACGGTCAAGGATCTGGTCGGCGTCGGCGTGTTCCTGATGATCTTCCTCGGCGTGGTGTTCTTCGCGCCGGATGGCGGCGGCTATTTCCTCGAAAAGCCCAACTTCCAGGAAGCCAATCCGCTGGTCACCCCGGAGCACATCACCCCGGCCTGGTACTTCGGCGCGTTCTACGCAATCCTGCGCGCGATTCCGGACAAGCTGCTCGGCGTCATCGGCATGTTCGGTGCGGTGCTCGTGATGTTTGCGTTACCGTGGCTGGACCGCTCGCCGGTCAAGTCGGTGCGCTACAAGGGCCCGATCTTCAAGACCGCGCTGGCGTTGTTCACGATCGCCTTCGTGGCACTGTGCTACTACGGCATGCAGCCGCCGACCGAAATCGGCACGCTGGTTTCACGCATCGGAACGTTCATCTATTTCGCGTTCTTCCTCGCGATGCCGATCTACACGAAAATCGACAAGACCAAGCCGGTACCGGAGCGCGTGACCTATGAAGCGCATTGATCTCATGTTGCGTTCGCTGGTGCTGACCGGCGCGCTGCTCATCGCTGGCACGGCTCAGGCGGCTGGCGGTCACGCGATGCCGTACAAGTTCGAGCCGGACCTGGGCAACGAAGCCGCGCTGCAGCGCGGCGCGCGCAACTTCATGAACTACTGCGCGGGCTGTCACTCGATGCAGCACCTGCGGTACGCGCGTCTCGCCACTGACCTGAACATTCCGGAAGATCTGCTCCAGCAGAACCTGATGTTCACCAGCACCAAGGTCGGTGACCAGATCCATTCGGCGATGCCCAAGCAGTCGATCGCCTGGTTCGGTGCGACACCGCCGGATCTGACGCTGGAAACCCGCGCACGCGGTCCGGCATGGGTCTACAACTACCTGCTGACGTTCTACGTCGACGCCGGTCGTCCTCTGGGCACCAACAACCTGATGCTGCCGGGTGCGTCGATGCCGAACGTGCTCGGCGCGCTGCAGGGTACGCAGGTCAAGAACGAGGCGCCCGCCGCAGACGCTCACGCTGAAGGCGGACACGGCGGCGGACACGCCGCGCCGTTCAAGCTCGTCACCAAGGGCTCGATGGACGAGAAGGAATTCCAGAAGTTCGTGGCCGATACGGTCAACTTCATGGTCTACGCCGCCGAGCCGGGTGCGCTGACGCGCGTCGGCACCGGCGTCAAAGCCATCCTGTTCCTGATGCTGTTCACGGTGCTCGCTTACATGCTCAAGCGCGAGTACTGGAAAGACGTCCATTAAGTGCTGAGATGACAACGGCGCCGTTCATGCTGTATCACTGGGGCATGAACGGCGCCGTTTTTTTTTGGTCCGGCAACCCAACGCTTGATCGGCCCGCCATGGTTGCCGATACAGCAATCGCCGGCATTCACCGCGGAGCTGCCGGGCCAATAAACCAAACTGTGCTCTGTGCTATTGAAGCGGCAATCCCAAACCCGAGTCGAAGGATGTCGCTTCGTCGAAGATCGCTCCGTTTTTCAAACATCACATTACCGCTTCAATAGACATGTCCATTCCGGCCAAAAGCAAATACGTGATGCAGACGCGCCCCGGCGCGCGCGCAGGCCTCACGCTGTTCTGCAGTCCGGCCAATTTCGGCAGTCTGTGGACCCGCATCGTCCTCACCGAAAAGGACGTCGACCATGCGCGCACCGAGTGGGTCAAACCGAGCGCCAAGCCGCATCCGGATCTGATGGTGCTCAACCCGACGCTGAGCCTGCCGACTCTCGCCGATCGTGACGCCGTGATCTATCCGGCCGGCATCATCTGCGAATACCTCGACGAGCGTTATCCGCATCCGCGACCGACCCCGCAGGACCCCGCCGCCCGCGCGCTGCTGCGCATGATGATCACGCGCATGGAGCAGGAACTGCTGCCGGTTGCGCAGGCCATCATCGACGCTCCACGTGCGCCTGCGGCCAAGGCCTTGCGCAAGCAGCTGTCGGACAGCCTCACTGCCAGCAGTTCGTATTTTCCGCAGCGCGGCTGGTGCCTGGGCCTCGACTTCAATCTGGCCGACTGCGCCTGGGGTGCATTGCTGTCACAGCTGAGCGCCCTGCAGATCAAGCTGCCGACCGATCCGCTGTTGCTGCGCTACGCCGAACGCGTACTCGCACGCCCGAGCATCCAGGCCTGCCTGCGCTAGGGACACTCTGAATAAGCTACTGCGCTCGCTACGCTTATTCAGAGTGTCCCAGGCACCCAACCATTCACGCGACTTCGCAGTTCGTCACCCCCCGACAACATCGATGACCAAATCACGCCGCCCGTATCTGATTCGCGCCATCTTCGACTGGGCCTGCGACAACGGATTCACGCCGCACCTGCTGGTCGCTGCCGATTATCCCGGCGTCGTCGTGCCCACGCAGTTCATCCAGGACGGCCGGATTACCCTCAACATCAGCCCGGCTGCGGTGCAGAATCTCAATCTGGATATCGAACCGATCTGGTTCTCGGCACGCTTCGGCGGCAAGCCCTACGACATCCAGGTGCCCTCGGGTTCGGTGATCGCCGCGTTTGCGCGCGAGAACGGCGAAGGCATCATCTTCGGTGATACCGAAGCCGCCGATCCTGCAACCGAAGCCAGCACTCCGCCCGAGCCGGAACCGCCGAAGCCGAAACGGTCGCAGCTGCGCGTCATCAAATAGCGAACAATCCGCGCGCCATCCGGCAGCGCAGGGCGGCTATCTCGCCAGCAGGCCCTCACCGCGCAGCACGCTGGTTTCACCACCGACACGAACCTCGCTGTCCCACAGGAACGACAAGTGCGGATGCGCCTCGCGCAGCAGCGGCAGCGCGGCGGGGTCGCCCCGCAGCTGCCAGTCCATCCAGGCCAGCGAGTAATGCGCAGCGATCTCATGTCCCCAGCGCGAGGTCGGCAGCAGAGCGTAGTTGGTGTGCTGCGCATGCGAGGCCGCTTCGGCAACGATGAATGCGCGGTCGCCCTGCAGTTTCTCGTAGAGCGGCCGCACCACAGCGGGATTGACGAAAGGGATCGGCGCAACCGGCCCATCGTGGTCGCCGGTCTGGATCATCACCGGAATCGGGTTGCTGTCGAACGGGGCCGACGCTTCGCTGATCGGCGCTGCGGCCACAGCGGCGTGGATGCGCGGCTCGACCGCCTGGAGGCCCAGCGTCGCAATCGCACCCATGCTGTGACCCATGACGCCGACACGCCCGCGATCGAGCGCGCCGCGCACCGGAGATTCGTTCAACAGCCAGTCAAGCGCATCCTGCGCTTCAGCGACATTGTCGCCGGGATCGTCCGCAACTTCGTCGTCGGAATGCCCCTGCCCGCTGAAATCGAAGGCGAACACCAGATAGCCGGCGTCGGCGAAGACCTGATGCCACCAGCGGTACATCGCGACATTGGTATTCAAGCCTTCCAGCGCGAGGATCACCGGGAAAGGGCCGGCCGAGGGCGGCACAGTGCCGCGCTGTGGCAGCACGATCTCGCCATACAGCCGCGTGCCACGGCGATTGCTGAACTCGACGGGGACAAGCGCAACGGCATCGTTGTAGTCCGGATGCCCGTACCAGTGATAAACCTGCTGCAGGCGCGAACCATCCTGCAGCTGTGCCAAGGTCGCGCGCACGGTGAACGCTGCGAGCGCCGGATCGCTGATGTCGGCAATCGTTGCCCCGAGAGCCAGCGGATCGAACAGGCGTGCGACGGCATCGCGCGGCAGCACATCGGCGAGCGCATCGAGGTCGTTGATCACGGCCTCGATCTGCGCCGGCGCTGACGGCGGTGATTCACCGGCCTGCGACGGCGGCCAGGTGTCAGCGGTTGATCCGCCCGCTGGTGTCGAGCCATCGCCACACCCCGCAAGCAGCGTCGCCACGAACATGGCCTGTGCGGCGGCGCGCGCCACGCGCAGCTTGGATGACATCGAAAACATGCGCGGTTCTCCCCGGCAGAACGTCTATTGTTTGTTGTGCCGCTAGATCCCCGGCAGGGCCTTGCCCGGGTTGAGGATGCCACGCGGGTCCAGTGCCTTCTTCAACGAGCGCATGACATCCAGCGTATCGCTCGCGATCTCCCAGCCAACGTAGTCGCGCTTCTCGATGCCGACACCGTGCTCGCCGGACAATGTGCCTTCAAGTGCAAGCACAAGCCGGAACACTTCAGCGAGGCAGGCCTGCACGGCTTTCATCTGCACCGGGTCTTCCGGATCAGCGAGCAGATTGGTGTGCATGTTGCCGTTTCCGGCGTGCCCGAAGTTGACGATGCGGATGCCGTGCTTGCGTGACAGCTCGGCAAGCCCGGCAACCAATTCCGGCAGACGCGTCACCGGTACGCAGACGTCTTCATTGACCTTCTTCGGTGCGATCTTGCGCAGGCTGGGAGACAGCGCCTTGCGGCAAGCCCACAGCGTTTCGGTTTCGGCAGCCGTTGCTGAAGTCTTGAGCTCAATCAATCCAGCCCCGCCGGCGGCAGCAGAAACCGCGCGCAGCGCGGCATCGATTGAATCGGGGCTGCCGTCGACTTCCATCAGCAACAACGCACCGACACCGGCAGGAATACCGGTTGGCTGGTAGGCCTCGGCGAGCTGCACGGCGTCGCCATCCATGAACTCGAGCGCACTCGGCGTTTCCGGCTGGCCCATGATGCGTGCGACCGCTTCGGCAGCGGATTTCACATCGACGTAGCAGGCGCGAACCGTCTTCGTGCATGCCGCCTTGGGCAGCAGCTTGAGCGTCGCTTCGGTGATGATCGCCAGCGTGCCTTCGCTGCCGACGAGCAGGCGCGTGAGATCGTAACCGACGACGCCCTTGGTCGTCGTGCAGCCGGTCTTGATCGACGTGCCGGCACCCGTCACTGCGCGCAGGCCGAGGATGTTGTCACGCGCCGTGCCGTACTTGACTGCGCGCGGTCCGCCGGCGCAGCAGCCGAGATTGCCGCCGACGGTCGAGTACGCGAGGCTGGTCGGGTCCGGCGCCCAGAACAGTCCGTGCTTCGCCGCTTCAGCCTGCACCTCACCATTGAGCGCGCCCGCTTCACATTCGATCAGTCGATCCCCCGGCACGATGCGCAGGATGCGGTTCATGCGCTCCAGAGACAGCACGACGCCGCCGTGAATCGGAACGGTTGCGCCGGTGGTGTTGGTGCCACGTCCGCGCGCGATCAGCGGCAGCGCGAACTCGTTGCAGATTGCGGTGACGGCGACGACATCCTCATGCGAGCGCGCGAGCACGACGGCCTGCGGCATTGCCATGCGCTTGGAGTTGTCGTAGCCGTAGGCGAGGCAATCCGACGGATCGGTGTAGAGCGCCTCCGTCGGTATCACCTCACGCAGGCGACGCAGCGCCGCGTCGGGCAACGCCGCGACAGCTTGAATCTGGGGGCCGGCTGAAGGATTCATGTCATCTGCTCAAAACGAGTCCAAGCACCATGGCTGCATTCTGAACCGCTCGCAGGCGCAGGCCAAACACGGGCTCAACTGGCATCGAAAGCAGAGCGTATCCACTCGCCGGGCCCGGCACCGTCGAACAGAACCACGTCGAAGCGCAGCGCGTGCGCCGCATACTTCGGCTCGCTGGCGAGGAACAGCTGGGTCGCAAGGATAATGCGCGCCTGCTTGCGGCGGTCGATGGACTCGGCGGCGCTGGCGAAGCGGCTGCTGCCGCGTGCGCGCACCTCGACAACGACCAGCGTCTTGCCGTCGAGCATCACCAGATCCAGCTCACCGCCACGGCAGCGGTAGTTGCGCGCAACAGTGCGCAGACCCTGCGCATGCAACAGGCGCTCGGCGGCGTCTTCAGCTTCGCCACCGCGCATGTCAGGCTCTATTGAAACGCCGCGACTGGCGGCTTCGGCGGCAACACGACGCCGTCGCGCATTTCGGCACATTCGAGACGGCGCAGCAGCGCGCTGCTGCCGCTCCACTCGAAACGGCCGCTCGCCCCCTGAGCTGGATCGCCGACGCGCAACTGGCCACTGCGCAGGGCGGTTGCGACGCGGTAGGCGTCCCAGCCCAGCGCATACAGGCGTGGCGTAGCCGCCACCCATGGCAGACGCTCGGCGCGTTGGCGTTCGATCGCCAGCTCGCCGACCTGATCGAGCATGAACGGCATGTCGCAGAAGCGCAGCCCGTTCAGGTCGCGATCGATCCTGCCGTTGTAAACCAGAGAGGTCGCGTAGTGCGGCAGATCGCTGGCCCTGTAGAAGCGCAGCTGCGGCATCAGCACCCGCGCATCGGCGCTCTGCGCGGCGAGGAATACGAAATCGATGTCGTCGCGGCGCTTGGCATCGAACTCGCTCTTGACGCCGATCACCGCGGTCAACGCGCGATGGCGCTCCTGACTGGTGTTGACGCCCATCAGCTGCGAGATCAGATCGGTGTGGTCGCTGACGCCGGGACGATAACGCGCACTCGAAACGACTGTTCCGTTCCACTGCTGCAACCGCGCCTGCAGGGCCGCAAGCACACGTGTACCCCAGTCACCCTCGGGCACCAGCGCAACGGCACGACGCAGGCCTTGCAACACCGCATCGTCTGCCGCGGAACGCGCTTCGTCCTCGGGTGCGAGGCCGAGCTGGTAGAAATTGAACGGCGCTGCGGCATTCGCGTCGCCAGGCGTCGAGTCCAGATAATTGAGACCGATCACCGGCACCGGCGGCCGCATCGCGGCGAGCTGCGCGACCTGGTCCTTGAGCAAGGGGCCGATGATCATCGATGCACCATCGTTGAGTGCGCGCTGGTACGCCACCCGCAACTGATCGACACCGGTGCCGGTGTCGTACACCCGCAACTCATCACGCGCGCCATCGGCGAAATGCCGGGCCATCACGCCATCGCGCACCGCCGCAGAATTACCCGCGAAGGAACCGGTCAGCGGCAGCAGCAGCGCCACCCGCCCCCCGCCCCCCAGCATGGGCGGCGACTCGTTCAGCCAGGCTTCCATGCGCTCCGGAACAGGCGTCGGCAGCGTCGGTGTAGCCGTCGACGGTACTGACCCGGAGCGAGTGACCGGACGCGGCAACGTACCGGCACAACCGGCAATGCAGGCCGCGAGATACAGGGCCAGAACGGAGCGAATATGGATCATGGTTTGGGGTGCAAGCGGCGTTGGAACCATAATCGAAGTATGACACGCACCTTCGAGCCTATCCGGTGAGCCAATCCAGCCGCGCCGTCGAATCGGGCCATCTCTATGTCGTCGCAACCCCGATCGGCAATCTCGGCGACCTGTCGCCGCGTGCGCAGGCGGTGCTGTCGGCCGTTGATCGCATCTGCGCCGAAGACACACGCAACAGCGGCCGCCTGCTCTCGCACTACGGCATCCGCACGCCGGTCACCGCGGTCCATGAGCACAACGAATCGAATGCCTGCACGAGCCTGGTCACCGCGATGCAAGGCGGCTCGGCGTTCGCGCTGATCTCCGATGCCGGCACACCGCTGATTTCCGATCCCGGCTTTGTGCTCGTCCGCGCGGCGCGCGCCGCCGGCGTTCCGGTGATCACGATCCCCGGCCCCTGCGCAGCGATCGCCGCCTTGTCGGTGTCCGGCCTGCCCAGCGATCGCTTCGCATTTGAAGGTTTCCTGCCGGCGAAATCGGCCGCGCGAAGACAGCGCCTGCAGGAACTGCACAGCGAGACGCGGACGCTGATTCTGTACGAATCCAGTCACCGCATTGCCGACACGGCCAAGGATCTCGCCGAGCTGTTCGGGTCGCGCGCGGTCTGCCTCGCGCGTGAACTGACCAAGCTGCACGAACAGAGCATCACCCTGCCCGCGTCCGAGTTGCCTGGCTGGATCGGCGCGGACGCCAATCGCGAGCGCGGTGAATTCGTATTGCTGATCGACGGCGCTGCGGAGAACACGGCCGACGTGCAGGCGGATGCCGAACGCGTCCTGCGCCTGCTGCTTACCGAGCTGCCGGTTTCCAGCGCCGCGAAACTGGCAGCCGAGATCAGCGGCGGACGCAAGAAAGATCTCTACGAGCTGGCACTGAAGCTGCAACGCAAAACGGACTGAACCATTCGGAGGCCGCCCTGCGTACCCGATGCGGCTTCAGTCGAGAAACTTTGGCACGCCCAGCTTCAAGCCCTTGCCGGGCAGGGCCATCAAGGTCGAAGTGCCGTGCGCGACGAGTTCATCCTTTTCATCGAAGATGCTCGCCTCGGTGTAGCTGATCACACGCCCGCTGCGCAGGCAGCGCCCTTCGGCACGCAAGCGGCCGGTGCTGACGGCCTTGAGGTAGTTGAGCTTGAGGTCGACATTGACCAGACCGCTGTCGTCCGGCAAGCGCAGGAAACCGGCCCAGAACGTCGCGGTATCGATCAGCGTCGCCAGCACACCGCCGTGGACGATGCCGAAGGGCTGCAGGTGGCGCTGCGCCAAGTCCAGGTCGATGCGACAGGTGTCGAACCCGATGTCACCCACTGTCATGCCGATCAGTGACGGGTAGTCGGCGGTTCGGACGCTCTCCTTGAGCGCAGCGATGTAGGCGGGATTCGGCGTCATGCGGTGTCCTCTGTGTCGGTCGGTCTCAGGTCGCCGTCGAGTGCGCGACGCTCGTCGAACACGAAACAGTCGCCGTGGTAGTGCGCAGCGCCGCAGTCCTCGAAGTACTGGAGGATGCCGCCCTCCAGTTGCAGCACGTTCTCGTAGCCGGCCTGCAGCATCCACGGTGCGGCTTTTTCGCAACGGATGCCGCCGGTGCAGAACGTGACGACGGTCTTGCCGGCGAACTGTTCGGCTGGCGGCAGCCTGTCCGGGAATTCCGAGAACTTCGCGATGTCGGGATGGATCGCGCCGTCGAATGTGCCGTGCTCGAATTCAAAGGCATTGCGCGTATCGAGCATGACCAGTTCGCGCCCCCCGTCGTCATGACCCTGATCCAGCCAGGCCTTGAGCTGCCTCGGCGTGACCGACGGCGCTGGCGTTTCCGCCGGGCGCACCTGCGGCTGGTCCATGCGGATGATCTCGCGCTTGATCTTGACCAGCAGCTTGCGGAACGGTTGCGTCGCCGACTCGCTGCGCTTGAGCGTCATCTGCGCAAGACGCGGATCCGTGTCCATTGTCGCGATGAACGCAGCGATGCCATCGTGCGAGCCCGCGAGGAACAGGTTGATGCCTTCTTCGGCCAGCAGGATGGTGCCTTTCAGTGCCTGCGCCTGGGCTGCCTCCAGCAGGTGCTGCTGAAGCAACGGCAGTGCCTGCAGGCTGACAAAACGGTAGGCGGCGATATTGAGAACGGACATGGCAGAAGGGGCTTCACGGGCCGCGCATTATCTGCGATCCATAGTCGCTATTTCACCGGCTCGCCGTTGAGCACCAGATTTTCCAGCACGGCATAGCCGTTCAGGACGCGCACGGTGGCATAGGTCGGCAGTGCGCCAGCCGCGGGTTCAGTCTCCGGGTCGCGGCGGCGATTGCTGTCGCGATAGCGCTGCTCGACCTGTGGTGCCTGCTGCTCGTCGAGATAGTAGCGATCAAACGGCAGGCTCAGCCTGACCTCCGCCGGATCGACCCAGAGTATCGTCACCGGCAGATAGTCACCGGCGTTCGGCGCTGTCGCGCTGACCGCATGCAGTTGGGCATAGCCGTTTTCGTCGATCCGGATGGACGCGTACGCGCGCTGCCTCTGGACAAGGCCTGGATCAATCTGCGTCAACGACACGCGCGCCGCGTCGAAGTCGAGGGTTACATAGCGACCGCGAAACGGATCGGAAGGATCGACCGGTGCGGTGCGGAACTTGTACGCCGTGCCTTCTGCGAGTGTGGCCTGGCCGCGCTGGATCAGCGCGAGCGGAATCGCCCATTGGACGATGCAGACCACGACCAACCCGAGCAGCAGCATGTGCCCCTTCATGATGAACGTCATGCGCGCACCTTGCGCCGCATCCAGGCATTGGCGGCGAGAAACGCAGCGCCAGTCAGCAGGAAGGCGATCCCGCGCGCAGTGAACGACCATTCGGTGTCGAGGAAACGCAGCAGGATCAGCACTGCGATCAGCAGCAGGCCACCGGTGGCCGGACCCGAATCACGCTGCGCCAGACCGATGCGCACGCGCGCGAGTCCCAGTACCAGCACATACAGCGTCATGAAGATCGCCAGCACGATTGCCCAGCGTTCGACATCCGCGCTCGCCACCAGCGCCAGGACCAGGGCCGGGATGATCTGCATCGCAGCCAGCACATTTCCCCTTTGCAACACGCGCCAGCTCAGTACCGCGAGCAAAGCCATGCCGAGCACCAACACGGCCCATTGCTGTGGAATGGCGTCGAGCGCATCGGTCGACCAAGCCATGCGCCAGGTTTCGGGGAAGCTGCCGAGCAATGCGCCCCAGGTCGTCGCCAGGCCACCGTAGAGCGCGAGCGGGCGGCGCCAGACGGATGCTGCAGCATTGCGGGTCAGCGCATCGAGCATGACGAGCAGCGCGCCGAGTTCGGCAAACCACCAGATACCGAGCACCGGTGAGCGCAACAGATTGCCGAGCACCGCAACGAAGAACATCGGCACCAACGCGGCAAGCACGACGTTCAATCGCAGAGACTCCGGCGCTGATCGCGCCAGCCGCCAGACCTGGGGCGCAAGCAGGGCGAACAGGCCCAGGGTCCCGAACAGACGCCAGGCATCCGCACTCGCGCGTCCACTCCAGCCGATATCCCAGCTGAGCATGCTCCAGCCAGCAAATGCCGCCGCGCACAGCACCAGCACGGCACTGACGTTCATCAGATACGCCAGCGGCAAGGCAACGAGGCCGCAGGTCAGCAGGTAGCGATCGAGATCGCCGGGAAAGTGATAGATCTGCCCGACCAGCGCAAGTGCCGCGGCAAAAGCCAGGGCGGTAAATGCCGACCACGCCTCGCGCCATGGCAGGGATCCATCGCGCGTCATGACACGGATGCACGCGATCTGACCGACGGCCAGCGGAGTGAATGCCAGCAGCAGGCGCACGGGGCGCGAGAGTTGATCCCAGTTATGGGCGACGAGCAGGACGATGCCCAGACCGATCAACAGCAAACCCAGCAACGGAAATACGATGCCGGTCCAACCGGCGGACGCAGCACGGCCCGCATAGTGCTGGCGCAAGCGCGCAGCTGTCGCGGCATCGAGCACGCCCTCGCGTTCGAGCTGTGGCAACTCCTGCAGCAGCCAGTCGGCCTGGTGTTTCATCGCCTGATCATGCACCAAAGCTCGCAAATCGCACAGGCGCTATCCTTGTAACCATGACGATCGGGGGTAGTGCATGAGCGGTGAAGAAAAGAGTCAGTTCGGCCTGCTGGGCCAGCGGCGTTTCGGCCCGTTCTTCCTGACCCAGACACTGGGCGCGTTCAATGACAATGTGTTCAAGAACGCGCTGGTGATTCTCGTCACCTTCGGCATCGTCGGTCTGTCGGGCGACGACATCAACTACTACGTCAATCTCGCCGGCGGCCTGTTCATCCTGCCGTTCTTTCTTTTCTCGGCCACCGCCGGACAGATTGCCGAGAAATTCGAGAAATCGCAGCTGATCCGCACGATCAAGATCGCCGAAATCCTGATCATGGGCGTGGGTGTTGCCGGGCTCCTGATGTCGAGCCTGCCGGTGCTGTTCGGTGCGCTGTTTCTGATGGGTGCGCAGTCCGCCGTATTCGGCCCGGTCAAGTACTCGATCCTGCCCCAGCATCTTCATGAGCATGAACTGGTCGGCGGCAACGCCTGGGTAGAAGCCGCCACGTTTCTGGCGATCCTGCTCGGGACCCTGCTCGGTGGCTGGCTGATGACGCGCGATGGCGGCGCAAGCATGGTGAGCATCACGGTGCTTCTGGTTGCGGTGCTCGGCTACTTGGCATCGCGCTGGATTCCGCCCGCCGCCGCCGCCGCACCGGAGCTGCGCATCAACTGGAACCCGCTGACCGAAACCTGGCGCAACTTCCGGTTCATGCAGACCAACCGCACGGTGCTGCTGTCGGTGCTCGGCATTTCCTGGTTCTGGCTTTACGGCGCGGTGTTCCTGTCGCAGCTGCCGGGCTATACCAAGACCGTGCTCGGCGGCGACGAAACCGTCGTCACGCTGCTGCTCACGGTGTTCTCGCTCGGCATCGGCATCGGCTCGCTGTTGTGCGAACGCCTGTCCGGCCACAAGGTCGAGATCGGCCTGGTGCCGCTGGGCTCGATCGGCCTCACCCTGTTCGGCATCGATCTGTACTTCGCCCAGCCATCAGTGGCAGCGGCGAACATCTCGGCCAGCGCATTCATGCAGATCGCTGCGAGTCATCGCGTGCTGTGGGATCTGTTCCTGATCGGCATGTTCGGCGGCTTCTACATCGTGCCGCTGTATGCGCTGATCCAGACCCGCTCGGAAGCCAGTCACCGCTCGCGCATCATCGCCGGCAACAACATTCTGAACGCGCTGTTCATGGTCGTGGCCGCGGTGCTGGCAATCGTCCTGCTCGATGCCGGCCTGACGATTCCGCAGCTGCTGCTGACGACGGCGCTGATGAATGCGGCGGTCGCCGTGTTCATCTACACGCTGGTCCCCGAATTCCTGATGCGCTTCATGATCTGGATGCTCATCAACACGCTGTATCGCATCCGCAAGGTCGGCTTCGAACACATTCCGGATGAAGGCCCGGCCGTCGTCGTCTGCAATCACGTCAGCTTCGTCGATGCGCTGATCCTCGGCGGCAACATCCGCCGTCCGGTGCGCTTCGTCATGTACTACAAGATCTTCCGCATCCCGGTGCTCAATTTCATCTTCCGCACCGCGAAGGCCATTCCAATCGCCGGTGCCAAGGAAGACGCGGCGCTGATGGCCAAGGCCTTCGCCGACATCGAAGCGGCACTCAAGGCCGGCGACGTCGTCGGCATCTTCCCCGAAGGTGGCCTGACGATGGATGGCGAGATCACGACGTTCCGCACTGGCGTCGAGCGCTTGCTGGCAACCACGCCGGTACCGGTGATTCCGGTCGCGCTGCGTGGACTCTGGGGCAGCCTGTTCTCGCGCCGCGACAACTTCCTCAAGCGCGCACGCCTGCCGCGGCGCTTCTGGTCACGCGTCGAGATCGTCGCCGGCCCGCCGATCCCGGCGGCACAAGCCAACGCTGCGGTGCTTGAAGCGAAGGTGCGGGCGCTGCGTGGTGATATGGCTTGAATCGCTAAGCGCGGTGATAGGGATGATTGCTGAGCAGACTCCACGCCCGGAACAGCTGTTCGGCGACAAACACCCGCACGAGCGCATGCGGCAGCACCAGTTTCGATAGCGACCACTGGCGGTCTGCGCGGGCGAGGACTTCGGGCGAGTGACCATCCGGGCCGCCGATCAGCAGACAGGTGTCGCGTCCGGATTGCATCCATTTCTGCAATTCACCGGCCCATTGCGGGCTGGTCAGCGCTTCGCCGCGCTCATCAAGTGCGATCACGAAGCTGTCGCGCGGGATCGCTTTGAGGATCTTCTCGCCTTCGAGCTGTTTGGCGCGGGCGATATCGGTGTTCTTGCCGCGCTGCGCGGGCGCGATCTCGATCAGTTCGAGCCGGCACTCATGGGGCAGGCGCGACGAATAGTCCGCCCACGCGGTTTCGACCCAGGCCGGCATGCGGGTGCCGACTGCAATCAGGTGAATACGCACGTCGCCACGCCGTGCGCTTCAGTCCACGCGCCTAACGCGCGGACTTCCTGGCTGCCTTGCGTGCAGGAGCCTTCTTTACGGCCGCTTTTTTCACCGCAGGCTTCTTGGCAGCAGGCTTGGCAACGGACCGTGCCGGTGCCGGCTTGCCGCCCGGCCCCTTGCGCGCCGCCGGCTTGGCCGATTTCTGGGCGGGCGCCTTCTTGCCAGCCGCCTTCTTGGTGGCCTTCTTGGCCTTCTGCGGTCGCGGCATGCTCTGCGGTGCGGTCTCTTCGACGGTCCACAGCTTTTCCAGCTGATAGAACGCGCGGGCCTGCGCCTGCATCACGTGCACAACGACGCCGCCGAGATCGACCAGCACCCATTCGCCAGTATCGGAGCCTTCAATGCCCAGCGGCCGGAAGCCCGCCTTCTTGGCATCTTCGGCCACGTTCTGCGCCATGGATTTCACATGGCGGTTCGACGTGCCGGTGCAGATGATCATGGTTTCGGTGATCGTCGTGAGTTTCTGCACGTCGAGCACGGTGATCTGCTGGCCCTTGAGATCCTCGAGCGCGCTGACGGCGATCTTGGCGAGTGTGTTGGGCTTGGCTTTAGTGGGTTGTGGCATCGTCATCCTGAGTCAGCGCCGCAACATCTGCGGCGGTCATGGCGTTGAGTATGGCATCGGGCACCAGCCCGCGCACCGAGCGCCCGGATTTGAGCAGGCGTCGAATCCGGGTCGAAGAGATATCCAGCATCGGCACTTCAAACCGATACCAGCGGCCAAACGGTGCTTCCTGCAGCTCGCTGAAGGCCTGCACGCCCGGGCCGAGCAGTTCGCGGGTCTGTGGCGAAGGTTCGAGCAGTACGCCGGGCCGCGCAACGACCGCCAGATGCGCGATGCCGAGCAGCTCACGCCAGCGATGCCAGGCATGCAGATGGGCGAAGGCGTCGCTGCCCATCAGCAGCACCAGCGAAGAATTCGGAAACTGTTCGCGCAGGGTCAACAACGTATCGACGGTATACGAAGGCCCATCGCGCAACAGTTCAGTGTCGTCAGCAACCAGGCCGCGCTCGCGGCGCAACGCGGCCTTGAGCCATTCCAGCCGACGCTGCGGATGCACGCGCGAGTCCGGCCGATGCGGCGGATGCGCAGTCGGAATCAGGCGCACCTGCTGCAGGCCGAGCCGCTCGCGCGCCTCGATCGCGAGGCGCAGGTGGCCGTTGTGGAAAGGTGCGAACGCCCCGCCGAAGATGCCGATGGATCTCATGCGTGAGGTGCAAGGCGTGAGGCGTTAGGCGTAAAAAATCTGGATCCCACTAGCAACGCCTCACCCCTCACGCCTCACCCCTCACGTTCTTCACCGAACGTTACCGTCGCCGAGCACGACCCACTTCAGGCTAGTCAGGCCTTCGAGGCCGACCGGGCCGCGCGCATGGAACTTGTCGGTGCTGATGCGGATCTCGGCACCCAGACCGTACTCGTAGCCATCGGCAAAGCGCGTCGACGCATTGACCATGACCGAGCTGGAATCCACTTCGCGCAGGAAGCGGCGCACCTTGCTGTAATTCTCGGTGACGATGCAATCGGTGTGATGCGAGCCGTACTTCTCGATGTGGTCGATCGCCATGTCGAGGCCGTCGACGACGCGGATCGCGAGGATCGGCGCGAGGTATTCGGCGTACCAGTCTTCCTCGGTCGCCGGAATCGCATTTTCAAGCAGCTTGCAGGTTTTTTCGCAGCCGCGCAGCTCGACGCCGGCGTCGACGTAGACCCGGCCCAGTTCAGGCAGGAGCTTGGCCGCCACCGCCTTGTCGACGAGCAGGGTTTCCATCGTGTTGCAGGTGCCGTAGCGCTGGGTCTTGGCATTGACCGCGACCGCAATCGCCTTCTCGCGATCGGCCTCGCTGTCGATGAACACATGGCAGACGCCATCCAGATGCTTGATCACCGGCACCCGCGCAGCCGCCGACACTGCCGCAACCAGCCCCTTGCCGCCGCGCGGAATGATGACGTCGATGTATTCCGGCATCGACACCATCTCGGTCACGGTCTGGCGATCGGTGATGTCGAGCACCTGCACCGCATCCTTCGGCAAGCCGGCATCGCTGAGCGCGCGCTCGACGCAGCGCGCAATCGCCTGATTCGAGCGCAGCGCTTCCGAGCCGCCGCGCAGGATCGCCGCATTGCCGGACTTCAGGCACAGCGCGGCGGCGTCGGCCGTCACATTCGGCCGCGATTCGTAAATGATACCGACCACGCCCAGCGGCACGCGCATGTGACCAACCTGGATACCGGACGGACGCTGCTTCATGTTCAGCAATTCGCCGACCGGATCCGGCAGCGCGGCAACCTGGCGCACACCGTCGGCCATTGCCTGCACACGGCTGGCGGTCAGCTCAAGACGGTCGAGCATGGCGTCATCGAGCTTGGCCGAGCGGCCTTCGCGCATGTCGATCGCATTGGCAGCCAGGATGGCCTTGGTTTCGTCGACCAGGATCTGCGCGAGCGCAAACAGGCAGGCATTCTTCATGCCGGCATCGGCCCGCGCCATCCCCCGCGCAGCAGCGCGGGCCTTGACGCCGCGCTCGCGCATCGCGGCGGCAATGCCGTCGTTCCTGGCCTTGGGTACAGCTTTGGTAGCAGACGGACTCATTTCGTTTGGTGTAGCGCCGCCCCGCTGGCGGCAAGAATCAATGTTATCAATTCTTCCCAGGCGGCAGACTCCTGGCCGGTTTTGACCAGCCGGTCGATTCTGGCTGCGCGGCGCAGCCAGAGCATGGCCTCGCCGGGCTTGCTGCGCGGCACGGCGCGCAGGAATTTCTGTTGCTGGGACGAGTAGATACCGGCGGCGGTGCAGGCAGAGGCGGCGTCGCGGGTGCGCGCGTAGGCGACCGTCGCCTTGATCAGCTGACGCAGGCTCCACATCAGCGCGCCGAGGATTTCCAGCGGCGAAAGCCCCTCCTCCCGCATCCGATCCAGGCTGCGCACCGCACCGGCGGCGTCTCCGGCGAGCACACGATCGCTGAGGTCAAAAGCCTGGAAACGGGCGTTATCGGCCACGGCCTGGGTCACATCGTCGGCACTGACGGTCTGCCCCGGAAACAGCAGCGCCAGCTTGGCGACGTCCTGGGCCGCCGCGAGCAGGTTGCCCTCGGTGCGCTCGGCGAGCAGCCTGATCGCATCGGCATCGGCCTTGACCCCGGCCGTGCTGAGGCGGGTTTCGATCCACGGCACGATGTCCGCGCCCTTGACCGGCCAGAAGTACAGGCTCGCCCCCACCGTTTCCAGGGCCTTGAACCAGGCCGCGGAGCGCGCCCGCGTTTCGAGCGGGCCGCAGACCACCAGCAACAGCACGTCTTCGGCTGGGCGTTCGGCGATTTCCTGGAGCATTTTCGCGCCGCTCACGTCCGGACCGGCGGCCATGCGGACTTCGACGATGCGCCGGCTCGCAAACAACGACATGCTCGCGCAGCTGTCGGCGAGCTGCTGCCAGTTGAAGCCGCGCTCGACGTCGAGCACCTCGCGCTCGCTGTACCCCCGCGCCCGCGCCACTGCACGGATCGCGTCCAGGCTCTCCTGGATCAACAGCGGTTCCTCGCCAGCGACCAGATAAATCGGCGCCAGCGATTTCGACAGATGAGCGGTCAGTTGATGCGGCTTGAGCTGCACGACAGTTCGGCGGGCTGGATTCGGCGGGGAGCGGGCATTGTAGTCGCAGTACCGGCGTTTCCCGGACATTCCGCAACGTCGGACGTAAACTTCGCAATATGCAGAGAAATCTGACCCCTACCGACCGCATTCTGGCTGCACTCAATCGCGGCCTGTCGACCTGGGCAGCGCGCGGCGATGGCGCCGCGCGCGACAACCCAGCCGCCCCGCGCTGCGATACCCGACTCGACGAGGAAACCCGCCGCCATGTGGCCGGCCTGATGCGGATCAACCACGCCGGAGAAGTTGCCGCGCAGGCGCTGTATCACGGCCAGGCGCTGGTCGCGCGCGATCCGCAACTGCGCGAGCAGCTGCTGGCCGCCGCCAGTGAAGAGCGCGATCATCTGCGCTGGTGCGAGGAACGCCTTCAGGAACTGGGCGATCGCCCGAGCCTGCTCGAACCGGTCTGGTATGCCGGCTCGCTGGCAATAGGCGCCGCCGCTGCGCTCGCCGGCGATCGCTGGAGCCTGGGCTTTGTCGACGAAACCGAGCGTCAGGTCACCGAGCACCTGACTGAGCATCTCGATCAGCTGCCGGAGGAAGACCTGCGTAGCCGCGCGATTCTCGAACAGATGCGCAGTGATGAAGAACGCCACGGTGCCGAAGCGCGTGAAGCGGGTGCGCTGCCATTACCGTCTCCGGTCAAGACGCTGATGCGCCAGATCGCGCGGGTGATGAAGTTCGGGGCTTACCGGATCTGAGCTGTACCGGGGCCGCAGTTCGGCTTGTGGTGGTGGGCGTCGTCACCGTCATCCGCACAACGTCCGTGTTCGATCTGGATCGTGATGTGCGTGACCTTGTGGTGTGCATGAATCCATGACTTGATCCGCGCGACAACCTCGTCGCTGACACTGCCTTCGGCGAGCACCGCATGCAGCGTCATCACTGAACGATCCGGCGTCAGCATCCAGTGATGCACGTGGTGCACACCCGTCACACCGCTGACGCCTGCAGGCAGCGCTTCCGCGAAGGCAACGGCATCAAACGCCTCCGGCGCGCCTTCAAGCAGCACATGCGCGGACTCGCGCACAAGCCGCCAGGCACTGCGCACGATCAGCACGGCCACAAGGATCGACAGCAGCGGATCAATCGGCGTCCAGCCGCTGAACAGGATCACGATGGCGGCGACAATCGCACCGACCGAACCAAGCAGGTCACCCATTACGTGCAGCATCGCCCCGCGCACGTTCATGTCCTCATTGGCACCGCCATGGAGGATGAAAAAACTCAGGGCGTTGACGATGAGGCCGCCAACGGCGACGGTCAGCATGATCTTGCCGGCGATCTCCGGCGGCGCGAGCAGGCGCAGCACGCCCTCGACACTGATCCACGCGGCAATCGCCAGCAGCGCCAAGCCGTTGACGAACGCAACGAGCACCGGCATGCGGTGGTAGCCGTAGGAACGCATCGCATCCGGCGGCCGCCGGCTCTGCACCTGCGCCCACAGCGCCAGCGCCAGCGCACACGCATCGGCGAGCATGTGGCCGGCATCGGCGAGCAGCGCCAGCGAACCGGACCAGATGCCGCCGACGACTTCGGCGACCATGAATCCTGCGGTCAGGAACAGCGCGAGCTTCAGGCGCGTGGCGCTGGACGCGCCGGCGTGCGCGTTCAGTCCGCCGTGACTGTGTCCGTGGTCGTGGTCGTGGTCGGACCGATCCTTGTGCGAGTGGTCTTGCATGCTTCGTTTTGTACGTCTGTGGCCCTTCACTCTAAATGGCTTGGTAGATACCCACAAAAAAGGCAGGCCACGGCCTGCCCTTTTGTATCCGGCGCCGGATCAGCGCTGGATGTTCTTGCCGTAGAAGATTTCCATGATTTCGCGATTGACATGCTCACGGATCTTCTTGGCTTCGCGCGGGGGCAGCTCCGACGCACCTTCACCGAACAGATAGGTGTCGAGGTCCATTTCCTTGAGGCGCATCTTCGTGTGGAAGATGAACTCCTGGTAGACGTTGACGTCGATCATCTGGTAGCGATCCTTGCTGTCCGCAGACAGGAAGTCCTGGATCGACTCGACGTTGTGGTCGATGAAGTGCTTCATGCCACGCACATTGCGGGTGAAGCCGCGCACGCGGTAGTCCATCACCACGATGTCCGACTCGAAAGACTTGATCAGGTAGTTCAAGGCGCGCAGCGGCGAAATCTTGCCGCAGGTCGAGACGTCGATGTCGGCACGGAAGGTCGAGATGCCAGCGTCCGGATGGGTTTCCGGATAGGTGTGCACCGTGATGTGCGACTTGTCGAGGTGCGCAACCACCGAGTCCTTTTTCTTGCTGG
>CAZDPA010000041.1:22648-27188 GCA_964507195.1 uncultured Salinisphaerales bacterium | reverse complement strand
CCCTCCCCCTGCCCCTCTCCCCGCACGCGGGGAGAGGGGATGTGAGCGAGGCTCACCCATTTGAGTCAGGCCGCGCTGCGGCCGCTGCCGCTATCGTCGAATCTGCTTTCCATCCACGGTAGACAGCCATGACCGCAGAATCCGGTAGCACGCCGGCAGCCGCGCCCAAGCCCACACGCATTGCGCCCATCGTCACGCCCGACGCCAAGGAGTTCTGGGAGGCGGCGGACCGCGAGGAGTTCATCGGCGAGAAGTGCAGCGACTGCGGCAAGTTCCGCTTTCCGCCGCGGCCGATGTGCCCGTATTGCCACAGCCTCAAGCGCGAGTACGTGCAGCTGTCCGGCTACGGTACGGTGCATTCCTGGACGATGCCGCGCCATCCGCCGCCGTTCGGATTCCGTGAGCCGCCGATCGTTGCAGTGATCGAGCTGCAGGAGGGCACGCGCTTCGTCTCCAACGTCGTCGGCGTCAAGATCGAAGACATGAAACAGGACATGGCGGTGGAAGTGCTGTTCGAACCCACGATGGGCAACCACAAGGTGCCCGTGTTCAAGCCGAGGGGCTCATAACATGGCGCGCAAATTCGTTGAGGCCGCAATCGCCGGCATTGGCGCCACCGAATTCTCCAAGGAATCCGGCCGTACCGAACTGCAGCTGGCGGCCGAGTGCTCGCTGGCGGCCTGCCAGGATGCCGGCGTCGATCCGCGCGACATCGACGGCATGATCACCTTCACGATCGACAACAGCGACGAGATCACGCTGGCGCGCTGCCTCGGCGTGCGCGATCTGGCCTATACCACGCGCATCCCCGGTGGTGGCGCTGCAGCGGCGGCAACCATCTTCCAGGCGATGGCGCTGGTGAATGCCGGTGTCTGCAAGAACGTGCTGATCTGGCGCGCGATGAACGAGCGCTCGCAATATCGATTTGGCCAGAACCCGAACAACACGCAGGGCTACTCCGGCGGCCACGGCACCGGCACGCTGCTGTGGAACATCCCGTTCGGCGCGATGACGCCGGCCAGCTGGGGCGCGCTGCAGGCGCAGCGCTACATGTGGAAGTACGGGCTCAGCAACGCCGATCTCGCGCACGTCTGCGTGCAGCAGCGCAAGTACGCGGCGACCAATCCGAACGCCTGGTTCTACAACAAGCCGATCACCGTCGAGGATCACCAGAACTCCAAGTGGATCATGGAGCCGGTACTGCGTCTGCTCGACTGCTGCCAGGAGAGCGACGGGGGTGTGGCCTTGCTCGTCACCAGCCTCGAACGCGCCCGCGATCTCAAGCAGCCGCCGGTACAGATTCTCGGCGCCTGCCAGTCGATCCCGTTCAATGTCGAAGTCATCGCCAACTTCCACCACGACGACATGACCGTGATGCCCGAGGCCATGGGTGTCGCCAAGAGGCTGTGGGAAATGACCGGCCTGAAGCCGGCGGACATGCAGGCGGCGATGCTCTACGACGCATTCAGTCCGCACGTGCTCCTGCAGCTCGAAGCCTTCGGCTTCTGCAAGCCGGGCGAAGCTGCCGCGTTCGTGAAGGCGGGCGGCATGGCAATCGACGGCGCGATCCCGACCAACACGCATGGCGGCCTGGCCGGCGAAGCCTACATCCATGGCATGAACAGCATGGCCGAGGGCGTGCGCCAGGTACGCGGCACGTCGGTGAATCAGGTCGGCAAGCCGGTGAACCACGTGCTGCTGTCGTCGGGCATGGCTGGCGCGGTCATCGCCAAGGCGTAAGCGAAATGGAGGTCATCGACCTCAAGCTCGACAGCGGCATCACGCTGGCCGGCGAGGTCAGCGTGCAGGTTGCGGCGAGCGTGTGGCTGCCGGAAGTACCGCTTGCGGCGTCAGCGCTGCTGCTGTGCCTGCCGGGCGGCAACATGAACCGCCACTATTTTGACTTGCAGCCTGAAGACGGCGACGAGAGCTTCTCGTTTGCCGCGCAGATGTGCGCACGCGGCTTCATCGTTGCCGCGCTCGATCATCTCGGACTCGGCGACAGCACGAAGCCGGAAGACGGCTGGCAGCTGACCGCCGAAGTGCTGGTACAGGCGAATGCCAACGCAACGACACAGCTGCTGACGCGCCTGCGCAGCGGCGAGCTGCGTGCCGACGTGCCGGCCGTGCCGGGGCTGCGCAGCATCGGCGTCGGCCACTCGATGGGCGCAATGCTCACCGTGCTGCAGCAGCATGCGGCGCAGCAACATCAAGCGATCGTCGTGCTTGGTTTCTCGACGCGCGGTCTGCCGGAATATCTGCCGCCGGCGCTCAAGGAAATCACCGATCCCGTCGCTGCGCGACCGCAGCTGGTCGAGCACGCGCGCAAGATGTTCGGCAAGCCGTACCCGGTGATCCATCGCGGCGGGGGCAACGGCGGTGCTGGCAATGGCGGCAATGCCGACCTGTTCGGCAGTCGCAAGGCCGATCCACGCGGCGTTGCTGCGCTCAAGCAGGCGACCGATTGCGTGTTGCCGGTGCCGGCGGTGCTGTCGATGCTGCCGAACAATGTCGGCGCCGAGGCGGCAAGGATCACCTGCCCGGTGTTCCTCGGCATCGGCGAACGCGACATGGTCGGTGCCCCGCACCAGGTGCCGGCGGCTTTCAGCGCCAGCTTCGACGTGACGTTGCAGATCCTGCCGGAAACCGGCCACAGCCATTTCCTGTTCCCGGCCCGCAGCCAGCTGTTCGACCGTCTCGGCGTCTGGGCGGACACGGTGCTGGTCTAGCGGTCGGAGTAGCCCGGTTTCGCGCAGCGAAGCCGGGAAGTGTCGCTCGCAAACCAACCGTCCCGGCTCCGCTGCGCGGAACCGGGCTACTCGTGGCGAACCGTCATTTGGAGTCCCGCAGCCCCGGGACGATGCCCCATCCGGCCTCCTGCAAGTGGACGGTGCGTGTACAGACAGGCTGCACTACATTCGCGGCCATGCCCGTAGCCCCGTTGGGCGGCATACTGGCGACTTTTACAAATCCGAACGTTGGAGATCCCCATGGGACTGGTACTCAAGGCCGGCGCGCGCTTCAAGAGCGCGGTGTGCGATTCGCAGGTAATGGTGGTCAAGGCGCCGGCCGGCGAGCTGGATCTGTGCTGCGGCGGCGTCGCCATGCTCGGCGGCACGGCAACCGCGCCGGAAGGCCTCAGCCTCGACGCCGCGCATGCCGGCGGCACGCTGATCGGCAAGCGCTACGTCAACGCGGACGAATCGATCGAGCTGCTGTGCACCAAGGGCGGCAAGGGTTCGCTGTCGGTTGGCGGCACCGCGCTCGAGGTCAAGCAGGCCAAGCAGTTGCCGTCGTCCGATTGACCGGGCGGGGGGATGTCGGATCGTCTGAAGACATTCGCCAAATCCCTTCGCAGAAATATGACGGATGCGGAGCGCATGTTGTGGCGCCAGCTTCGTGGACACCAACTTCAGGAGTTCAAGTTCAAGCGACAGGAACCAATCGGACCCTACATCGCGGATTTCGTGTGCTATCAGACCCGCTTGGTGATTGAGCTCGATGGCGGTCAGCACGCAGAGGATCAGCGCGACGTGCAGCGCGATGCCTGGTTCAGGCGCAATGATTTCACCGTAATGCGGTTCTGGAACGATCAGGTTCTGAACGAGATGGAAGCGGTACTCGAAGCAATCTTGAGGGCGCAGAAAAAGCCCTCTCTCCCCAGCCCCTCTCCCGCGAGGGGAGAGGGGCCATGAAGCGGGAAGTTCTTCTGTTCTCCCTCTCCCCCTGCGGGAGAGGGCAGGGGAGAGGGGGAATCCAGCAGTGAGCAACGAACCTGTATGAATATTTCAACGATCCTCGACATGGCGGCCGAAGCCTTCGGCGACCGCACCGGCGTGGTCTGCGGCGAAGAGCGCTGGGACTACGCGACCATTCGTGCTGCAGCCCAGGCCGCCGCGTATCACATCAAGGCCAGCGGCGCCCAGTACGTTGCGATGCTGGACGTGACCAGTCCAGCCGTACCGGTGGCGATCTTCGCTGCCGCCTACGCCGGCGTGCCGTATGTGCCGCTGAACTACCGGCTGACCAGGCCCGAGATCAACGAGCTGCTGGCACGCGTGACGCCGGCCTATCTGATCGTCGGCGCCGAATACCGCAGCCTGGTCGAGCCGCACGAGGGGCTGAAACTGGTCGACACGACGGTCTTCGAAGCGCTCGAACTGCAGGGCAACGAACCACCGGTGCCGGAAGAAGATCCGCGCGCAGTGGCGGTGCAGCTCTTCACGAGCGGAACGACCGGCAAGCCGAAGGCCGCGATCCTGCGTCACGAGAACCTGATGTCCTACATCATGGGCACCGTCGAGTTCGCCTCTGCCGAGGAAGACGACGCGATTGTCGTGACGGTGCCGCCGTATCACATTGCCGGCATCTCGGCGGTTTTGAGTTCCACGTACGCCTGCCGGCGCATGGTTCAACTGGAGAACTTCGATGCGCGCGCCTGGCTCGTTGCGGTGCGCGCTGAATCGGTCAGCAACGCATTCCTGGTGCCGACGATGCTGCAGCGTGTGGTCGACCATCTCGCTGCCAGTGGCGAGTCGCC
>CAZDPA010000041.1:0-22638 GCA_964507195.1 uncultured Salinisphaerales bacterium | reverse complement strand
CCGGCGCTGCGTGCGCTGGCCTACGGCGGCGGCAAGATGCCGCTGACGACGATCCAGAAGGCGATGGAGCTGTTTCCGCAAGTCGACTTCACGAACGCCTACGGCCTGACCGAAACCAGCTCGACGATTGCGGTGCTCGGTCCGGACGATCATCGAGCCGCTGCGGCCAGCGACGATCCGGCGGTGCGCCGCCGTCTCGGCTCGGTCGGCAAGCCGGCTGCGGTCGAGATCGAGATCCGCGATGAAGACGGCAAGGTGCTCGGTGCCGAAGAAGCCGGCCTGGTGTTCGTGCGCGGGCCGCAGGTGTCCGGCGAGTATCTGTCGCTCGGCTCGCAGCTCGACGCCGACGGCTGGTTCCCGACCAAGGATCGCGGCTTCCTCGATGCCGAGGGCTATCTGTTCCTCGATGGACGCGCCGACGACGTGATCGTGCGTGGTGGCGAGAACATCTCGCCGGGGGAAATTGAGGAAGTGCTGCTGTCGCATCCGGCGGTCGCCGATGTGGCCTGCGTCGCGATGCCCGACGAGCAATGGGGCGAAGCGGTTGGAGCGGCGATCGTTCTCAAAAGCGGCTCCAGCGCCGGTGCTGCGGAGCTGCAGGAACTGGTGAAGTCGCAGCTGCGTTCATCGCGCGTGCCGCAGCGCATCGTGTTCAAGGATGCTTTGCCGTACAACGAGACGGGCAAAGTATTGCGTCGCGTGATTCGTCTGGATTTCGTCTGAATCCATGAACCTGCCAGCCGGTCGTGCGCTGCTGTTCCTGGCCACGGCTTGCCTGGCTGCATGCGGTTCCGACGACAGCGCCACAGGCGGATCTGGCGGTGGTGGTTCAAGCACGGTTCCCGTGCCGACCGTCGCCGGACCGATCGGCGATGCCGGCATCTTCGGTCATGCACTGTGGGACAGCTGGTACAAGCTCGCTGATCTCGGCTATATCGAAGACGAGTTCTTCATCTCTGGCAGCGCGAAGAGCCACAGCGATCCGGCACAGACCGCGCCGTACACGACGCGCATCATCGTGCGCCGGCCGGCCGACGCAGCGCGCTTCAACGGCACCGTCGTGCTCGACTGGGTCAATGTCACCGCGCAGTTCGAGAACGCCGTCGATACGCTCGAAGCGCATGAACTGTTGGAGCGCGATGGCTATGCCTATGTGCATGTCAGCACGCAGTCGGCGGGCGTCTGCTGTGTGCCGCTGCTGACGCCGAAGGCCTGGGACCCGGTGCGCTACGCCGCGCTCGATCATCCGGGCGACGATTACGCCTTCGACATGTTTTCGCAGATCGCGCAGGCCTTCAAGCATCCGGCGGACGTCGATCCGATGGGCGGCTTCGCGGTGCAACGCGTGATCGCGGTCGGCCAGTCGCAGTCCGGTACGCGCCTGCGCGACTACCTGATCGAGGTGCAGCCGCAGGCGAATGTCATCGATGCGTTCCTCGTGCATGCCGACGGCAGCGGCGAGAAGCAGTATCCAACCGATCCGGTCGTGCCGGTGATCCAGCTGCTCAGCGAGCGCGAGGCCAGTCCGGATGCGCCGAACGTCACGCACAACTACCGGCTGTGGGAAATCGCCGGTGCCGCGCACCAGGATTTCTGGATCGGCGTGCATCAGGTGCTCGGCCAGTCGCTGCGCGCGGAAGCGCATCTGCAGCGCGCTGGCAGTGCCGACGCCGACTTCCACACCTACGCCGGCAACTATGGCGAGCATTTCGACCCGGGCCAGCTCGTCTGCATCGTCGAAGGCACGCAGTTCCCGCTGCGCTATTCGGTGATGGCGGCGATCCACTATCTTGACCGCTGGCTGCGCACCGGCGAAGCGCCGCCGCAGGGCGCGCGCTACCAGTTCGACGAATCCGGAAGCCTCGCGCGCGACGAGGACGGCAACGCGCTGGGCGGCATCCGCCTGCCGCCGATGGATGTGCCGGTCGCCAGCTATCGTTCCGACATCTGCAATCTGGGTGGCATCACGATTCCGTTCGGCGCAGTGAAACTGCAGCAACGTTACCCGACGCACGCCGATTACCACTGCCGCATGCAGGCTGCGACGGCCGCTTCGGTTGCCGACGGCTATATGCTGGAACCTGATGCAGCCGACCTGATGCAGCGCGTCGAGCAGGCCAGCAATCGCTGGCTGAATGCCGGCGAACGCGATTGCGAAACCCCATAGAGATCCGCATGTTCGTCATCGAAAAGACCGTAGAGATCAACGCGCCGGCTTCCGTGGTCTGGGAAGTCATCACCGACCTCAAGCGTTACCCGGAATGGAATCCGTTCTGCGTGAAGTGCGAGTCGACGCTGAAGCCAGGCGATGCCATCGACATGACGGTCAAGCTGATGGCCAAGCCGCAGCAGCAGCGCGAGTGGATGCTCGAGTTCGACGAAGGCCGTCGCTTCGCCTACCAGATGAAGCCGGTGCCCGGCGGCACCCTGTCGAGCTTCCGTTCGCACGACATCGAGGCGCTGACGCCGGTGCGGTCGCGCTACCGCTCGTACTTCTTCCTCAAGGGCTGGCTGCGCTTCGTCGTGCTCGGTCTGTTCCAGTCCAAGCTTGAGCAGGGCTTCGCCGGCATGACCGACGGCGTCAAGGCGCGTGCTGAGAAGCTGTGGGCGCAGAGACAGCCGAAAAAGTAAGCTGGCGCCCATGAGCGCGGGCGCCTACGCAAAAAAGCTGCTGGAGGATCTGGGCGTGACGGCGCGCCCGGCGCCGGGCGTGCCCGACGAGCATCCGGCGCTGTCATGGGCGCATAGCGGCCTGATGACGCTGACCGGCAACGCCGACGGACCGCCGTTGCTGTGTCCCGTTGCCCTGGGCGCTACTGCCGATGGCGCGCTCGTCGCGCTCGCCGCGCTGGCTCCCGACGGTGCATTCAATGGCCTGCGCGGCAGTGCCCTGCTGACCGAGCGCGCGGCGCTGAATGCGCACCGAAGGCGCGGTGCGATTTCTCCCGGCGGCGCGTGCAGAATCTTCAGGACCATTGATGGTGCGATCGCACTCAACCTCGCGCGTGACGAGGACTGGGCCTTGCTGCCGGCGTTGTTCGAGGTCGATACCGTTGCCGACGAACACGCGCTTGCAGCGCTGCTCGCCAAGATCACGATGCACGACAGCGTCGAGCGCGGGCGCTTGCTCGGGCTGCCGATCTGCCCGGTCGTGCCGCCACCATCACGCCCGACACCGTGGCTGCAGACCTCAGTCCCCCTCTCCCCTAGCGGGAGAGGGTTCTTGGCCCAGGCGAGGACTGACTCAATGTCAGTCCGAGCTAAGCCAAGAACGGGAGAGGGGGCGGCTCCCGTCGTCGTCGACCTGTCCTCGCTGTGGGCCGGCCCACTGTGCAGTCATCTGCTGCAGCGTTGCGGTGCGACGGTGATCAAGGTCGAGAGCACGACGCGGCCGGATGGCGCGCGGCGTGGTTCGGCGGCGTTCTACGATCTTCTCAACGCCGGCAAACGCAGTGTTGCGCTCGATCTGTCGTCAGCGCACGGCCGCGCGCAGTTGCGCGCGCTGCTGTTGCGCGCCGACATCGTCATCGAGGCTTCGCGGCCCCGCGCGCTGCGCCAGATGGACATCGATGCCGACGAGGTGTTGCGTGAGCGATCCGATCTGACCTGGATCAGCCTGACCGGCTACGGTCGCGCCGAGCCGCAGGCGAACTGGCTGGCCTACGGCGATGACGCCGGCGTCGCTGCGGGCCTGAGCTGGCTGATGCAGAAAGTCGCCGGCGACGCGGTGTTCGTCGGTGACGCGATTGCCGATCCGGTCACCGGCCTGCATGCCGCGCTCGCCGCGTGGGCCAGCTGGCGCAACGGTGGCAGCCGCATGATTGCGCTGTCGCTGGTCGATGTGCTGCGGCATGTCATCGCCTACGAAGCGCCTGCCGATGTGGATGGTTGGCGTGTGCGCTACAGCGAGTGGACGCGTATTGCGACCGACGCTGGCATCCGCCCGCCCGGTGCTCGAGTGCCGTCCGGCATCGCTGCTGCGCTGGGCGCAGATACCGCGGCAGTGCTCAACGAGTTATCGATTCCATGCTGATCCGTCGCGCCGAGATCGCTGCGGGTGAAGTCGTGGACGTTCGCGTGCGCGACGAGCGCATTGTCGAAATTTGTGCTGCGCTCTCAGCGGCGCCGGACGAGGAAGTGATCGATGCCTCTGGCGCGGCGCTGTTGCCTGGCCTGCACGATCACCATCTGCATCTGCGTGCGCTGGCCGCGTCGCTCGCCTCCGTGCGCTGCGGACCACCGCAGGTTGTGGACGAAGCTGCGCTGGCTGCGTCGCTGCGTGCGGCTGATGCAAAGCTTGCAGCAGACACCTGGCTGCGCGGCATCGGCTACCACGAGTCCGTTGCCGGCGAGATCGATCGCGACTGGCTCGATGCCGCCGTGCCGGATCGACCGCTGCGCGTGCAGCATCGCAGCGGCCGGCTGTGGATACTCAACTCGGCCGCGTTGGAGCAGATCGCTGCTGATGATGCGGCGCCTCTGGAACGCAAGGCAGGACGCTACACCGGGCGTCTTTACGATGCCGACGGCTGGCTGCGCCAGCACATCGCCACTGCGCCTGTATCACTGCACGATGCCAGCCGCCTGCTCGCGCGCTACGGCGTGACCGGCGTGACCGACACAACGCATCACAACGATGCGGCCGCGCTGCAGGGTTTTGCCGACGCGCAGGCGCGCGGCGAACTGCTGCAGACCATACGTGCCATGGGTGGGGCGTCGCTCGACACCTGCAATACGACCTGGCCACGCGTGCAGCGCGGCGAGCACAAGTTCCATCTGCACGAGCACGAGTTGCCGGATTTCGCGGAACTCGTTGCCGCGATCCGCCGCAGCCATAAGCATGGCCGTTGCGTCGCATTTCACTGCGTGACGCGTACGGAACTGGTGTTCGCACTGGCCGCGCTGCGCGAAGCCGGCGTGCTGCGCGGAGACCGTATCGAGCACGCGGCAATCGCACCGCCCGAGCTGATCGAAGCAATTGCTGCGCTGGACCTGATTGTCGTAACCCAGCCGAACTTCATCGCCGAGCGTGGCGATGCCTATCTGCGTGATGTCGCTGCCGATGATCTGCCGTGGCTGTATCGCTTGCGTGGCTTCGTCGACGCGGGCGTGCCGCTGGCGCTGAGCACCGACGCACCGTTCGGCGAGCCGAACCCCTGGGCAGCAATGCACGCGGCGGTGACGCGGCGGACGCCATCCGGTGCGGCGATCGCCATTGCTGAGGCGTTATCCGCGAATGCCGCGCTGGAAATGTTTCTGCCAGCGCTGCACGAGCCTGCTGCCGGTCCGCGTGTCCTTGTCGCTGGGGCAGACGCCGCCCTGTGTTTGCTCGATCGTGGTCTGGCCGCAGCGCTGAGCGATCTATCCGCAGTCAGTGTACGGATGACCGTTATTGCGGGACGCATCGTCCACTGCTGAGCTTTGCTGTGGCATCTCGATACACCCGCTGCGCGGGCACTCGATGCGAACGGGGTTTGGTTTTGTACCTCGATGATCCCAACAAAACCCCGTTCGTCTCGAGTGCCGCGTGTGCAGCGCGCGGTGTATCGAGAGACCCGCGCAAAACTACCGCGGCAATCCGATGACGAGCACGCCGATCAGCTTGTGTGGGGCGGGAAAGCGAAGCGTATCCCGCCGTTCAACAAGCCCATGAGGAACGCGACAGGCGGGATGACTCCCGCCCTACGTGGGCTGAACAACAAATTCGCCAAGAGCGCGATAGATTTCCGCTGTCTGCGCGCTGTACTTGCCTTTAGGTGATCCGCAACCACCTTGCGCGCGCTATCGCCCAATCACCGGCATCCCCGCAAACCACGGATGCCCCCACAGCAGCAGCCCGGTGACCATCACACCAATCAGCGCACTGATCGTCGTCTTCAGCGCGCCGACCGGCGCCGGCTTCTTCCAGGCGCCATCGCGGCGGTTGATGAAGATCACTTCGAGCACCGCCCAGGCGAGCAGGCCGCCGAACAGGATGATCGAGCGGGTTTCGCCGTTGCTGAGCAGGTGGGCGACGGCCCAGAGCTTGACGCCGGTGAGCTGCGGGTGACGGATGAGCTGCTTGATGTCGGTCGGCGCGCGGGCGCTGATGAACAGGATCACGGCGAAGGGCATCAGCAGCATCGTCGCGTGACGCATGCCTGCTGGCGGTAACCACAACGCGGTTGGCAGGCTGGTTTTCCAGCCCCAGACGATTAGCACCAGGGCACCGACGAGGGTCAATGAAAACAAGCCCTTGTAGGGGCCAACGCCGATGCGGCCGACAAGGCCGGTGCGAGCCTCCGCGCCGATCGATACGAACAGATGCACAACAGCCCACAACAGTACGCCCAGGCTAAGCAAAATCATTCGATATTCCCCATGATCTGACTGGCTCCAGGCCTCAGCATAGCCGCTGTCGGCGCGGGTGTTCGGGAATTTGTGAATGCCCATCACCTAAATGGAGTAGGACAGCCCGGGTGCGGCCAAGCACCATGGCGTCATTCCACTCAGAAGTGGGGCATGGTGCCCTGCGCTGGGACTTTGTGTTGCGAGCCGAGGAGGGCTAGCCAGATGGGCGCTATCGATCTCAAACAGCTGCTGGAGTCACAGAGTCTGGAACGTTGCCCGTTCCCGATTCCCGTCGGTTGGTTCTTCATCGGCTTCTCGGAAACCCTGAAGCCGGGCGAGTTGCGCAACATCTTCGTCCTGAACCAGGAGTGGGTGCTGTTCCGCACCGAGTCCGGCAAGCCGGGCATGTCGGATCCGTACTGCCCGCACCTCGGTGCGCACATGGGCCACGGCGGCAAGGTCTGCGGCGAACATCTGCGCTGCCCGTTCCATCACTGGGAATACGACACCGAAGGCTGGTGCAAGAACATCCCGTACGCGAAGCTGACGCCGCCGATCGTCAAGAAGCAGGCGATCCTGCGCACGCTGCCGATGGTCGAGAAGTACGGAATGATGTGGGCCTGGTATCACCCGCAGTGCGAGGCGCCAAGCTTCGAACTGCCGTACATCCCGGAACTGGAAGATGCGACCGGCTATGCCGGCACGCGCCGCGGTTCGTGGACGGCCGACACCTGCGTCCAGGAGATCGCCGAGAACGGCGTCGATACCGCACCTGAAGTTCCTGCACGGCGCGCCGGGTATTCCGCCGGTCGACGCCAGCTACGACGGCCCGGTGATGACGCTGGACATCGGCAAGGGTTACATCGTCGGCAAGTCCTACGGCCCAGGTCTCAACGTCCTGCGCTTCAACCAGGAAGGCATTACCGCGACGATGATCTCGTACACGGTGCCGATCAACCTGGAAAAGACCCAGATGAACATGTCGTTCCGCCACGTCGATTACCCCGAAGGCACCAAGGAACTGCATGCCTCGAAGAAGGTCATCGATCACATGATCGGTGCCGCCGAAGGCGAAGAGAGCGCCGGCTTCGAGAGCGTCGACTTCATCGTCTGGAACAACAAGAAGTACCGTCCGAACCCGCTGCTCTGCGACGGCGACGGTCCGGTGCTGCAGTTCCGCAAGTGGTTCAAGCAGTTCTATCCGGGTCACGAAGACTCGAAGAAGATCTAAAAACCGAGCATCCACCGCTGCCTGTTTTCGTGCAGGCAGCGGTGGCCAGCTTCTGAGGAGTCGAGGATGGCAGTGGTTCGCGTATGCGGTCGTGATGGTGCGTTGAAGGATCTGGACGCGGCGACCGGCGGCCAGCTGATGGATATCCTGCGCGATGCCGGTACCGGCATCGACGGGACCTGCGGCGGCATGATGTCCTGCGGCACCTGCCATGTGTATGTCGACCCGGCCTGGGCCGACAGGCTGCCGCCGGTCAGCGAGGATGAACGCATGATGCTCGATGCGATTGCCGAGCTTGTCGAAGTCCGGCCGACCTCGCGGCTGTCGTGCCAGATCGCAGTCAATGACGACATCGAAGGCCTGACGGTCGAGATCGCACCGCCGGTTTGATTCACTCCGCAGCTCCAGGAGCAAGGACTTGAGCGCAAACCCGCACGCCATCGATCAGGACAGCGACAGCCCCCTGAAGGTTGCCCGCGTCGGTCGTCCGCCACGCGTCAACGCCCAGGCGATCATCGACGCCGCAATCGAGATCGGTCTCGATGGCGTCACTCTTAAACAAGTTGCTGACAAGCTCGGCGTTGCGGTTGCGACGCTGTACCGGCATGTCAGCAATCGCGATGAACTGGTGCGACTCGCTGCGTTCCGCGTCGCGCTGCGCCGGCGTTTGCCGGAGCCCGATGCCGGAGTGACCGTACACTGGGCCGAAGTTGCGATCGGTTACGCGGAAAGCCTGTTCGATTCCTTTTCCCGCGAACCTCAACTGTTCTACGAACTGATCAAGGGCCGCCTCGGCCCCGACGTCGAAGTCGATTTCCTTGAGCAGTTCATTGCCGCGCTCGCGCCGCACGGCTTCACGGCGAAGGACAGCATCCAGTTGCATCACGCGATCGCGATGCTCGCGATCGGCGCTGCCGCCGGTGCTATGGCCGTTGTCGCCGCCTGCGCCGATGGCAAGCCGCTGCAGGCCAAGATGCGCGTGGCCTTCGACCAGCGCGACGAGAGCGAGCTGCCGCATCTGCGCGCCGCGCTCGACGACTATCTGCATATCAATCCAGATGGCTGGCGCCTTGCGCTGCGCGGGATGCTGACCGGCATTGCGGTGGAGCGTAAGGAAGTGCTGCCGGCAGTGCTCAAGAATCTGTAGTGCCGCTTCGTGCCGCTTGCCGGCATGAAGAAGATGGATAGAGAAGCCACTCAAACGAGGAGCCACTCATGACCGCAGCACGCGTAGAAATCAACGCCCAGGTCTTCAATCCGTACTCGAAGGATTTCATCCGCAACCCGGACCCGGTGTGGCAGATCCTGATGCGCGATTATCCGATCGCCTGGCACAAGGATCTGCAGATGTGGATCGTCAGCACGCACGCGCTGTGCGACCAGATTCTCAAGGACACGCGTTTCACGCCGAATTTCGGCGCCTGGGAACTCGCGCCGCCGCCGAAGCCCGAGGACCAGAAGAACGACTTCGACTTCTCGTTCGAGAAGGGATTCTTCGCGGTTTCGACCCAGGATCATCTGCGCCTGCGCCGACTGACGCTGCCGGCCTTCTCGCGGCCGGTGATGAGCAAGATCGACGCCAAGATCCGCGACCTGGTCGTCGGCTGCTTCGATGCGATCGGCGATGTCGAGGAGTTCGATGCCTATGACGCGCTGGCCAGCAAGATTCCGGTGCGCTCGATCGCGCGCATGATCGGCGTGCCGACCAACACCGAGGATTTCTTCCACGACTTCGCGGTCAACATCATCAAGTCGACGCGCATCAACCTCAGCGCCAAGGAGCGCGAGGCATCGACGCAGGGCACGCTGCCGGGCTTCAAGTATTTCCGCGAGGAGATCGCACGCCGCCGCGCGCTGCCGACGCCGGGTGATGATTTCTTCGGCCAGCTGGTCGGTGCCAGCGACAACGGCTCGTCGCTCGACGACCACGAGATCCTGTCGGTGGTGTTCGCGCTGGTCACTGCCGGGTCCGACACGGCCACCGATCTGCACACCTTCGTGCTGCAGCAGCTGCTGAGCAATCCGGATCAGTACAAGCTGCTGCAGGAAAAGCCGGAGCTGATGGAGAACGCGATCATCGAATGCCTGCGCTGCGCGTCGTTCGGCAAGATCCCGTTCTTCCGCTTCGCAACCGAAGACATCGAGTTCGGCGGCCAGCTGATCAAGAAGGGCCAGGCGGTCGGCGTCAACATCCAGGCGGCCTGGCACGATCCGGTCAAATGGGAAAACCCGACCAAGCTCGACATCACGCGCAGGCTCGATGGCAACATCGTGTTCGGCGCCGGCGCGCATTTCTGCATCGGCACCTATCTGGTCCGTGTGCAGGGCAGCCTGATGCTCAAGGAGTTCATGCGCCGCTACCCGAACGCCTCGCTGGCGGACGGCGACGGCCGTATCGACTACGAGTGGACTCACCACAACGCCCGTCGCATCAACCGCCTGATCATCCGTACCGGTCTTCAGGCCGCCCGGAAGGCGGCTTGAACCGACGTCCATCGCGCGCTTCAGCGGCGATCAAGCCGCAGGGGCGTAATTCTTCTGCCACCTTCACCCAGACAACATGAAAAAGTGGATTTGCATCATTTGCGGCTTCATTTACGACGAAGCTGCCGGCATGCCGGAGCACGGCATCGCGGCCGGGACGGCGTTTGCCGACCTGCCGGACGACTGGACCTGCCCGGAGTGCGGTTCGCCCAAGGAATCCTTCGAGGTCCATACCGGCTAATCTGTCGGACAGGACGTGTTCGGCTAGTGGCCTGTAACAGAGGAAGCGGTAGTGAGCATGGCCGATGGATCGTGGGTCGAGGCAAGGCGGGAGGAGGAGTCATAGCCGTAGCTATGGCGACGACGAGCAACGCTGCACCGGCGCGCGAGGCGCGGCCAGGCGCTAGCGAATCCTCTGTTACAGGCCACTAGTCGTTTTGGGTGAGGCGCCTCACCGGGCCGGCCTTACCATGTCGATTCATTGTCCGGGGAAGGGCGCCGATAGCGCGCACGACTGGTCCGATTGCCGCCTATGAGGGGCGATACGGCACAGCAGCGGCAGCGGCGAGCGGAAACTGCGAGAACTACGAGGAGAGCGTCATGAGGTTCAAAGTATTCGTCGCAACGGCGGCGCTGGTCGGCGGCATTGCAGTGCCGATGCAGGTTGCAGTTGCCAAGGTTTCAGCTGAAAAAGCTGCCGAACTGGACGGCCCAAAACTGACCTGCATGGGTGCCGAGCGCGCCGGCAGCGCATCCGGCATTCCCGAGTATTCGGGCAAGTGGGTCGGCGAATGGCCGGGCGTGACCAAGAAGTTCGGTTACGAGCCGGGTCCGTACGCGGACGAGAAGCCGCTGTACACGATCACGGCGCAGAACATGGCGCAGTACGACGACAAGCTCACCGACGGCCAGAAGGCCCTGCTCAAGCTCTATCCGTCGTCGTACAAGATGAACGTGTACCCCACGCATCGCGACTTCGGTTTCCGCGACTGGGTCTGCGACACGGTCAAGAAGAACGCAGTGACGGCTGAGGTCATCGACGGCGGTCTGGGCACCACCGGCATCAGCGGCGCGATCCCGTATCCGTTCCCGCAGAATGGCTCAGAGGCGATCTGGAACATCATCAACCCGCATCGTGCCCACACCGAGAAGGCGGTCTGCGATATCGCTGACGTCTACTCCAACGGCAGCATCGCCTGGGGTCGCAACAAGTTCATGACGCTCAACCCGGGCAACGATCCGGACAAGCGCGGTTCGTACACCGAGCCGAAGAACGCCTACTTCTACACCGGCTACCTGCTGCCGGAGCGCGACAAGGGCTTCGTCGCTGTCGGCTATCAGCCGAACAACTTCAGCAAGGATGCCACGCAGTCCTGGCAGTACCAGCCGGGCATCCGCCGTGTCCGTCAGGCGCCGGAAGTCTGCTGCGACTACCCGGTGCCGCCGGCCGGTCTGCGTACGGTCGACGACGACTACGTCTTCAACGGCTCGCCGGAACGCTATACCTGGAAGCTGGTCGGCAAGAAGGAAATCCTGGTTCCGTACCACAACTTCAAGGTCAACGATCCGGCGCTCAAGTACAAGGATCTGATCAAGCCGAACACGATCAATCCCGACTACGTGCGCTACGAGTTGCATCGCGTGTGGGTCGTCGAGGGTTACCTGAAAGACGGCATGCGCCACATCTACAGCAAGCGTCGCCTGTACGCCGATGAAGACACCTGGATGGCCTTGTGGGCCGACAACTACGATGCCCGCGGCGAGCTGTGGCGCGTGGCCTTCGTCAATTATTTCTACTCGCAGGAATCGGCAACCTTCCACCGCGGCGCGTCGATCTATCACGATCTGACCGCCAAGGCCTATGAAGCCGGCTATCTGGTCAACGAGCGTGGCGAAGACTGGTGGCGCATCAACACGCCGCTGACGCCGGCGATGTTCAGCCCGCAGGCGGCGGCCCGCGGCGGGCACTGAAAGACTCTACGAGTCACTGTCAAAACGGGGCGGCCTTGCCGCCCCGTATTTTTTCGGGGGGTTGGGATGAAGAACGCATTTATTACCGGGGCGAATGTCGGCCAGGCGAATCTGCTGACCAAGGCGCTGCTGGAGCGCGGCTGGCGCGTGTTTGCCGGCGTGCTGCCCGGCGCACCGACCGATCTGGTCAGCGGCGGCAATCTGCTGGTCGTCGACCAGGATGTTTCCAACACCGAGTCGGTGCGCAACAGCGCACGCGTCGCGACCGAGGCGCTCAAGGGCGAAGGTCTGGACCTGCTGATGAACATCGCCGGCGTCGCCAACGTCGCTGTCGGCGTGCTTGAGGGCGTCGACCTGCAGCAGGCCGAGCGCTTGTTCCACATCAACACCTTCGGCCAGCTGCGCGTGATCCAGAGCTTCCTGCCGCTGCTGCGCAAGAACGCACCGGGCTCACGCATCGCCAACTACAGCTCGGGTGCGATCATCGCCAACCCGATCGGCGCCGGCACCTACAACATGACCAAGCACGCGATCCACGGCATGACGCTGACGCTGCGCCACGAGCTGGCGCCGCTGGGCATCCAGGTCACATCGATCATTCCCGGCGGCGTACTGACCGGCATGTCGGCCAATGCGCACAAGAACACCGAAGACAGCTGGGGCAAGCAGCCTGAGGCGATGCGGCAGGTCTACGAGCCGCTGCGCAATGTCATGTGCAAGGTGCTGCCCGACATGCTCGAAAAGACCGGCAGCACGCCGGAGCAGGCGCTGGCCGGCACCTTGGTGATTCTCGACAAGAAGAAGTGGAAGCCGATGGAACTGCTCGGCAAGGACGTCAAGCCGATGGGTGTGATGCGCCGCCTGATGTCGGACAGCCAGCTCGAAGGGCTGATGCGTTCGATGTTCAAGATTCCGTCTTACAAGCGCTAGTCCGGGGAATTACACATGAACGCACTGCTCAAGGAAGCAAACCCGCTGCAGCCGCAGTTCGACCGCTGGCTGCTGAAGTCGCGCGAACTGGCACTGACGACCGCCGAACAGCGCGCCGACAAGATCCGTCGCCTGCTCGCCGCGATTCTCGCCGCGCGTCCGGCGATCGTCGAAGCCGGTTACAAGGAGTTGCGCGTCAACCCGACCGATATCGATGCCCAGCTGCTGATGATCAAGGGTGAAGGCGAGTTCATCGCCAAGCATCTCGCCAGCTGGATGGCGGATCAGCCGCTGCAGGGCACGCTGATGACGCTCGGCAAGAAGTGTTATGTGCGCTACGAGCCCAAGGGCATCGTGCTGCATCTGTCGACCTGGAACGCACCGATTGCAGAGGCTTTCGTGCTCGCTTACGGCGCCATCGCCGCCGGCTGTCCGTTCGTGCTCAAGCCTTCCGAGCTTGCGCCGCATTCGGCGCAGGTGATTGCCGACATCGTCGCCAAGGTGTTCAAGGACGACGAGTTCGCGGTGCTGCAGGGCGCCGCCGAGGTCGCGACCGATCTGCTCAAGCTGCCGTTCAACCACATCTTCTACATCGGTGGTCACGGCGTTGGCCGCATCGTCGTGCGCGCGGCAGCGGAGCACTTCGCGACGGTGACGCTGGAGATGGGCGGCAAGAATCCAACCATCATCGATGCCAGCGCCGACATTCCCGCAGCCGGTCGCAAGATCGCCTGGGGCCGCGTTGCCAACGCCGGCCAGGTCTGCCTGGCCCCGGACTATGCGCTGGTTGACGAGCGCGTCGCCAAGTCCTTCATCGCCGAACTCGGCAAGGCGATGGGCGAGATGTACAACGCCGACGGCAAGGGCTACCAGCAGTCCGGCGATCTGCCGCGCATCGTCAATCGTCGCCACTTCGATCGCATCAAGAGCCTGCTTGATGACGCCGTCGCCAAGGGCGCGGTTGTCGAGTCCGGCGGTCAGACCGATGCCGATGATCTGTTCATCGCGCCGACGATCCTGTCCAACGTCAATGACGACATGCGCATCATGACCGAGGAAATCTTCGGCCCGATCATCTGCATCATGCCGTTCAAGAACCGCGAGGACGCGATCGCGGAAATCCGCCGTCGGCCCAAGCCGCTGGGCTCCTACATCTTCGCCAAGGATCGCGAGGCCATCGACTGGTATCTGGCGCGCACGACCTCGGGCAGCACCGTCGTCAACCACAACCTGATCCAGTCCGGCACCAATCCGTATCTGCCGTTTGGCGGCGTCAACGCCAGCGGCATGGGTCGCATCGGCGGGCGCTATACCTTCCTAGAGTGTTCCAACGCACGTGCGGTCGTCGAGGACCAGTATCCGGCCGGCGATCCGAACATCATGTTCCCGCCGTACTCGGACAAGTACAAGAAGATGATTGCGGATTTCCTGTCCAAGGAGATCAAGGTGCCGGATGCCGTGGTCAATGCGATCCAGGGCATCATCAGGTTCACCGCGATGTTCAAGAAGTCCTGATTGCGCCGCCCGGCAAGGCTGCCGGGCGCACAGGCATTCAATCCGTGTTCACGTGCATCGGCCATCCAGGGCCGACGTTCAGCTGAGGTTCGCAGGCCCCCCGCGACGATGTCGCACCGCAGTGGGACTTGCGGCTTCCGCTGCAGCGAATCACATGACACGGAGAGAACATGCGTAACCTGGCAATCCTTGGCGCCGCGCTGGCGCTTGCCGCACCGCTGGCCGTCTTCGCCGACGGTCATCAGTCGCATCTGGATGCGTACTACATCCCGCGCAGCGATCTGAGCTATGAGCCGGACACGCTGCTGCCGTTCGATTACGACGACGACGGCGATGGCTACGGCATCAAGGGCCAGTTCCAGATCACGTCGACGGTATTCATTCATGGCGAATATCAGGCGATCGACTTCGACGAAGACGACGATACCGGCCTGCTCAAGGATGACCTGAACACCTATCGCATCGGCGGTGGCTTCTTTGTCTCCGAGACCCAGCCGGTGTTCATCAAGGTGGAGTACATCGGCGTCGATCTCGGCGACAGCGACGACGGTGACGAGAACATCGACGAGGACTACAACGGCTACGGCATCCACGCAGGCGCGCTCGGCCATGTCAGCGACAGCTGGGATCTCCACGCCAGCATCGGCTACATCAACCTCGACGGGACTTCGGGCTACGAGTACCTGATCGGTGCCGGTTTCAAGCTGACCGAGATGATCGGCATCTTCGCCGACTACCGCGGCAGTCAGCTGGAGCTCGACGACGATGGCGGTGACTTCGAGCTGTCCGACTTCCGCACTGGCGTGCGCTTTGTGTTCTGAACCTGTTCGATCGTTCTCCCTCTTCCTGCCTGCGGGCGAGGGGCGTCTTCTGAACGGAAAAGGCCACCGCGAGGTGGCCTTTTCCGTACTGCAGCTTTTGCTTACTGCGTCTTCAACATGATGTTGACGAGCTTGCTCTTGAACGGTGTGTACGGCGGGAACAGCATGCGCGCCATCATGAAGCGGGTGCGGACCACGGCGCGCTCATGCGAGAACGCCCTGAAGCCATAGTGGCCGTGGGCGCTGCCGATGCCGGAGTTGTTGACGCCGCCGAACGGCAGGTTGCCGTGCACGTACTGGACGACACAGTGGTTGATGCAGGTGCCGCCGGCGCTGGTGCGCTTGAGCGCCTTTTCGATCGTCGCTTCGTTCTTGCTCCAGATGTACAGCGCGAGCGGCTTCTGTTCCTTGTTGATCGCGTCGATGACCTGGTCGAGATCGGTGTAGGCCATGATCGGCAGCAGCGGTCCGAAGATCTCTTCGCTCTGGATCTTCGCATCTGCCGGGATGTTGTCGAGCAGCGTCGGCTGGATGAAGCACTCGTTCTCGTTGGCTTCGCCGCCGCACAGGACGCGGGCGCCGCGATCGCGGGCGTCGGTCAGCAGGGCATTGATGCGCTTGGTGTGGCGCTGGTTGACGACACGGGCGAGGTACGGCGAGGTCATCTGTTCGGCGGCAGTCTTGCCGTAGACGGTTTCGATCGCCGTGACGCATTCGGCGACGAAAGCGTCCTTCACCTTGGCGTGGACGTAGATGTAATCCGGCGCAATGCAGGTCTGGCCGTTGTTGGTGTACTTGCCCCACAGCAGGGTCTGCGCGGCCTGCTTGAGGTCCGCGGTGTCGTCGATGATCGTCGGCGACTTGCCGCCGAGTTCGAGGGTCACGCTGGTGAGATGCTTGGCGGCGGCGGCCATGACGACCTTGCCGACGGCCGGCGAGCCGGTGAAGAAGATGTGATCGAAAGGCAGCGCGAGCAGCGCAGTGGACACCTGCACATCGCCTTCGAACAGCGCGACTTCATCGACCGGGAAAATCTCCTTGATCATGCGTGCCATCAGCGCCGACAGATGCGGCGTCATTTCCGACGGCTTGAGGATCGCCGTGTTGCCGGCGGCGATGCAGGACACCAGCGGCGAGAAGCACAGATTGACGTTGTAGTTCCACGGCGAAACGATCAGACAGCGGCCCTTGGGCTCGTACTGCACCCAGGACTTCAGACCGATCGTCAGCGAAGTCGGCATCACGCCTGCCGGCTTCATCCATTTCTTGAGCTTGCGCATCGCGTGCTTGGCTTCACCGATCACCGGCAGGATTTCGGCGAGGTCGACTTCCGCCGGCGGTTTCTTGAAATCCTTGTACGCGGCTTCGTAGATCGCTTCGCGATTGGCCATCACGACGTCGTGCAGCTTCTGGATCTTGGCGATGCGCTCCTTGGCGGTCGACGTGCGCAGGCGCAGTGCGGTTTCACGCTGCAGATCGAAGACGCGCTTGATGTCGGTTTCCACAGAGTTGGCAGCGGGCGCCGCGCCGGGCAGGTAAGAAACGGCGGTGTTCATGTTCAGCTCTCCTGAGTGGGCGGCGTGCCCTGTCTGTATCTGAGGGCCGGAGTATAGGGCGCGTCAAAAATTTGTGACACACCCGTCACGAATGCCTATGGGTGGGTACTTAAAGCTTAGGGCAGATTGGCAGATGGGGTCGCCTGTGGTCTGATTCAGCCCACTACAACATCTATATAAAAGAATTGAGGAAACCCATGAAACGCCTGAAACCGATGGACGCTGCGTGGCTGTATGTCGACACCGTCGACACGCCGATGCAGGTCGCGTGCATGGCCATTTTCTCGGTTCCGGATGACGCCCCCGAGGGTTTTCTGCGCGCCTTGGTAGCGCAGATGCGCAGCGTGCAGACCTTTGCGTCGCCGTTCAATCTCAAGCTGCGCTCACCCAAGGCCAAGGCCTTCGTCCCGGCCTGGATCGAGGACTACAAGATCGATCTCGACTACCACCTGCGCCACTCGGCGCTGCCCGCGCCAGGCGGCGAGCGCGAGCTCGGCATCCTCGTGTCGCGCCTGCATTCGCACCCGCTGGATTTCAACCGGCCGCTGTGGGAAGTGCACGTCATCGAAGGGCTGGCGGGGGTGCCGGATGAGCGCGGCGACAGGCCGCCGCGTGGCCGCTTCGCGCTGTACCTGAAGATGCATCATTCGCTGGTCGACGGCGTCGGCGGCATGCGCATGCTGCAGCGCATGCTTTCCGCCGATCCCAAGGCAGGCTCGCTGTCGCCACCGTGGGCGGTGGGTTCCGGGGCGGGCAGTCTGTCGCGCAAGCCCAGAGGACCCAAGGGTGCCAAGGCGCAGTTGCTGCAGTTCGCCGAAGGCGCGCGTGCGCAACTGGAAATCGCGCCGACCGTGGCCAAGGCGCTCGGACACGTCCTGCGCAATTCAGTGCGCTCAACGGATCCGCAAGAGGGCATGCCCTTCAGCGGCCCGCGTTCGGCGCTCAATGCCAAGGTGTCGGCACAGCGCCGCTTCGCGACGCAGCACTACAGCCTCGATCGGGTCCGCGCCGTCGCGAAGGCTGCAGACGTCAGCATCAACGATGTTTTCCTCGGTCTGTGCTCGTCGGCGCTGCGGCGCTATCTGGTCGAGATCAACGCGCTGCCGAACAAGCCACTGACCGCCGGCGTGCCAGTATCGGTGCGTCCGGCCGACGACCAGAACGCCGGTAATGCGATCAGCTTCATCATCGCCAACCTCAATACGCATTACGCCGATCCGCTGGAACGCCTGCGGGCGATCCGCGAGTCGACCCGGATCGCCAAGGAACATCTGCAGGCGCTGCCCAAGGCTGGCATCGACAGCTACACGCTGATCTACATGGCACCGTTCATCCTGCAGCTGATTGCCGGACTCGGCGGCAAGCTGCGGCCGATGTTCAATGTCACGATCTCCAACGTGCCCGGCCCGGACAAGACGCTGTACTTCAACGGCGCGCGCATGGAGCAGATGTACCCGGTGTCGCTGCTGATGCACGGTCAGGCGCTGAACATCACCTCGGTCAGCTACGCCGGGCAGTTCAACATCGGCTTCACCGGTTGCCGCGATGCGCTGCCCCACGTGCAGCGCATGGCCGTGCATACCGGTGAGGCGCTGGAGGAGCTCGAGGAGCTGCTCGGCATCGTCAAGCCGCGCGCGAAACCCGAAGCGGTGATGAAAACGCGTGCAAAGAAGCCCGCGAGGAAAGTGGCAGCACCGTAGCCTGGTTTCGCGCAGGCGAAGCCGGGAAGCCCGTTGGTCACAAGCCACCCCGGCTCCGCTGCGCGGAACCGGGCTACGGGTTGCAGCTCTAGTCTTCCGGCAGCAAGTCCGGATTCCACACCACTTCCCACAGGTGTTGATCCGGATCCTGGAAGTAGCCGGCGTAGCCGCCCCAGAACGTGTCCGCCGCGTGCTTGATGATACGTGCCCCGGCGGCCTGCGCCTGCGCCATCACGGCATCGACTTCGGCGCGTGAAGCGACGTTATGTCCCAGCGACAGCTCGGTCGCGCTGCTTGCTTGCACAGGCAGGCCCGTGTCATGCGCAAGACTCCTGCGCGGCCACAGCGCGAGCTTCAAGCCGTGCTGCAGATCGATGAACACCACCGCGCCATGTTCGAACTCGGTGCCGATGATCCCCGGCGTCTGCAGGCCGAGCCCGTCACGGTAGAACCGCAGCGCGCGTTCGAGATCGTCGACGGCAAGGGTGATGACGGTGATGCGCGGTTTCATTCGATGGGCGAACGAATGGACTGCCAGCTCACGCCCCCCAGAGATGCAGCCCGTACTTCCAATAGCCGTGCACGTTGTTCAGACGCGCGTCCTGGTCGTCGACCATCGGCAGGACTTCACCTTCGAGCAGCGGGATGAGGAAGGGCGCCAGCGCCGCGCCGCCGCCGCCGCTGATGACGATGGCGTCGAGGTCCCAGTCGTCGGACCACAGGCGGTTCACTTCCTGGGCGACACGGGTCGCGAGCTGCTGGAAGGCCTGCTGGACGAAGCCGGTGAGGTCGTAGCGCTTGCCCTTGATCTTGATCGAGCCCTTGGCGACGCCTTCGTAGAGGCGATACAGCTCGATGGCAACGCCGCTCTTTTCCTGCAGCAGATTGGCGATGGCGTTGTAGGCGACCGCAATGCCGGAATCCGTGGACTGGCTGCCGCGCTCGGAATAGCGCGTCTTGTCGCTGATCGTGTAGTCGGCGGTGCGGAAACCGACATCGATGATGCCGATCTTCTCGCTGATGAAGCGCTGGCCGGCCGGTTTGCCGATGTCGTTGAGCATCAGGTTGAACATCGAGCCGAACGGCTGCGGGATGACGCGCACGCGGTCGATGTTGATGACCTTCTCTTCGCGCTCGACCGTGCCCGGTTTGACGACAGTGATCGTATGGCGACCCTGCAGCAGCGTGGCGAGAGGGTCTTTGTACTTGCGGAAGAAGTTGACCGGCAGGCCGGTGACGAGGCGCACCGGGTCGCCGCTTTCGACAAACGGGGTCAAGGCGGCCAGTGCCAGGGTCTTGGCGTACTGCGTGATGAACTGGCTCTGGTCGAGCGTGAAGCCGCGCCCGCGCGACTGCTGCTCGGCGAGTTCGCCGACAAAGTACGACTGGTTGCCGATGCTGATGTGGCGCGGGAACTGCGGCACACCCGGCAGCAGGCTCTCGCCGAACTGCGCTTCGTTGGCCTCGCCGACGATGGACTTGAAGACCTGGAACTGCTTGCCGTCTGTGGCCTTGGTGTAGCCGAAGCCGATATCCGTGCCGAGCACCTTCACGGTGTTCTCCATGATTGCCAACATTGTTTGAGTCGGCGCAAGTTTCCAGCATGCGCCTGCAAAAAACAAAGCACGGACACTTCAGGCCCTAGAAGAAGCCGCTGAAGGTCGCGGCTGGATCGATCTGCTCGGAGCCGCGGCGCTCGACGAGGTTGAGCACAGTGCCGGCCGGGTCGACCAGGGCCAGCGAGGGCTCGCCCTGGTTGTATGGGCGGATCGGCCCCAGCGGCGGCACTTCGCGCCGCTGCAGCTCTTCGTAGTAGGCGTTGACGTCATCGACTTCTACGACCAGGCTCAGGCCGCGGGTCTGGGTGGTGTGCGGAAACACCGGCAGCTGGCCGTCCGGGTTGTGCAGGATGAAGCCCAGTTCATGGCCCATGAAGCCGAGATGCAGATACCAGGGATTGCGGAACATCACCTGCGCATCGAACGCGGCGGTATAGAAGTGCTCGCATTCGTCCAGCGCGCTGGTCGTGATCACTGGATACCAGGCGCTCATGAATGCCCCGCAAAGCTACTGCGCTCGCTGCTCCCTGCGGAACCGCCCTGCGCTCCGGCGGCGCTCAGCCTGCCGTCGCTCGCTACGCTTTTCGGAGCATTCATGCGGTCACCTGCGACAGATGGGCCAGGCCAGCGCCATGCTTTTCCCAGTTCTGGCCGTCAAAGTCCTCGTATTCGACGCTGACGATGGTGGAACGGTCTAGGCAGCGCAGATTGACCGAGAAGCCGTCCGGATTGGAGCGCGGCACATAGTAGGACTTGATCCCGCAGACCGAGCAGAACAGGTGATGGGCGGTGCCCGTGTTGAAGCGATAGTCGCTCAGGACCTCGGTGCCCTGCAGCAGGCGGAAGTCCGCCGCCGGCACGATCAGGTGCTCGAACCCGGTCAGCTGGCACATCGAGCAGTTGCAGCGCTGCACCCGCAATCTGGCAGGCGCCTGCACCTCGAAGCGGACCCGGCCGCAGTGACAGCCGCCGAAGTGGCAAATCTTGTCCATATCAGAAGGCGTGCAGCTCCCGGTGGGTAATGCCACATCGTGCTGCTGCAGGCCATTTCGTGCAAGCAAGGCGCCTAGGCGACAGAAACGCGTGCGGCTGCGCCTTCGCCATTTCGGCCACCTTCGGCGCCGGCTATTGCCCCGAAACCGTCATCCGAATCGGTCTCGAAATCGCTTTGCCTCGCCTGCACGGTTCCTGCCGCCCAGGCTCCTAACGATTACAATTCCGGCATGACACTGCGATTCACCAAGATGCACGGCGCCGGCAACGATTTCGTCGTGATCGATGCCACCCGCACGCCGTTCCGGCCGACGCCGGCGCTGCTCGGGCGGCTGGCTGACCGTCGCTTCGGCGTCGGCTGCGACCAGGTGCTGGTGATCGAGCCGGCCTCGGCGCCGGATGTCGACTTCAACTACCGCATCTTCAATGCTGACGGCTCCGAATCGGGCCAGTGCGGCAACGGCTCCCGGGCGCTGGCGCGCTTTGTGCGCGAGAACGGCCTGTCGGACAAGGACAGCATCCGTATCCGCACCTCGACCTCGGTGCTGGAACTGCGCCATGTCGGCGGTGAGCAGTACACGGTCAACATGGGCGCGCCGCGCCTGCTGGCGGCAGAGATTCCGTTTGTGCCTGCGCAGCCCGCGAGCGGGCAGCGTCATGCGCTGACCCTGGCTGATGGCGAAACCGTCGAGTTCGGCGTCGCCAACATGGGCAATCCGCATGCGGTGCTGCGGGTGGCCGATGTCGATGCCGCGCCGGTGGAACGCCTGGGGCGTGCCCTGCAGGCGCATCCGGCGTTTCCGCAGAGCGTCAATGTCGGCTTTCTGCAGGTACTCACCCCGGAGCGTGCAAGACTGCGCGTGTATGAGCGTGGCGCCGGTGAAACCCTGGCCTGCGGCAGCGGGGCCTGTGCGGCTGCGGTGGTTGGCCAGCTCCAGGGTGTGCTGGGCTCCAGGGTCGATCTGGAAATGCGCGGTGGTGTATTGAGTATCGAATGGCAGGGGGCGGGCGCGCCGGTGCTGATGACCGGGCCTGCAGTGAACGTATTTAAAGGGGAAATCGAATGGCCGAACTGACGGCGACCAAGGACGACACGCCGGCGCCCAAGCTCAATGAGCGCGAGGTTGCGGCCTATCTGCGGCACTACCCGGATTTTCTGAGCCGGCATCCGGATCTGCTCGATGCGATCGAGCTGCGCCACAAAGCCGGTTCGGCGGTCTCGCTGATCGAAAAACAGGTTGACCTGCTGCGGGCGAAGAACCAGCGCCTCGAAGGGCGGCTGGAGCGCCTGGTCGAAACCGCGCGCGAGAACGAACACCGCGCCGAGAATGTTCTCAAGCTTGCGCGCACGTTGATCCGCGCGCCGTCGCTGGCGGCAGTCGCGGCGGGTCTGACCAAGTGCATGCGCGAAGACTTCGGGATCGAGGAAGTGTTCATCGGCATTTCGGCGGCGCAGTTCAAGCGCCATGACATCCAGGGCATCGTGCCGATCGAGCCGGACAGCAAGATCGCGCGTGCGTTCGAGAATTTCTTCCGCACGCGCCTGAT
>CAZDPA010000040.1:0-27341 GCA_964507195.1 uncultured Salinisphaerales bacterium | reverse complement strand
GCAGCGGCACCATCGCGATCACAAGGGCCGCGGTCGTCATCAGCACCGGCCGCAGACGGATCGACGCCGCTTCCTCGATCGCCTCGGCCTTGGCCATGCCGCGTTCCTGCAGCTGGTTGGCGAATTCGACGATCAGGATGCCGTGCTTGGAGATCACGCCGATCAGCGTGATCAGACCGACCTGGGTATAGATGTTCAGGGTCATGCCGGGGAAGTTGGCGATCTGCATGCCGTTGAAGATCGCCAGGATGTTGATCAGCAGCAGCGCGCCGCAGACCGACATCGGCACCGTCACGAGCATGATGATCGGATCGCGGAACGACTCGAACTGCGCGGCCAGTACCAGGTAGATGACGATCAACGCGAACAGGAAGGTCGTCGCCAGCGCTTCGCCTTCCTGCTTGAACTGGCGCGAAGCACCGGCGTAGTCGGCCTGGAAGCCGGTCGGCGCGATCTCGGCGTACAGGTCCTCGAAGACCTTCAGCGCTTCGCCCTGCGGGATGTCCGGACGCGGCACGGCGATGATCGAGTTCGAGTTCAGCTGCTGGAAATGCTCGATCGTGCGCGGCACGGTGCGGTCTTCGAGCTTGACCAGCGTCGACAGCGGGATCAGTTCGCCGCTCTGTGCGCGGGTGTAGTAACCCTCGAGCTGCTGAGGGTTGATGCGCTCGCTGCGCGCGACCTGCTGGATGACCTTGTACGAGCGGCTGTCGTAGGCGAAGCGGTTGACTTCGCCGCCCGCCAGCAGCGCGGCGATGTCGGCCGACAGGCGGCGCATGTCGACGCCGAGCGACGCCGCCTTGTCGCGGTCGATGAGGATTTTCGTCTCGGGCTTGTCGACGTGCATGCGCGGCGAGACGAAGAAGAACTTCTTCGTCGCGATCGCGCGCTCGACGATCTCGTCGCCGACCTTGGCGAGGGTTTCCGGACTCGCGGTCGACTTGATGACGAACTCGAGCGGATAGCCTTGGCCTGGCGTCGGCAGCGCCGGCGGCTGGATGCCCGACCAGCGCATGCCGGGGATACTCGCCAGCTTGCCCTGCAGGTCATTGAGGATGTCCTGGGTCGGCCGCTCGCGCTTGGTCCAGTCCTGCATGACCATGCCCATGAAGCCGGTATTGGTCGCGGTGCCTTCGGCAACGGTGAACGAGAAGATGTGATCGATATCCGGCTCGCCCAGGGTGATCTTCTGCGCGGCCTGGAACTGCTGTTCGAGGTACTCGGCCGATGCATAGCCATCGACTTCGTTGATCGAGAACGCGAAGCCGAAGTCCTCCTGCGGCGCGAGCTCGGTCGGCGTCGCCACGTAGAGGAAGTAGCAGGACACCAGGATCATCGCGCCAAACGCGCCGATGATGTGCTTGGCATCGAGGGCGTCGTGCAGGCGCGCCTTGTAGCCGTTGCGCCACTGCTCGAACTTGCGGTCAAGGTAGTCGGCCAGCTTGTTCGGCTCCGCGCCTTCGCCATGGGTCGGCTTGAGGACGCGCGCGCACATCATCGGCGTCAGGGTCAAGGCGATGATGCCGGAGATCAGCACCGCGCCCGCCAGCGTGAACGCGAATTCGCTGAACAGCTTGCCGGTGATGCCGCTCAGGAAGCCGATCGGCGCATAGACCGCCATCAGCGTGATCGTCATCGCGATGACCGGGCCGACCAGCTCGCGGGCGCCGCGGATCGCGGCGTCGAAGGGCTTCATGCCTTCTTCGATATGGCGATGGATGTTCTCCATGACGATGATCGCGTCGTCGACGACCATGCCGATCGCCAGCACCATCGCCAGCAGGGTCAGCAGATTGATCGTGTAGCCGAGCGTGTACATGATGAACAGCGCGCCGACCAGCGACAGCGGTACGGTGACTGCCGGAATCAGCGCACTGCGCACCGAGCCGAGGAACAGGAAGATGACGACGAGCACGATGATGACCGCCTCGGTCAGCGTCGTGCGGACTTCGGAGATCGCCTCGCGGATGTACTCGGTGCTGTCGTAGCCGATCGCCGCTTCGAGACCTTCGGGCAGTGCATCTGTGATGGTCGGCCATATCTTGTGGACGTCGTTGATGACGTCAAGCACATTGGCTTCGGGGCGGACCTTGATGCCGATGAACAGCGCCGGATCTCCGTCCCAGCCGGCGCCACCGTCGTAGCTCTCGGAACCGAGCACGACGTCGGCGACATCGGCCAGGCGCACGACCGTATTGCCTTCGGTCTTCAGCACCAGCTTGCGGAAGTCCTCGGCGGTGCGCAGATCGGTCTGCGCGGACAGGCCGATGCGGACATAGTTGCCCTTCATCTCGCCGACCGCCGACAGGACGTTCTGTTCCTGGATGCGCGTGTAGACCTCGCTCGCCGTCATGTTCTGCGCCGAGAGGCGGTCCGGCTTGAGCCAGACGCGCATCGCATAGGTGCGCGCGCCCATGATCTCCGCGGTCTCGATGCCGGGGATCGATGCGATCTGCGGCTCGATGATGCGCACCAGGTAGTCGGTGATCTGGCTGTTGTCGAGCACCTTGGAATAGAACGACAGATACATTGCCGCGGTGCCGCCGCCTTCGGCAATGCCGATGATCGGATCCTCCGAGCCCTGCGGCAGCTGGCTGCGCAGCTTGTTGACCTTGGTCGAGATCTCGGTCAGCGCTTCGTTGGGATCCTTGTCGAGGCGCAGGTTGGCGGTGATCGTCGAGATGCCCTGCGAAGTGCTCGAGGTCATGAAGTCGATGCCGTCGGCGGACGCCACCTCACGTTCGATCGGCGTCGTGATGAAGCCGTCCATCAGGTCGGCTTCGGCACCCGGATAGGCAACCGTGATGTTGAGCTGCGCGTTCTGCAGTTCGGGATATTCGCGGACGGTGAGCTCGGTGCCGGCGCGCAGGCCGAGCAGCAGGATGACCAGGCTGACGACCGTCGCCAGGACCGGCCGCTTGATGAAGATGTCGGTGAAATGCATGGGGGGCCTTTATGCTTGAGACCGATCAGTTCTGCGGCGTCTTCGGCTCGAGCTGCGAGTTCGGCGCAAGATCGTTGTTGATGATGATCGGCTGGTTGTTCTGCAGCTTGACCAGACCCGAGGTGGCGACGCGATCGCCGGCGACCAGGCCGTCGAGCACCGCAACGAAATCGCCACGGCCCTCGCCGATCTTGACGAACTTCTGCACCACTTCGAGCTTTGGTTCGTCGGCGCCCAGCGTCTGGCCTTCGGCCGGCTTGCGATCGCGGACGATGAACACCGAAGCGCCGTAGGACGCGTAGCTGATCGAAGTGCGCGGCACGACCAGCATCTGCTGTTCGCCCGGCAGGTCGAGTTCGACGCGGCCGAACTGGCCGGCGCGCAGCAGGCCATCCGGATTCGGCAGGCGCGCACGCACGCCGAAGTTGCGGGTCGACTCGCTGACCCGCGGCTCGATGGCAAGCACCTCGCCGGCGAAGGCGCGATCCGGATTGGCATCGACCTTGACGCTGACCTTGTAACCCGGCTTGACCGCGCCGGTGTACTGCTCGGGCAGCGAGAAATCGACGTCAACCGGATCCAGCGACTGCAGGCTGACCATCGGCGTGCCCGGCGATACGAACTGGCCGACGTTGACCTTGCGGATACCGAGCTGGCCGGCGAACGGCGCGCGGATTTCCTTCTGGCCGACCTTGCCGACCTGGGCTTCGACGGCCGCCTTCGCGGCGTTGGCCTCGGCCTTGGCTGCGTCATAGTCGGACTTGGAGATTGCTTCGAGCTTGTACAGCTGTTCGCGGCGCTTGCGGTTGAGTTCGGCGAGGTCGGCCTGCGCCTGCAGACGCTTGAGATCGCCGAGCTCGTTGCCGGAATCCAGCGTCACCAGCAGCGCGCCCTTCTCGACCTGCGCCCCGGATTCGAAATGGATCGCGGTCACGATGCCTCCGCTCTCGGTCGTCAGCTCGGCGCCGTTGACCGGCACCAGCGTGCCGATCGCCTCGAGGCCGTTATCCCAGCGCATGCTCGCCACTTCGGCGACGCTGATTGTCGCGGGCGGCGTCGGCATGTTCTCGAGATACTCGGCCATACCCTTGTTGCCGAACCACTTCATGACGAACACCAGCGCGAACACCGCGAGCACGCTGCCCAGCACGATGATCATCCGCTTGTGCGATGTGCGCTTGGCCTGGGCAGAACCGGATGTGCCGAGGGAGGTCATGTTGAAATCCTTGTTAGCCATTGGGGGGGACTGCTGTCTGGTTTGTGTTGGCGGTGGCGCCTTCAATGCGGCACGGGGTAGCTGAGCAACTGGTCGATCGCCGCGAAGTCCTTGGCTTCGAGTTCGCCGGTCAGCTGCTTGAGTTCGATCAGGCTTTGCAGCAGCCGATAGCGCGTGCCATTCAGATCGCGGCGCGCCTGGACGACGCGCGACTTCGCATCGAGCACATCCGTGATCGTGCGCGTGCCGGCGTCGTAACCGGCACTGACTGCGCGCTCGGCGGCCTGCGCCGACTCCAGCGATTTCTTGTAGGCCTCGGATTCGTAGTACGCAGTCTCGACCTGGCGGTAGAGCTGGCGCGTCGTGCGCTCGGTCTCCAGCGTCACGCGCTTGAGGTTGGCTTCTGCGCTCAGTGCATCGGCCTCGGCCTGACGGATCTTCGCGGCGTTGATGCCACCGGCGTAGAGCGGAATGTTCAGCTCGACGCCAACACGCGCGTCATCGGTTTCCTGGCCGAAGTCGTAATCGCTGGTGTCGTCGCGACCGGCGGAGGCGACGAGGTCCAGCTGCGGCATCGAAACCGACCGTGCCGACTTGCGGTTCGCGGTCGCGACGATCGCTGCCTTGGCGGCAAGCGCGATGCGCGGGCTGTTCGCACGCGCGGCGGCAACCCAGGCATCGGGCGATGCCGGCGTGAGCGGCGGGAACGCGACTTCCTCCGGCAGCTGCGGCAGTTCGACATTGCCGTTGCCGGTGATCTCGTCGAGCGCGTCGCGTGCGGTCTGCAGTGAAGTCCGCGCCGACAGCAGGCGTGCATGCGCAAGATCGTCGCGTGCCTGCGCTTCCTTCAGATCCATGCCCGGTACGAGTTCCACGTCGTAGCGCATCTGCGTGTTGTCACGCGACTCGCGCACCGCCTTGGCTTCGGCCTCGGCCTGCGCCAGCTGATCCTGCGCGACGAGCACGCCGAAGTAGCGATCGGCAACCCGAACCAGCACATCGAGCTGGCTGCTCCTGTAGTTGACGTCGGCCTGTTCATCGAGGGCCTGGGCACGGTCGCCCAATGCAAACCAGTCGAGGCGGAACAGCGGCTGGCGCGCAACCACCTGCGCCGACCAACTCGGATATTCGTCTTCAGACTGACCGAACACACCATTCGATTCGGTCTTGGCGTACTGGTACTTGCCGCCGATGGACAGCGACGGCAGGCGGCTGCCGCGATCGGCATTCCCCGCTTCCTTGTCGGCGGCGTATTGCGCCTCGGCGACCGCGACCGCAGGATCGTGCTCCTGCGCACGCTGCAGCGCGTCGCTCAGGCTCATCGCCGACGCGGAGGTCGTTGCGGACAGCGCGAGTACGGCGAGCGCGATGATGGAGCCGCGACTGTGGCCCTGCTCGTTGCCCTTATGGGGCTTGGCTGCACAGGTCATGAAACACCTCGGTTTTGATGCGTTCGATCAAGGCGCCGATCGCCTTGTCATCATTGGGATCGACCAGCGGAGTCCATCCGTAGCCGTTGAGCATGACCTGCATATGACGGCACATCAGCTGATAGGAGTCGCCGGCGGTAAAGTCCTGCAGCACGCCTTCGGCATGCACCAGGTTGTGCGTGCCGTTCGACAGCGCCCACATGCCGGTGCAGACCTCGCGCGAGGTCTGCCCCTGCAGGATCAGATCACCGTCCCGCACGCCGTCGTCGACGATGCCAACGACGATCTCGCTGATCGGCTGGCAGGCATCGAGAAAGTCCTCGCGCCGGTCCGGCGAAGCCGCACGCCAGACCACTTCGCACAGCGCGTACTGGGCGACGCGGAAATGATCCGGGTGCTTCTGAACGAAGATCGAATCGGCGACGCCGATCGCAAACATGCGATCACGCGAATCGGCGTCCCATTTGGCGACGCGCTGGAACAGTTCGACATGCTCGACGGTCTGCGCCGTGGTCAGCGCCAGCAGCAGGTCTTCCTTGCTGGCGAAGTGCTGATACAGCGTGCCGACTGCGTACTCGGCTTTCTCGGCCAGACGCGACATCTGCAGGTTCAGCAGCCCGTTGTCGCGGATCAGTTCGCGAGCATGTTCCAGCAGCAGCGCTTCGCGCTCGGCGAACTGGCGTTGGCGGCGTTCCTTGGTTCCCACAGCGGTATCTGCGGCCTTGACGGCTGGGTTGAAGATTGGGGCACGGATTTTGAACACGATTCAAAAATAAGTCAAAGTTCATAGTGCGACAGCCAGTTTTGCGCGCTGCAGCAATGGTTTGCGCCGCGGATCTGTCGCGGATTTCGGCTGTAGTCGCGCGCCGCCGGCGGAAATCGACACTGGCCGCCGGGTCGGAAGGGCTGGGCTGTATCCCGGATTGCCGCGCCCGCGTCGCTGCGCACAATGTGCTTCCAGCGGCGGTTCGTCCGCCTTCCCTGCCCGAGACCTCCATGCTCCACCGTCTGCTGCTGTGCCTGAGTCTGCTGTTCACCGCCAGTGCCGTTGCCGGCGATGCGGATTTCACGACGGCCTTTGGCGATGACTGGCTCGCGCAGTACTGGCAGTTCAATCCGGACTATGCGATTGCCGTCGGCTACTACGCCGTTGCTGCCGAGCTGCCGGCGCCCAGCGCCAGCAACCGCAAGCGCTACCGCGACTGGCTTTCCGCACAACTCAAGGCGCTGAACGCGATCGCCCCCGGCAGCCTGAGCCCGGCGGTCCGCAGCGACTGGGCGATGCTGAAGACCCAGCTCGAAGCCGAGGCCTGGTCGCTGGACGCGCTGAAGAGCTGGCAGTGGAATCCGTCGGTCTACAACGTCGCCGAACCGATCGCGATCCTGCTCAGCACGCCTTATGCCGCGGAGCCCGACCGCCTGCGCGCGGTGCAGCAGCGGCTGCTGCAGGTGCCGGCCTATTACGCAGCGGCGAAATCCGCGATCAGCCAGCCGACGCGCGAACATACGCAGCTGGCGATCCAGCAGAACGGCGGCGCGCTGGAAGTGCTCGGCGAATCGCTGGAGCAGCAGCTCGCCGCTTCAACGCTCGGCACCGACGAACGCAAGGCTTTTCTCGATGCGCTGCAGCCGGCACGCGCTGCCGTGACCGACTACATCGCCTGGCTGCAGCAGCTGGAGAAGCAGCAGGGCAAGTCCGGCACGGCACGCAGCTTCCGTCTCGGCGAGGCGCTCTACGAGCAGAAGTTCGCCTACGACATCCAGTCAGGTTCGACGGCCAAGGCCCTCTACGACCGCGCGCTGCAGGAAAAGGAAGCCCTCCACGCGCGCATGGCGGTGCTCGCCGACCAGCTGTGGCCGAAATACTTTCCCGGCAGCACGCCGCCTGCCGATCGCATCGAGAAGATTGCGCGGATGATCGCGAAGCTGTCGGAGCGACACGTCAGCCGCGAAGGCTTCGTCGATGAAGTGAAGCGGCAGATCCCGCTGCTTGAGGCTTTCGTCCGCGAGCACGACCTCGTCACACAGGACGCCAGCCGGCCGCTGGAAGTGCGGCTGACGCCGGCGTATCAGCGCGGCTTCTCGATCGCCAGCATCAACGCGCCCGGCCCCTACGATCCGACCGCGAAGACCTTTTACAACGTCTCGCCGCTGGACGACTACACGCCCGAGCAGGCCGAGAGCTTCCTGCGCGAGTACAACCACTGGCAGCTGCAGGTGCTCAACATCCATGAGGCCGTGCCGGGCCATTACGTGCAGCTGCTGCACGCCAACAAGTCACCGAGCCGGATCAAGACCCTGTTCGGCAACGGCGCGATGGTCGAGGGCTGGGCGGTCTATGCCGAGAAGATGATGCTCGAGGCCGGCTGGGGCGGATCCGAGCCGGAGCTCGAACTGATCCACGGCAAGTGGCTGCTGCGCGTGACCAGCAACACGATCATCGACTACGGCATCCATGTGCTGGGCTGGAGCGAGCAGCAGGTGCTCGACCTGATCCGCAACGAAGCCTTCCAGAGCGAGACCGAAGCCCGCGGCAAGTGGCGCCGCGCGACCCTGAGCCAGGTCCAGCTCACCAGCTACTTCGCCGGCTACTCGGCGATCTACGACTACCGCGAGCGGCTGAAGAAGGCACTCGGTGAACGCTTCGACCTGAAGCGCTTCCACGAAGCTTTCCTGTCCTACGGCAGCGCGCCGGTCGCGGTGATCGAGTCGCTGATGAAGGCGGAGGATGCGGCCCGCTAAGCCGTACTTTTCTCCAGAGCCGATACAAAAAGTCCGTTCGTGTCGAGTGCCGCGCGCTTGCGCGCGGTGTATCGAGACGAACGGAGATTTGTGTCTGTCCAACAACATACCCCCGCCATCGATTCGATTGGCGGAGGTTTGTACATGGTCTGTCACCCCCAGGGAATCTTGTCCGTCTTCACCGGCACCAGCGGCTTCATCAGCGGAATCGGCAGGAAGCCGCCGCCGCTGCCGCAGGTGTTCGCATCCGGATCGGCGAACTCACCCACGTGATTGTCGACCCACTCCGCGAGCAGCTGCACCGCCTCGGTCTGCATCACGCTGCGCGCCAGCGGCGGCATCTTGATGCCGGCTTCGGTCGACGCAACGCGATTGATCAGGATCGATACGCCGGCATCGCCGGGCTGGATGTCGTAGGTGCCGGCGTCGGCGCCGCGGCCAGCGGCGATCGGCGGCTTGCAGATGCCGTGGGCCTGACCCATCGGTTCGGCGAACGCATCGAGCTTGAGGCCGGAGTTCTGCGCGCCGCCGCCCGGGTTGTGGCAATGCATGCAGTTCACTTCGAGGAACGCGCGCGCACGCTTGTGCACGTCGGCCGCGGAATCCGGTACATCGCCGCCGCTGCCCGGCACGTTCCACTGCACCATCTTCTCCAGCTGATCCGGCAGCATGCCGGCCGGCAGGTCGAGCATGCCGCGCGACTGCAGGTAGGCGAGCTGGTTCATCGTGCCGACATCGGCGTAGTCGTGGTCCCTGTTCAGGTTGCGCACCTTGAGACCGATCGGCGCCGTGCCGGCTTCGCGATCGTCGCCACCGTGGCACAGCAGGCAGGCCGCAGCGCTCGGCACTGCATAGTGCTCGGCAGCGCCCTGGTAATGCGGACGCTCGCCAGCGGTATTGCGCGCCTCCGGATTCTCGTCGTCGTAGTTCCAGCTGACGCTGTGCGTGCTGCCTTCGAGGCGCAGCTCGGCGTAGCGCTTGCCGTCGTCGCCGGTCTTCCATTCATAGGCGAAGCCGACCCAGATCGGCGTGCCGTCGGCACGTGCGCGCTTGATCAGCAGGCGCGTCTCGACGACGTTCTCGGTTTCGCCGTCCTTGAACGCGAAGGTCTTCGCGAGCACGGTGCCGACCGGGAACTCCAGCGTCGCGGTGTTGCAGTCGTAGACATTCAGTGTGTCGCAGTCGAGATGATCCTGATAGCGCGCCTTCTGCGGCTTGCCGCTCGCATCGTCCGGCAGGAACACGAAGCGATGCTTGCTCGCGTAATCCGAGAACAGGATCGTGTTCAGATCGAAGGCCACGCCGTTGCCGTTGGGGTTCTTCGTCGGGTCCTCGGCATCGGCGAACAGGCCATACTGGTCGAGGCGCGGGCAGTTGAAGCGATCGAGTGCCGCCTGATTCACCTTGCCCGACGCGCCGCCGCCGCAGACCGCAGCCAGCTCCGCTTCGCTCGGCCGCGGATCGTTGGCCGGGTTCGGCGTGTACGTCGACAGCACCGGCACGTACTGCGGCAGCAGCGCCGGCTCGACGACCGGGCAGTCGGTCGGCATGTCATGCGTGGCCAGGCCAAGGTTCACCGGATCGGTCGGGTCCGGCGTGTAGAACTTGATGTTGGCGTAGTCGTCGACCAGCAAGGCCAGCGGATTGGTCTTGATGAAGGCGTTGTTCTCGATGCACATGCCGTTCTGCGGGCGCTTCAGCGAACCATCCTCATTGAATTTCCAGGCGCTGTACTTGCACTCCGGTTCCGGATCGAACTGATAGAGGTTCGGCCGACCCCGCTCGTCCATGCGCGCCTCGTAGCGCTGGTCGGGCGTCTCGTCCGGGTTCGGCTGATTCAGCGGTATGCCGTCGCTGTCGACCGGCACGCTGGTGCAGTCGTTCGGTGTGTCGACTGCACCATCCCAGATGATCTGCGCCGACTTGCCGAGATTCTTGAGCTGGATGATCGTCACCAGCAGGCCGGGGTTGTCGGTCAGGCACAGCGGATCGTCGCCGGGCGCCGGCAGGCCGCCCGGACCGGTACAGGAGCTGCGCTCCGGATCCGGCAACTGCGGCGCATAGCCGTTGTTGGTGAAGGTGTTGTCGTAAATGTGCGTTCCTTCCGGATAGAAGTCGTAGCGGTTCTGCGACTGGTTGGGATCGGCAAGGCCGTAGTTGGTGACGACCAGGCCAACCGTCTTGTTGTCCTTGATGTCGTTGGCATAGAACTCGAGCTGGTCCGAAGCGAGCACCAGCGCACCGGTGCCGGACGGCACGTACGCAACGATTGCGCCGCGCGGCGCGAACTGCGGGATGTTGTTGTTGTACGAGCGGTTGTGGTGGACCAGGTTCTTCTCGCCGAACTGCACGCGGCCCGGCAGATCGAAAACGAGGAAGCCGCCGACATTGTCGTGCGCGTAGTTGTCGACGAACTCGGCGCGGTAGGTGTTCTCGAACTCGAAACCGGCGACGTTGTGGAAAGCCTCCGTGCGGCGCACGAGGATGTCCGACGACTGACCGACGTATACGCCGGCATCGCTGGAGCCGACCGAGATCGAATCCTCGATCAGCACGTTGTGGCAGATCACCGGATAGAACGCGTAGGCGCCATTGTTGTCCCAGCTCTGAGGATCCGGGTTGTAAGTCCTCGCGCCATAGACCGTATCGGCGTGCGGATCGGATATGGCCCAACCGACGCGCACATCGCGGATCACGATGTCGTCGGAACGGAACACGCGCAGGCCGTTGCCCGGCGCGTCGTAGATCGTCAGGCCCTCAACGGTGACGCCGCGCATGCGGTTGAGATTGAAGCCGTCCTGATCGGAGCTTTCCTTGAAGCGGAGATGGGTCTTGTCCTTGCCTGCACCTTTGATCGTGATGCCGTTCTTGCCGAACATGATCAGGCCGACATCGAAATCGAACTGGCCTTCGCAGAACTCGATCGTGTCGCCTTCATGCGCGTCGAAGAACGCGATGATCGCTTCCTTCTGCGCGTCCGGCCCCGGACAGATTCGGTAGGTCTTCGCTGCGGCTTGGCCGCCGCCGGCGGTCGGTGTCGGCGCGGCTGCCGTCAGCGGATCGCTCTGCCCGCAGCCGGCGCTGATCAGCACCATCAACAGCAACCCCGCGGTCCCCACCGCACGCTGGACGTTTTTCATCGTTGGCTCCCCACGCGCCGGTGCGGCGCATCACGGCTATTCGAGTACTGGACGATATGCCTATTGAGCCGCAGCGCCAATAGACGGGATTGCCCAAGCGGAGACCACCGTACAGGCCGCGTAAAGCCGGCGCTGCGCCATAATGAAACCCATGAGCCAAGCCCAGTCCAGCGATCTCGATGTGGCAGTGCCGTCATTGCATGAAGTTCGCGCACTCACCTTCAACATCCAGGTCGGCATGCATACCGCGCATTACGGACACTATCTCACCGGGGCCTGGCGGCACGTGCTGCCTTCGCAAGGGGTACGCAGAAACCTGGACCGCATTGCCGAACTGCTGATGGGCTACGACTGCGTCGCCCTGCAGGAAGTGGATGCCGGAAGTCTGCGCACCTCGCAGATCAACCAGGCGGAGTACCTCGCGCAGCGCGCCGGCTTCGCGCACTGCGAAGTCGCGGTCAATCGCAATCTGGCCCCGTTGGCACGGCATGCGCTTGCCGTGCTCTCACGCTTTCCCCTGCACGATGTGCGGCATCACCCCTTGCCCGGCCGCCTGCCCGGACGTGGCGCGCTCGAAGTTCATCTGCGCCAGGTCGGCCAGGCACCGTTGCAATGGATCAACACCCATCTCGCGCTCGGTACGCGCGATCGCCAGCGACAGCTCGATGCAATCGCCGCACTGGTCAAGCCGGGCGGCGATTGCATGCTGACGGGCGATTTAACTGCATCCCGGCGGAACTGTCGGGCAACACGGCGATCCAGCACAGCGGCTTGCGCACCACCCATCATGATCCGACCCACCCGAGCTGGAAGCCGCGTCGCAGCCTCGATCACATTCTCCTGACCGCCGGCGTACAGGCGGAGACTGCAACCGTGCTGGATCATTGCCTGTCGGATCATCGTCCGGTATCGATCACGCTCAAGCTGCGCACCGCATGAACAATTGGCCCAGCTTGTTGACTGTCCTGCTCACGCTGTGGCCGATCGTCGCCATCGGCGCGGCAGGTCACGCGCTGCTGAGTCGGCGCGATCCACGCACCGCCTGGGGCTGGATCGCGGTCTGCTGGCTGTTCCCGCTGGCCGGCCCGGCGCTGTATGCCGTGTTCGGCATCAACCGCATCCAGTCGCGTGCGGAGCGGATCGGCATGGCGCCACGCAGCGTCCGCCAGCAGCGCTCGGATGCTGCGATCGGCGGCGCAAGCCAGGCAATGCATGAACTGGACGCCCGCCACCACACCCAGCGCACGCCAGTGATGCTGCCGCTGAATCTGCATCAGGTCGCGCGCACCGCAGATACGCTGACCGGCTTGCCGCTGCTCGGCGGCCAACAGATCGAAGCACTGCACAATGGTGCAGAGGCCTATCCAAGAATGCTCGCGGCCATCGACGCGGCACGCCACAGCATCATGCTGTCGAGTTACATCTTCAACTTCGACACCACCGGCCGCCGCTTTGTCGACGCGCTGGCGCGCGCTGGGTCTCGGGGGGTGTCGGTCAGGGTTCTGATTGATGGCGCAGGCGAACACTATTCGTGGACGCGCATCACGCGGGTTCTGCGCAAGAATCGCATTCCGTGCGCAGTGTTCAATCCGCTGCGCCTGCTGCCGCCGTCTCTGCATATCAACCTTCGCAATCACCGCAAACTGCTGATTGTCGATGCGCTGGTTGCCTATACCGGTGGAATGAACATCAGCTGCCACCACGAAGCCACGACCGAACATCCGCATTCGGTCACCGATGTGCATTTCGAATTGCGCGGGCCAGTGATCGCGCAACTGGCGCAGGTCTTCGAGGAGGACTGGGCGCTCTATGGCGAGCCCCATGTACAGACAGATGTCGCGCTGGCACAGGCATCCGAACAGATGCAGGGCGCAACCTGCCGTGTCATCACCGACGGCCCCAACGAAAACCACGATCACATTTCGCTGATTCTGCAGGCCGCCGTCTCCGCCGCGCATCGCGAAGTGCTGATCATGACGCCGTATTTCCTGCCACCGGCGGAACTCGCCGCGGAGCTGCAGACTGCCGCGCTGCGCGGCGTGACGGTGCGCATCGTTCTGCCGCAGAAGAACAATCTGCCTTTCGTCCACTGGGCAACGCGCAATTCACTGGAAGAATTGCTGCGGCTGGGCGTACAGGTCTATGAGCAGCCGCCGCCGTTCTGTCACAGCAAGCTGTTCGTCGTTGATGGCATCTACAGCCAGATCGGCAGCGCCAATCTCGATGCGCGCAGCCTCAAGCTGAATTTCGAGATTGCGGTGGAGATCTACGACGAGCCATTCGCGCAAACCTTGAGCACCCATGTTCATGAGGTGATCGCACGTTCGCGGCAAGTCACGCTCGACGACATCCTCAATCGCAGCCTGCCGGTACGTCTGCGCGATGCGTTGTGCTGGTTGTTTTCGCCGTATCTGTGATCTCGCGAAGATCGTAGCCCGGTTCCGCGCAGCGGAGCCGGGAGGCCTGGGAATCAGACCTGCTTCCCGGCTTTGCCTGCGGCAAAACCGGGCTACCCTGGTTTCCGCGAGAATGACGAATCGCCGTTCTATCAGCCACCCGCCACCCGCACCAGCATCCGCCCCTGCACCGTCCCCGCAATCAGCGCTTCGCAGGCCGCGGGCAGATCGTCGAGCACGATCTCGTGCGCCGCGATGCGCTCCAGATGCTGTGGCTTCCAGTCGCCGCCGAGCCTGTCCCAGATCGCCTCGCGCCAGGGCTGCGGGCATTCGACCGAATGCAGGCCGAGCAGGGATACGCCGCGCAGGATGAAGGGCATCACCGTCACTGGCAGTTCAGGCGAAGCAGCGAGACCGATGCAGGCGACGTTGCCGTAGCTGCGCGTGGTGCGCAGCAGCCAGCCGAGCATGTCGCCCCCGAGGTTGTCGACGGCGCCGCCCCAGATCGCGGATTCGAGTGGACGCGTGCCGATCGTCAGCCCTTGCCGCGAGATGACCTCGTCCGCGCCCAGCGCCTTGAGATAGGCCGCGGAACCTTCGGCCTTGCCGGTGATCGCATGCACGGTGAACCCCGCACGCTTGAACAGATCGATCGCCACCGAACCGACGCCGCCGGTAGACCCGGTGATTGCGATCGGCCCCATGTCCGGCCTCTGATGGTTTTCGAGCATGCGCCGCAGCGCGAACGCGGCGGTGAAGCCGGCGGTGCCGATCGCCATCGCCTCACGCATCGTCAGGGTCGGCGGCAGCGGCACGAGGATGGCCGGCGGCAGCCGTGCAAACTCGGCATAGCCGCCGTCGAGGGACTCGCCGATGCCGCAGCCGGTCACCAGCACGCGGTCACCCGGCTTGTAGCGGATGTCGGCGCTGTGTTCGACGATGCCGGCCAGGTCGACGCCGGGCACGCACGGGAAGCGCTTGAGGATGCGGCCCTTGCCGGTGACGGCCAAGGCGTCCTTGTAGTTGATGCCGCTCCAGCACACGCGGACGACGACATTGCCGTCGCTGAGCTCGTCCAGCCGGACCTGCTCAAAGCGGGCGAGCGTGGACCTGTCGTGGGGATGGACGCGCAGGGCCTTGAATGTGGGCATGTTTAGCTCCGATCGTTGGCGCTTCGACTTCGCGCGCCGGCAGCGCGACAATGGGCCAAAGAGTTTCCCGCAAACCCCGGCGATCCACCATGCCCCAGCACAGCCACCAGTTCACCCGGAACCCGCCTCTGCTCGAAGCCGACCTCGCTGCGGATCCGATGGACCAGCTCGATCGCTGGATGGGCGATGCCCAGAGCGCGGGCCTGCGCGAGCCGACCGCGATGACGCTGGCGACCGTCGACAGCCAGGGCCGGCCTTCGGCACGCATCGTCCTGTTCAAGGGCTTTGACGGCGGTGGCCTGACTTTCTTCACCAACTACGATGGCCGCAAGGGGCGCGAGCTGGCGCACAACAACCAGGTCGCGCTGGTGTTCTGGTGGGATGTGCTCGAACGCCAGGTGCGCATCGAAGGCACGGCCGAGCGACTGCCGGTCGAGCAATCGCGCCGCTACTTCCGTCTGCGCCCGCGCGAATCGCAGCTGGGCGCGATCACCTCTCGGCAGAGCGCGGTCGTCGAAAGCCGTGAAGCCCTTGACCAGCGCTATGACGACAACGTCGCCCGTCTCGCCGGCGAGGACGTGCCGTATCCGGACTACTGGGGCGGCTATCGGGTGATGCCACGCGCGATCGAGTTCTGGCAGGGCCGCAATGGCCGCCTGCACGACCGCCTGCAATACCTGCGCGAAGAGCCGCGCTGGATCATCCAGCGCCTGGAACCCTGAGATGAGCTGGCGACGCCACGCACTGGCGGGCGTGCTGCTCGCGGCATGCTGTCACGCTGCTGTCGCCGGCTACGTTCCTCGCGCCCAGGTCGAAGCCGCAGCGCGGGCCGCGGCAGTCCATGCCAAACAGCTGGACGACGAATCCGCACTCGTCGGCGCCTTGCAGCAGGCGCAGTGGCGCAGCGCGATCGACCCGTTGCCGAACGAAGCGCAGATGATGAGCGCACTCGAACAGCTGCGCAGCGTCACCACCCCGTCGCCGCAAACCCGCGCAGCGGTCAGTGCACTGCTCGGCTACTCCGTGCAGACCCTCACCGATCCGGTCGATGTCGAACAGCGCATGCGCCAGGTGCCGGCTTTCGCCATCGCCGGTGCGGCGCGCAGCGCGCTGAGCCATTGGCAACTGCGTGCGGATGTCGCCAGCCTGCGCAGTGCCGTTGCCCAGGCAGATTCGGCGGCAATCGCCAGCTTCGGCAACGCCGAGGCCATCGTCGAAGTAATCCGCAGCGCGACACCGGCCGAGCTTGTCGTGTTGCGCAGCAGCGCCACCCCGACAGCGTCGACCTTGCATGCACTGTTCCTGCGTCTCGCCGAGCCGCAGCTGGCGCTGGATGCCCTGCGGCAGGCACCGACAGCCGAAGGTCTGGACCTGATTGCCGACATCCCGCGCGTGCTTGCGCCGGACGCGGCATTCGCCGTGCTCAGCGCTGCCGGCATGGATGCGGAGTACCGGTCCGCCAGCCGTCTGGCGCTCGCGCCGCTGATAGCCCAGTTGCCGGTAGTGCGCGCCTTCCTGCTCGGCACGCTGGCGGATGACGCCGGCGATTCCAGCGCCGTTGCGCTCGGTCGCAGCGGTGATGGGGCTGCCATCAGCGCGCTCTCGGACATCGTCGAACACGAAGCCGACTCCATCCGCCTGCGCAATGCCCTGCTCGGCCTGCGGGCGAGTGCGCATCCGCCAGCACGCGCGACGCTGTCGCAGTTTGTCGCGGACGAGCGCCATGCGCCGGCGCTGCGCCAGGAGGTCAGCGCATGGCTACGCTGAGGACCTGCGCGACGATTGCGCTGTGCGCCTGCGTCAACGCCGCATCGGCGCAGGTGCTGACGCTGACCAACACCTCGAAGAACGCCAACGAGATCCCGTTGGGCTATCCGGTGCCGCTGCCGGTGGAGTCCCTGACACCGGTTGCCGGCTTCCGCAGTTACACCGCGCTCGAAGATCGCCTCGCCGCGCTGTCGCTGAACGATGACGTTGCCGCTGTCAGCGTCGGCGAGACCGTGCGCGATCGACCGATCACTGCGTATCGCATCGGTGATGCCGATGCGACGACCGCGGAAGGTTTTGCCGAGCCTGCGGCGCTGATCAACGGCGGCATCCATGCGCGCGAGTGGGCCAGTCCGGAAGTCGTCACCGGTCTGATCGAGCGCATGGTCGCGCAGCGCAACGACGCCGGCTTCTATCGCTACCTGCTCGACAACCTGAACCTCATCGTCATTCCGGTACTGAATGTCGACGGCTTCCTGCAGACGCAGCGCTATCCGGCGCAGACCCTGCAGACCGAGTACGCCGGCGATCCGCAGCCCGGGGATCTCGACAGCCAACCGCCGGAGTACCGCAACTACCCGCGCGATGGCCGCCTGCGTCGCAAGAACATGCGCGACGTCGACGAAGTCCTGTGTCCGGCAAGCCAGGATGGCTGTGTTGCAGACGGCATGCTCGGCGTCGATCTCAACCGCAATAACGATTCGAAGTTCTTCGATTCCGGCAACCAGAACAGCGACGATGCCGCGCACCTGCTCTATCACGGCGCGTCGCGGGGCTCCGAACCGGAGATCCAGGCGCTTTACGCAGCCGCTGATCTTGGCCCGCGCGATCGCCTGCGCTTCTACTCCGACACTCACTCGTTCGGCCGTGTCTTCTTCGGCGCCGACACCGGTAGTGCCCGGCGCAATGCCGTCACGCGTACGCTTGCCGAGCGCATGAGCGCAGCGACGACAGGCGTTGCCGGCCGCTATCCCTACGATCCGACGACGCCGGACTACGGCATCGGCAGCACCGATGAATACTTCGCCAATGGCGAACAGATTCCAGCCTACACGCTGGAAATCGAGCCGGGGCCGGAAGGCAGCATCGAGTACGGCAGCTTCGGCTATCACCACGACGGCTTCATCCTGCCGGCTGCGCAGATCGCCCGCGTACGGCGCGAACTCGCCGATGCCTACAGCCTGGGCCTGTATCGCATGGCCGGTCCGCCGGTGCTGCTGGCTGCGCAGATCCGCCGCGTCGACGACGGCGAGATTGTCTTTGCCGCGCAGTGGCAGCGCAGCGGCAACGGGCGGCAGCTGCAGGTCAGCGCGCAGCAGGCCCTGGTCGCCGACACCGACTATCGCCTGTGGCTCGCCTTCAGCAAACCGATGCGCGCGCGAGATGCAGCTGGCACGGTGGTCACGTACACCGGGCAGACCGCGACGCTGGCACCGCAGATCGCCATCGAAGGCGAGTCTGCCGCCGGGAGTCCGTTCAGCACTGCGCTGATGACCACGGATCAGGGCTGGCTACCCGCCGCGGGTGGGGCTCCCGACGGCTACCTGCGCTACGTTGACGACGCGTATGCGATCACCTTCCGCCTGCCGGCGTCGGTTCCGCTCGACAATGCTGCTCTGGTCAATCTCAAGGTCACGGCACAGGATCTTTCCGGCCAGGCCCTCGACAGCGATCCGGCAACGGTGCTGGATTGGTCCGCCGGCTGGCAGCGTTACGAAGATGATCGTGATCGCGACAACACCGACAGCGGCGGCAGCGACCGTACGCTGCGGATTGTCGATGACGGCAGCAGTGGTCGCAGAGGCGGCGGCGGCAGTCTGGGCCTGTCCGGTCTGCTTGCGCTGATATGCCTGGCCGTGCTGCGCCTGCCGTGGCGCGCCGCAGGAATTTTCTGATCAAGAGGAAGTGTTGATGGATGGGATGTTCGATTTCAGCGGCCAGCATGTCTTCGTCGCCGGCGGTACCAGCGGCATCAACCTCGGGATTGCCCACGCGTTCGCACGCCAGGGCGCAAAGCTGAGCGTCGCCTCACGCTCGCAGGACAAGGTCGATGCCGCAGTCGCGGCGCTCAAGGCTCACGGCGGTGACGTCATCGGCGTATCGGTCGACGTCCGCGACTACGCGCAGACCGAAGCCGCACTGAAATCAGCGCATGCGAAGCACGGCCCGATCGACGTGCTGATCTCCGGCGCTGCTGGCAATTTCCCGGCACCGGCGCTGGGTATCTCGTCGAACGGTTTCCGTGCCGTCGTCGAGATCGATCTGCTCGGCACCTTCCATGTGCTGCGCGCCGGCTTCGAGCTGCTGCGCAAGCCGGGTGCGAGCATCGTCAACATCTCGGCACCGCAGGCCTACAACCCGATGGAATTCCAGATGCATGTCTGTGCCGCCAAGGCCGGCGTCGACATGATCACCCGCGTCGGCGCGATCGAATGGGGCGCTCAGGGCGTGCGCATCAACTCCGTGGTTCCGGGACCGATCAGCGATACCGAGGGCATGAAGCGCCTCGCGCCGAATGCGGAGACCACCCAGATCGTCACCGACTCGGTCCCGCTCAAGCGCTTCGGCACCAAGGACGACATTGCCAACTGTTGCCTGTGGCTGGCCAGCCCGATGGCGTCCTATGTCACCGGCACCGTGATTCCGGTCGATGGCGGCTGGTCGCTCGGCGGCACCAGCGTATCGAGCGCGGGCATGAAGAAACTGATGGGCGGCTGACCGGAACCTGTGTACATAAAAGGCCGGGACGATCCCGGCCTTTTTATGTTGCTGAGCAGCTCAGCTGACGACGGCAACCTCTTCGGCCTGCAGGCCCTTCTGGCCCTGCACGACGTTGAACTGAACCTGCTGTCCTTCCTGCAAGGTTCGGTAGCCTTCGCCCAGGATCTGCTTGAAATGCACGAACACATCATCCTGGCCGGTAGCGCGCTGGATGAAACCGAAACCCTTGGCGTTGTCGAACCACTTCACCGTACCCGTTTCGCGATTTGCCATACCGTTAAAACCTTCCGAATCCGATGGCTGCCGCCATCTTGAAAGCATCTGCGACGTCCGGTCTCCCACCGGACGTTGCATCCCCTGGGCTCGCACCCGACCTGAACTGTACCGACAAATGCCCACATTTGAGTAGTGCGGGATTGCGCCCTTCACAGAGGGTTCAGCCGTGCATCCACTATCATTCACGCTTGGCCGTTTGCCGTCGGCAGAGAATCTGCAAAAGGGAGTTTTCCGATGAATGTATTTGCGCGCCGCAGCATGCTGGCCACGACACTGGTCACAATGGTCGGACTCGCCGCCTGTGCGACCTCGCCGACCGGACGGACCCAGCTCAAGCTGGTATCCGATTCGGAAATGAACCAGATGGGCATCGCCGCCTTTCAGGAACTGAAGAAGAAGACGCCGACGACGTCCAACACCAGCACCAGCCGCTATGTGCAGTGCGTGGCGCAAAGCATCACGCGCGAAGTCGGCGGCAACTGGGAAGTGCAGGTGTTCGAATCCAAGGAGGTCAACGCCTTCGCCCTGCCCGGCGGCAAGATCGGAGTCTACACCGGCATGCTCAAGGTCGCGGAGAACCAGAACCAGCTCGCCGCCGTCATCGGTCATGAAGTCGCGCATGTGCTGGCCGGCCATTCCGCCGCACGCGTTTCCAACCAGCTGGCGACACAGATGGGCGTGCAGGTCCTGTCCGCCAGCACCGGCGTGTCCGGCGACATGATCGGCGCCGGCGCAAACCTGCTGCTATTGCTGCCGTACTCGCGCGGCGACGAAAGCGAGTCCGACATTCTCGGCCAGCAGATCATGGCGCGCGCCGGCTTCGACCCGTCGCAGGCGGCCCAGCTGTGGGTCAACATGAGCCGCAAGGCGGGCGGTGCGCCGCCGGAGATGATGTCGACCCATCCCGCAGCCGATACCCGCATCAAGGATCTGCAGCGCAATCTGCCGAAGGTGCAGCCGCTCTACGATCAGGCTCGCGCGGCGGGCAAGAAGCCCAGCTGCAGTGCATAAAGCCGTCTCCCTGACATCCGGTCTAGCCGCGGTAGCCCGGTTTCGCTGAAGGCGAAGCCGGGAAGCATCGCCGGGCAACCTGGCTTCCCGGCTCCGCTGCGCGGAACCGGGCTGCTCAGCTGCAGCACCTGATCTCTATGCCGCTTGCGTTGCACCCGCACGATGCGGCGGCACCCAGGCTTCGGCGATGTAGTGACAGGCCACCGCAGCACCGTCGCGCAGACTGTGCATATGCGGAATGCGGCGATTGCATTCGTGATCCGCCATCGGGCAGCGGGCAGTGAACAGACACCCCGTCGCCGGCACGCTGACATCCGGGGCCGGACCATCGCGCAACAGAAGTGCGCGCTGCGCAGGATCCGCACCGGGCACCGAGGCAAGCAGCGCCTTGGTATACGGGTGACGCGGCTCTTCGAACAGGTGCGCGGTATCGGCCTGTTCCATGATGCGGCCGAAGTACATCACCATCACGCGATCACAGATCTGGCGCACCACCGCAAGATCGTGGGAGATGAACAGCATCGCCATGCCGGTCTCGGCCTGCAGCGACTTGAGCAGATCGAGAATCTGCCGCTGCACCGATACATCGAGCGCAGACACGGCCTCGTCGCAGATCAGGATGCGTGGCCGCACGACCAGCGCGCGGGCAATGCCGACGCGCTGGCACTGACCGCCCGACAGCTCGCGCGGGAAGCGTCTCCACAGCGTTTCGTCCAGGCCGACCCGTGCCAGCATCGTTGAGGCGCGCGCGCGGCGCGCGATCGCATCCAGCTCGGGACACAGGAACTCCAGCGGCTCGGCAACGATGTCCTGGATGCGCATGCGCGGATCGAGGCTGCCTTGCGGGTCCTGGAACACCATCTGGATCTCGCGCCGCAACGGCTGCCAGGCCTTGCGGTCAAGGACGCTCAGTTCGCAGCCATCGAAACGGATCGAACCTGCGGCGATCGCGTGCACGCCGAGCAGCGCGCGGGCGAGCGTGGATTTGCCGGAACCCGACTCGCCGACCAGGCCGAGCGTCTCACCGGCGCGCAGGTTCAGATGCACTTCATCGACCGCGCGCAGCAACTGCGGCGACGCAAACGGATGCGCCGGCCGGAGTCGATGCTGAACCTTGAGCTGGCGCACGGCCAGCAAAGGCTCGGATTTCGCTGCCTGCAGGTTCGCGCTCAACGAAAACCCTTACTCGAGCAGGCTGCGCAACATCCAGGCGGTCTTTTCATGCACCTGCATGCGCTGCGTCAGCAGGTCGGCACTCGGCTCGTCGCTGGCCTTGTCGATCTGCGGGAAGGCCTTGCGCGCAGTGCGCACGCAGGCTTCGTGACCCTTGACCAGATCACGGATCATGTCGGTGGCTTCCGGCACGCCGTCGGTTTCCTTGATCGACGACAGTGCGGCGTACTGCTTGTAGGTGCCCGGCGCCGGGAAGCCCAGCGCGCGGATGCGCTCGGCAATCAGGTCCACTGCGGTGGCCGCTTCGATGTAGTGCTGCTCGAACATCAGATGAAGCGTGTTGAACATCGGCCCGGTCACGTTCCAGTGGAAGTTGTGGGTCTTGAGATAGAGCGTGTACTCGTCGGCGAGCAGGTGGCAGAGGCTGTCGGCAATCATCTTGCGCGCATCCTTGCTCATGCCGATGTCGATGCCTTGGCCTGCAGCTACCTTGCCGGCCTTGCTTTTTGTTTTAGCCACGGAGATCTCCTGTCCAAAATAGGGGTGACGGGTTAAGCACGCAGTGTATGCACTGTCCGACTGTCCGCCCAATGAATCCTTGCTGTTGCGGTCATGCAACAAGGCTATGAAACGGCCTGACGCAGGACTACCAGATCAATCGGTCAAAAGCTTGGTCTTGCGATAGAAGCTGAAGATGTCATTCATGCTGCGCTTGGGCTTCCAGTCGAAGGTCTTGCGGAACAGGCCGCCGTCGATGATGACCGGATACTTGAAGTAGTTGATCAGATACGGCGGGAAGAACGCATTCCAGTTCAGCGCGCTGCTGATCAGCTTCGGCAGCATCGGCGGGATGCTCATCACCGGCAGGCGACGGCAGCCGCTCTGCTTGAGCGCAACCTGATAGGCGACCCAGTCATCCGGCGCGACGTTGTAGATGCCCGGCTGATTGCCCTCGAACGCCACCATCATCGCGTCGGCCATGTCGTCGACGTGTAGGAACTGCATCAGCGGCGAGAAACCGACCAGCACCGGCGCCAACGGCCGCGACAGCAGCAGCGACATGCTGTTCTGCACGCCCGGTCCGAGTACGTTGCAGGGGCGCAGAATCGTGATGTGCAGCTCCGGGTACTTCCACATGTAGATCTGCGCAAGGCTTTCGACCTCGACCGAGTCGACCAGATCCTGCGTGACCTCGCTGGCCTTGAGCGGCGCATCTTCATCGAGCAGCGCCGGGTTGTACGCCGAGGCGCCGTAGACGAAATAGGTCGAGTGGATGATCACCTGCTTGACCGCGTACTTGCGGCACAGGTCGAGCAGCTTCTTGGTGCCGAGCACATTGGCGTTGTAGCGACGCTGCCGATCGTACTCGTGGGTGAAGATGCGGCCAATGTGAATCACTGTGTCGATGCGGTGATTGCGGAAGATGTCCTCGAAGCCGCGCTTGTAGGTATCGACCTTGTAGGAGGGAATGCCCGCATCGGTCTCGACCTTGCGACGGAAGTCCACGGCAATGACGTTGTACTGCCCGTGCAGGCGCGCGATCACACGCCGCGCCAGCGATCCCGCTGCACCGGTGACCAGTACGGTCTTCTTCTCTGTGCTGGCTTTGCTCATTCTGCTGGCCTGTATCTCTTGACTTGGCTCGAAGGGGTCTGAATCAGAATATCGACGTGCGCTGCTGCAGGCCCAGATTGATCAGCTCGCGAATGCGTTCCTTGACCTCTTCGACCCGCGCGGTGACTTCGTCCTCGCTTTCGGCATTGCACCGGTACTGGATCGGCGCACCGAAGTTCAGAAACACCCGCGCCGGCAACGGCATCGGCAATGCAATCGGGAAGTACGGGATGCCCAGCATCTTGGCCAGCGGTGTGATGCTCGCCAGCGACGGCATCGTCTCTTCGCAACCGACGACGCCAACCGGCACGATCGGCGTGTTGTGCTGCAAGGCCAGATGCAGGAAGCCGTTGCCGAAGCGCTGCAGCTGATAGCGCTTGTGCCAGGGCTTGCCGGACCCGCGCACGCCTTCGGGGAAAACGATGATGACTTCGTCGCGCTCGAGCATCTTCGAGCAGTTGATCGGATCCCCGATCACCGCACCGACCGAATTCAGCCAATTGCCCAGCCACGGCACCTGCGGGAAGAAGCGCTCGATCATCGCACGCGCGAAGCGCGGCCCGTTCGGGTTGGTGGCGAGCGCAGTACCGATCAGCACGCCGTCCATCGGCAGTTGCCCGGAGTGATTGGCGATCACCAGTACGCGGCCGTTTTCCGGAATGTTCTCGAGACCGTTCGCAGTCACCCGGAAATACTTGTCGTACAGCATTTTCGTCAAGCCGAGCGTGAACTTGGCGGTGTCTTCGTTGTACCCCCAGGGGTCATACCCGAAGCTGCCGACCGGCTTGGGGATGCGCGCGAACAGCTCATCCAGCTCGGGGGTCACGACGCGCTGATACAGCGCATCCCCAGGGCCGATCTGGGACAGATTCTTCAGAGATTCAAGCGAGAACATGATGTTGTCGCCGCAAGCGGCGCCCTGGAACCGGTAAACATAGTTAGGGGGTTGCCTTGAACCCGGACGGCAACGGTATGCGAAATCCGCGCCACCGTGAAGCGAATTGTGCACCGTTTCAGGTCAGGGCCTTCAGCGCTGTTCCGTTGAGGAAGACTCACTCTCGCGCTGCTGCATCTGCCATAGCCGCGCATAGGGCCCATCGCGACGGATCAGGTCGGCATGGCTGCCGCGCTCCAGCACTTCGCCATGGTCGAGCACGATGATCTCGTCGGCATCGACGACGGTCGACAGGCGATGCGCGATGACCAGCGTCGTGCGTCGCGCGGCGACCTCCCGCAGGGCGTCGAGAATCGCCCGCTCGGAGCGCGAGTCCAGCGACGAGGTCGCCTCGTCGAAGATCATCAGCGGCGGATTCTTGAGCAGGGCGCGGGCGATCGCCACGCGCTGCTTTTCGCCGCCGGACAGCTTGAGCCCGCGCTCGCCAACCGGTGTCGCGTAGCCGAGCGGCAGGCGTTCGATGAAGCCATCGAGATGGGCCAGCCGCGCGGCCTCGCGCACCTGCTCCGGACTGGCGCCGGGACGGCCATAGGCGATGTTGCATTCGAGGGTATCGTTGAACAGCACCGTGTCCTGCGGCACGACGCCGATCTGCGCACGCAGACTGTCCTGGCTGAGGCTGCGCAGGTCCTGGCCACCGATGCGGATCGTGCCGGCGCTCGGGTCATAGAAGCGGAACAACAGGCGCGCGACGGTCGACTTGCCCGCACCGCTGGCACCGACCACGGCAACCTTGCGCCCCGCGGCGATGCGGAAGCTGACCCCGCGCAGGATCGTGCGGTCGGGTCCGTAGCTGAAATGCACATTGTCGAATTCGACGTCGGCACTGCCCGGCTTGAGGGCCAGCGTCCCAGGGCCATCGACGACCTTGGGTTCGACCTCGAGCAACATGAACATGCGCTGCATGTCGGTCAGCGCACGGCGGATCTCGCGGTAGACGAAGCCGAGCAGGTTGAGCGGGATGAACAGCTGGATCAGGTAGGCATTGATCGCGACGAAATCACCCAGCGTCATGCGCCCCGTGGTCACGCCCTCCGCCGCCATGAACATCATCCAGGTCAGGCTCGCCGCGACGATCAGCGCCTGGCCGGTATTCAGTGCGGAGAGCGACAGGCGGTTCTGCTGCTGGGCCTGCTCCCACTCGGCCAGCGCGCGGTCGTACTGGTCGGCCTCGTAGCGCTCGTTGCCGAACAGCTTGACCGTCTCGAAGTTGAGCAGGCTGTCGATCGCCCGCGTGCCGGCGTTGGAGTCGAGGCGATTGGCCTTGCGCACGAACTGCGTGCGCCATTCGGTCGTCAATACCGAGAAGAATACGTAGACGAGCACGGCAAAGGCCGTCACCAGCGCGAACTCGACGCCGTAGTTGAACAGCAGGATGCCGGCGACCAGCGCGATCTCCAGCAGCGTCGGCAGGATGTTGAACAGCATGAAGCGCAGCAGGAAGCTGATGCCGGAGATGCCGCGTTCGATATCGCGCGACAGGCCGCCGGTGCGACGCGACAGGTGAAAATCCAGATCCAGCCGATGCAGATGGCGCATGACCGACAGCGCGGCGCGGCGCATGGCGCGCTCGCTGACACGGCCGAACACGACGTCGCGCAGCTCGGCAAGCAGCACCGAGGCCAGGCGCAGGCCGCCATAGGCCAGCAGCAGACCGACCGGCACTGCGATCAGCGCTTTGCCCTCACGGTCCAGCGCCTCGACCAGCTGCTTGAGCACCATCGGCAGTGTCGTCACCGCCAGCTTGGCTGCCACCAGCGCAGCCACCGCCACGCCCACGCGCAGCGGAAACTCGCGCAGATACGGAATCAGTGCGCGCAGCGCGCGCCAGTCCGGCGCGGCGCCGTCGCTGTCATCGGGACTGGAGGTATGGCGGGGCGGGCGCACCGGGCTCTGGCTCTGGGAGATCTATGAACCGCGTCATGAAGTGGCCGGGGCTGCAGTGTATATTGCCGATGAACCCATCTTCAGTGGTGCCTGTGCCTATGCTCGCCATGGACCATTTGCGGAACCGCCCGCCGCGCGGCCCGCGTATAGCCGCAAGGATGCCGTCATGCTGACTGCCGGGACTGCACTGGGCAAATACAAGATCCTGCGGCTGCTCGGCACCGGCGGCATGGCCGATGTCTACGAGGCCGAAGACCAGCAGCTCGGTCGCCGCGTCGCCCTCAAGGTTCTGCCTCCGGAGTTTGCGCGCGACCCCAAGGCCGTTGCCCGCTTCGAGAAAGAGGTGCGCGCCGCCGCTTCGCTGAACCACGCCAACATCGTCACGATCTTCGAGGTCGACCATGCGGACGGCCTGCATTTCTGCGCGATGCGCCTGCTTACCGGCGGCGATCTGCGCGGACGCATCGACAAGGGCCTGAATCCCGGCCAGGCGCTCGAGATCCTGCGCGAAATCACCGGCGCCTTCGTCCACGCCCACAACGCCGGTTTCGTCCATCGCGACGTCAAGCCGGAGAACATCCTGTTTGACGAGCAGGGCCGGGCGATCCTCACTGACTTCGGCATTGCCAAGGCGATGTCGTCGGAATCCAAGATGACCGCCACCGGCGTGTCAATCGGCACGCCGCGCTACATCAGCCCCGAACAGGCGCGCGGCCAGACCGTGGATGGCCGCGCCGACATCTACAGCCTCGGCGTCATCTTCTACGAGATGCTGACCGGCAAGCTGCCGTTCCTCGCGGAAGATTCGCTCGCGATCATCTTCATGCACGTGACCGAGCCGATTCCGCGCCTGCCGGCACCGCTGGCGCGCTTTCAGGGGCTGGTCGATGCGCTGATGGCGAAGGAACCCTCCCAGCG
>CAZDPA010000039.1:0-27509 GCA_964507195.1 uncultured Salinisphaerales bacterium | reverse complement strand
CCGCCATGAAGATGATGGTGGCGAACAGCACAGCGACCGTCGCGCTGCCCACGCGGACCAGCCCGAGGCGCACGAAGATCAGTGACATGACGGCCGCTGCGAAGACCTCGAAGAAGCCCTCGACCCACAGATGCACGAGCCACCACCGCCAGTACTCGACCTCTGAAATATGCGTGTGCTCGTTCCACATCAGCGCTGAACCGAAGAACACGCCGATTGCGACCGTCGACAGGAACAGCAATGCGGTGATCGATCGTGTCTCCGACCCGCGCTGACTCAGCACCGGCCATAGCGCACGTCCGACGAGAACCAGCCACAGCAGCAAGCCGATGAACAGGTACCACTGCCAGAAGCGGCCCATGTCGGCGTATTCCCAGCCCTGATGGCCGAACCAGAAGTTGTGATCCAGATCGAGCTTTTGCATGACGGCCATCCACTGACCGGCAAACGAGCCGACGACGATGATCAGCAGCGAGACGAACAGGATGTTCACACCCAACCGCTGGAAGCGTGGCTCGTGACCCGAAAGCGCCGGCGCGATGTACAGACCTGTGGCGAGCCACGCGGTAGCAATCCACAGTACGGCGAGCTGCGTATGCCAGGTTCGGGTGATCGAATAGGGCAGGTGTTGAGCCAGAGGGAAGCCGTAGGCCTCCTGACCTTCGACCTGGTAGTGCGCGGTGATCGCTCCAAGCAGGATCTGCAGCAGGAACAATGCCAGCACGACCCAGAAGTATTTTGCTGTTGCCCGCATCGACGGCGTGATTCGCAGGAGCGCGAAGGGATCCGCTGCCGGTATTGCGGCTGCCGGCTCGTCCTGGCCGCGCGAGACGGCGTGGTGCCACCCCAACAGCGCGACACCCGCGAGCAGGAACATCACGCTGAATGCCGACCAGACCCAGAGTGCCGGCGGCGGCCGGTTGCCCACCAGCGGCTCGGCCGGCCAGTTGTTCGTGTAAGTCACCTTGTGTGACTGAACGCCCGGGCGTTCAGGTGCAAGCGTTTCGCCCTGCGTTCCCAGGCGTTCGGTCGTCGCAGCCCAGGCCGTCCACCAGAAGAAGGCCGAAAGCGCACGGCGATATTCTGGCGAGCCGACGGTGTCGTCTCGCATGGCGTAGGCTTCCCGCAGCCCGGCAGTGTCGGCACCCGAGCCGAACAGGCTTTCGTAGTGGGCGCTCACCGCACGGATCGCTGCTACGCGCTCGTTGCTCAGCGTGATCGTTGCAGTTTCCGGATCGTAGGTATTGCGTCGTATCGAAGCCTCGAGACGTCCGCGAAAGCTTGCCTGTTCCTCCGGCAGAAGCTCCTCGTAGCGAAGGCCTGCGGAATGCTGCGTCCATCCGTCGAGCACGGCAATCGCTTCGCGATGCAGCCAGTCTGCGCTCCAGTCCGGCGCTACGTACGCGCCATGACCCCAGATCGAACCGAGCTGCATTCCGCCGATGGACTGCCAGACCTGCCGTCCACGCTCGATGTCGGCTCGGGTGTAGACCACGTCGCCGTTCGCGCCGACGACACGCTCCGGCATCGGCGGCGCAGCCCGGAAGATCTCGCCACCCGCCCACAGAAGTATCGAAAAGGAAACGACGATGAGCGCAATGAGACTGAGCCACAGCTTCCTGACGTTGTTCACGATGAACCTCCGTGCCCCAAAGGGTGCGTAATGTTCAACAGCAACAAACCGATCAAAGGGCCATCATGTTCCTGAGATCGTGGCGCTCTATTCCCGGACGCTTGAATCCCCGCCGGACTCCATCTGGAGTGTTCGCATGGCCGGTCTCCGTCCGGAACAGTACTACAGCCCGCTGTCGTCACACTCTGTACGACACCGAACATTCTGAATCTATATCAGCGGCCCCGCGTCTTGTGTGTCACCCGAATGGCTACTGTCGAGCAGCTGACCGCCGCGCATGGATGCCAGCTGCCGTACGCGCTCGCGAAACTCAGCCACTGCCTGCTGTGACGGACACGCCAGTGACTTGACGGTCACCATCCAAGGCAGCTGCTCGGCTCCGTAATAACCGGATATCTCTGCCGTCACTCCGGCGCTCACGAGCCGATCGGCGAGGGCGTCTGCATCTTCGCGGGTGGGAACCAGGGCTACAGCGACGTGCTCATGCGTTCGGGCAAGCGCTGCGTCGCTTGCGAACTCACGCCAGTACCCATCGCCGAACTCGTCCCGCGCAAACTGTCCAGATTTTGGATTCATGATCAGGGTTCTCCGCAATACATGGAGTCTGAACCCAGCCCCGGCTGGACGCCCTGATCCAGGTCAATGGCGCAGCGATCTGCCAACGCAAACTGCACGATATCTGATTGACGCAGGTCAATGCGTGATTACCCGGCTTGAGCGCAGGATAACAAACAGTTGTCGAGAATCCGAGCATGCCTGCCCCCATCGCCTTAGAGGCACATATCCCGCTGCACCCGCAATCGATGATTCAGCAGCGGTTTCGGCTGGGGCTGACCGCGGGTGCCACGCCGAAGGGGAGCCGTCACAGCGAACCGATGCCGACTGATCCGGGCGGCTCGCATCTTGATCTTGCCGATATCGCGAACGCTGTGGCGGAGGTGCTCTGGGTCGCAGACCCAGGCACCACACTGGTTTCATACGTGAGCCCAGCATACGAACGGTTGACCGGACGCAGCTGTGAGAGCCTTTATGCCAATGCGCGATCGTTTCTTGATTGCGTTCATCCCGATGATCTTCAGATTGCGCTGTCTACCCTTGAACGTCAGGTAGCTGGCCTTGATCATTCATCGGAGGTCCGTATTGTCAGGCCCGACGGCGAGATTCGATGGGTATGGAATCGCGGGTATCGCGTTCTGGATCCAAGCAGCAAGGCGGTGAGTCACTTTGTCGGAATCGCCAGCGACATTACACAGCAGCGTGCAGACGCATTCCATCTTCATTTGCTGCGTGCGCTGGTTGATCATTCGTGCGATGCCATTGCAGCTCTCGACGCGATCACCCTGCAGATCGTGGACATCAATGAAACCGCGTGCCTGGACTGGGGTTTGACCCGCGACCAGCTGCAGTCAATGACTGTCAATGATCTTTGCCCTTCGCCTGCTGAGGACAGGCGGACCAGCGTTCTTGCCGAGATATCCAGATCTGGACATGCTCGCTTCGAGTCCACGATTCAGCGCGGCGATGGAACCGACTTCACCGCAGAGATACGCGTAAAGCGCGTCTCGATTGAGCACCCGTTTCTGGTCGCTTCGATCCAGGACATTACCCAGCGCAAGCGCCTCGAGAAAAGCATGCGCGCCACCATTACGGCGCTGGCCAGCACGCTGGAACTGCGCGATCCGTACACGTCGGACCATCAGAAGAAAGTGTCGATGCTGGCAGTGTCGATCGCACAGCATCTTGGTATGAGTGAAGATCGATGTCGCGGCCTCGAACTCGCCGCCCTGGTCCACGATATCGGAAAGATCATCGTTCCGGCGGAAATCCTCTCCAAACCCGGAAGGATCTCCAAAGCGGAGATGGACCTCGTGCGCGGTCACGCAGAGGCCGGCTACGAGATTCTCAAGAACGTGGATTTCCCGTGGCCGGTCGCGCTGATCGTGAGACAGCATCATGAGCGCCTCGATGGCTCAGGGTATCCCCTCGGATTGAAAGGCGATCAGATACTTCTGGAATCGCGGATTCTGGCCGTCGCAGACGTTGTCGAAGCGATGGAGTCTCATCGGCCATATCGAGTGGCGCGCGGCATCGATTCAGCTCTCGACGAGCTCGTTCGTGGCCGCGGCTCCATTTACGATGAGGCAGCCGTGGATGCGGCGCTCACCTTGTACGGCCGATCCCCTCCCACCGCTGTCGCCGCGCCGCTTGGGGCCTCGGAGCTTGCCGGATCTGCAAAGCAATAAACGCATGAACTGGCCGGCCACTCCCATCGCGCATGTAATGACACGAAGTGTCTGCACGGTTGGTCTGGACGACACCCTGACCACTGTTCGCACGCTCTTCTCAGCGCGAGGCTTTCACCATTTGCTCGTCGTCGATTCAGACCGGCTTGTCGGAGTTGTTTCAGATCGTGACCTGCTGCGCGCGCTGAGCCCGGCACTTGGAACATACTCTGAAACCGCGCGCGACGCCGCAACGCTCAACAAACACATGCATCAGATCATGTCGCACACGGTTCTGACTTTAACGGTTGACGCCACTCTCGAAGACGCTTTCGAGTTCTTTGCGAAGAATCGAGTGTCTTGCATCCCGATTGTTGACGATCACTTCAAGCCCTGCGGGATTGTCAGCTGGCGCGACATTCTTCGCATACTGCGCACTGCCTTCGACACACAACGCGTACACCATGGTCATGCCGGCCAGCTCTAGGTGCCATCACGAGGCGCAGATGCCCAATCCTCTCCAAGTCGACCTGTTGCAGAAGATGCACGCCTACTGGCGCGCGGCGAACTATCTCTCGGTGGGTCAGATCTATCTGCAGGCGAATCCTTTGCTGAGGGAGCCGCTCAAGCTCGAGCATCTCAAGCCACGACTGCTCGGTCACTGGGGCACGACACCCGGATTGAATCTCCTGTACGTGCATCTGAACCGACTGATCAAAGCGCACGACCTCAACATGATCTTCATCACCGGGCCAGGGCATGGTGGCCCAGGGATCGTGGCCAACACGTATCTCGAAGGAAGCTATACAGAGCGCTATCCGGCCATCGAGCGCAACGAGAGTGGCTTACTGCGCCTGTTCCGTCAGTTCTCATGGCCTAACGGCATCTCCAGCCATGTCTCGGCGGAAGTGCCTGGCTCGATTCACGAAGGCGGGGAACTCGGCTATTCGCTGGCGCATGCCTATGGCGCCGCATTCGATAACCCGAATTTGATCGTTGCCTGTGTGATCGGTGACGGAGAGGCTGAGACCGGCGCTTTGGCCGCAAGCTGGCATTCGAACAAGTTCCTGAATCCTGCTCATGACGGCGCGGTGCTGCCCATTCTGCATCTCAACGGATACAAGATTGCCAATCCGACGGTGCTGGCCCGCATCAGCCACGAAGAGCTGACGGCCCTGATGCACGGCTACGGCTACGAAGCCTTCTTCGTCGAAGGCGACGATCCGATGCTGGTTCACCAGCAGCTTGCAGGCACGCTCGACACCATTCTGCTGCGTATCCGGAATATCCAGAACACTGCCAGGCAGGCTGCGGCTGGAAGCCATGCTGAGCGACCACGCTGGCCAATGATCGTTCTGCGGACTCCCAAAGGTTGGACAGGCCCCAAGGTCGTCAACGGAAAGCCCGTTGAAGGCACCTGGCGTGCGCATCAAGTGCCATTGTCCGACTTCAGCGGCGCAGAGCACCGCAAACAGCTGGAGGACTGGCTCAACAGCTATCGACCTGCCGAGCTGTTCGATGAGGCGGGGCGGTTTCGTACCGACCTGGCGGAACTGGCGCCGACGGGCCAGCTCAGGATGGGAAGCAATCCACACGCCAACGGCGGTGAACTGCTCAAGCCGCTGTCATTCCCCGACTTCCACGATTACGCCGTGACCGTTGCCGACCCTGGGACGACTGAAGCTGAATCCACACGCGTGCTTGGCAGCTACTTGCGCGATGTGATGCGGAGAAATCTCACGACGAAGAACTTCCGTCTGTTTGGTCCTGACGAGACTGCATCGAACCGACTCGACGCGGTCTACCAGGTCGCTGGCAAGGCCTGGATGGCAGAAACGCAAGCGGACGATACCGACCTCAGCCCGGACGGCCGGGTCATGGAAGTATTGAGTGAACATTTGTGTCAGGGCTGGCTTGAAGGCTATCTGCTCACAGGGCGGCACGGCTTCTTCTCGTGCTACGAAGCGTTCATTCACATCATCGATTCGATGGTCAACCAGCACACCAAGTGGATCAAGGTCACCAAGGACGTCCCTTGGCGTGCGCCGATTGCCTCGCTCAACTATCTGCTGACCTCGCACGTCTGGCAGCAGGACCACAACGGTTTCTCGCACCAGGATCCAGGCTTCATGGATCACATGGCAAACAAGAAGTCCGACATCGTTCGCATTTATCTGCCGCCGGACGCCAACTGCCTACTGTCGGTCGCGGACCACTGCCTCAGGAGTCGCAATCAGATCAATGTCGTGGTGGCCGGAAAGGCGCCCGCCTGGCAGTGGCTGGGCATGGCGGAAGCGGTACGGCATTGCACGACGGGCGCGGGCATCTGGGCGTGGGCGAGCGACCCTGGCGAGCCTGACGTGGTGATGGCGTGTGCCGGTGATGTTCCCACCCTCGAAGTCCTCGCTGCGGTCACGCTGCTCCGTCGCTACGTGCCTGATATCAGGATCCGGGTCGTCAACGTGGTTGACCTCATGGTGCTGCAGCCTCCCGGCGAACATCCACACGGCTTGTCGGACGACAGCTTTGATGCTCTGTTCACCGTGGACAAGCCCGTTGTGTTCGCATTTCACGGCTACCCGTCGCTGATCCACAGGCTGGCCTATCGGCGCCACAACCACGGCAACTTTCACGTGCGCGGCTACAAGGAAGAGGGTACGACCACCACCCTGTTTGACATGGTCGTTCTCAACGACATGGATCGCTACAGGCTGGCGCTGGACGCCATCCAGAGAATTCCGCGACTGGCTGGTCTGGTCGACAAGGAGACCTCGCGCTACTGGTCAACGACGCAGCGTCACAAGGCGTGGATCAGCGAAGCCGGAGATGACCTGCCAGAGGTCAAGACCTGGAAATGGACCCGGTGAGCGGGAAGATCGTCCTTGCGCTGAACAGCGGTTCGTCCACGGTGAAGTTTGGCCTGTACCAGCTGGACGGCACACATTGCGAGACTTTGCTGGATGACTCGATCTCCGCAGGTGGCCGGGATGCGTCAGTTGACAGTATTGCAAGCGTGATTGCAGACCGAGCATTGCCGGAACCGTCCGCCATCGGGCATCGGGTCGTTCACGGCGGTGCCGCATGTCGCGAACACTGTCGAATCGACAGCGCGGTGCTGCATCAGATCTCGTCCGCTTCATCATTCGCACCCGCGCATGCGGCCGCCACGCTGGTCCTGATTCGCGATGCGCAGCGCCGGTTCCCGACGCTGCAGCATGTGGCCTGCTTCGACACCACGTTTCATCGGACCCTGCCAGACGTCGCCCGGGTGCTGCCGGTTGATCGATCACTCCAGGCCGAGGGCATCCAGCGCTATGGATTCCACGGGCTGTCCTGCGAGTCCATCGTCCGGCAGCTCGGCAGCGCTATCCCGCCTCGCGTGGTGATCGCACACCTCGGAAGCGGAGCGAGCGTGACGGCGCTCAGGAATGGCCAATCCGTCGACACAAGCATGGGACTGACCCCGACTGGCGGGGTTCTGATGGGCACGCGCAGCGGAGATCTTGACCCAGGCGTTCTGATCCATCTGCTGCGTGAGAAGACTCTTGACCTCTCTGGCCTGGAAGAGATGATCAATCACCGTTCCGGACTCCTGGGCATCTCCGGGGTCTCGGGCGATCTGAGAACCTTGCACCAGGCCGCCGCTCACAGCACCGATGCCCGTCTGGCGATTCAGATGTTCGTCGTGTCGGTCAGCAAACAGATCGCATCGATGGCGGTCACCCTGGGGGGTCTGGATCTTCTGGTTTTTACCGGGGGCATTGGTGAAAACGATCCATGGGTCCGCGCAGCAATCTGCGACAGCATGAAGTGGACTGGTCTGGCGATCGACTACGCCAACAATGATCGGAACTCCGCTGACCCGATCAGCACATCGGCATCGACTATTGAGGTGCGGATGCTCTCTACCCAGGAGAATCTGCAGATCGCACGCCACACTTTTGCACTGACTCTTCAATGAATGGGCTGACGAGGCCTCGACGTGCTGGCCGTGTTCGACGCCCCGCACGTTGCGCCTTCGCCGAGTGGAATTCATGACCTGTGATGTTGACCGCAACTGGATGTTGAACGAGGGCCTTCGATGAACGAACTCAAGTCGTACAAGGTGTGGGATGTGCCGACACGCTGGTTCCACTGGATCGCCGTGCTGTGCGTGATTGCACTGTCGGCGCTGGGACTCGTGATCCTGAATGCAGACGCGTTCAAGATTCCGAACGAGGGCAAGGTGCTGCTGAAAACGCTGCACGTCTGGGTGGGCTATGTGTTCGCCCTCAACATCGGCGTACGCATCGTGTGGGCATTCGTCGGCGGTCACTACGCGCGCTGGCGCCAGATGCTTCCTGGCGGGCGCGGCTATCTTGCGCGCGTTCGCAGTTACACGGCGGCATTCGCGGCCGGTCGTCCGCAGCACTACCTGGGACACAATCCTCTGGGGCGCATTGCCGTCGCCGTGCTGCTCCTGCTGATCACGGCCCAGGCCCTCACCGGCCTGGTGCTGGCGGGCACCGACATCTACTTTCCACCGTTCGGAAACTGGATCGCGCAATGGATCGCAGCGCCCGGTGTCGATCCGGCGACGCTGGTGCCGTACTCGCCGGAGCTGTACGACAAGACGTCCTATGCGGACATGCGCGCAATGCGCAAGCCGGTCGCCACTCTTCATCTGTACGGCTTCTTCGTGCTCGCCGGGATGATCGTCCTCCACATCGTGGCCGTCGTCGTCACCGAGCTGCGTGAAGGCGGCACGCTCGTTTCCGCGATGTTCACGGGTCGCAAGATCGTGCAGGGACAAGCTGTCGATGCGCCCGATCAAGTCGCCGGAAAGAGTCCGTAACGTGTAGCTGCCGAGGGCGGCGTCGGCAAGACCCTTCTGCTGGAGAGCACGGACCCGGCCTTGCTCGGCGCGGCACGGCCGAATGCAACTCAGCATGCAGTGGCCGGTGCTGCGGCGCGTGGTCCGGGCTACTCGCAGCTTCAATGGCCGTCGGGCGGCTCTGCTGTTCGCAGTTGCACTCGCCTCAGTCGCGTTTGCGACGGAAGTTCGCGCTGCGCGGCGAGGAGTGCGGCGTCCGGCGACTGCACGTCCGGATCCAGCGCAAACGAAAGCGCTGCCGGCTGCGTCGCGACTCTCACGCTGTCCGGTCTGACGCCGCGGACGCGGCCCACGGCGGCTTTCACGAGCGCGGCGTCGAGCGGTCCAGAGATTTCGCCGTACACCATCACGTCGCCGTCGGCCGCTGCACGCTGGACGACGGCGTGGTCGTAGGTCGCGGCGATCTTGTCTTCGTCACAGACGCCGCAGGCCAGGATGGCCGTGGGCGCGGCGAGTATCGCGGCCAGAACAAGGCCGCATGCCGCGGCATTCATGGCGGTGTCTTCGCAGCAGCCGGCAAGGTCTGGTCGGCCCACTTCAAGTACGCGAGATAGCGCTCGATCTCATCGTCACTCAAGTTCTGGTTGGGCATGGGAATCTTCCATTGCGCGAGCAGCGCCTTGGCGGTTGCGTCGGTCTGGATCATCTGGTCGGGCGACTTCAGCCAGCGTCGCAGCCAGGCGTCTTCGTGGCGTGCGGTGGTGCCCAACAGATCGGGTCCGAGCTTGTCCCCGCCGCCGATGGAATGGCAGGCCAGGCATTTGGATTCAAACGCGAGCTTGCCCTGCACAGCCTGCGGATCGGTCGGGGTATCGGAGGCCGGAATATTGTGGTGCTCCAGATCTGCGTCACCGCCTTCCGGCGGGCCGCCCGCCCTGATGATGCCGATCGCGCCCTGCGAGGCATTCGCGAAGTGGTGATCGACCATCACGTAGGAACCCGCCTCGGGGACGATGAACTCGACGATCGCACCGCTCGACGAACCCAGCAGCACCGTCTGCATGCCGCGAAACTGATTGTCCGGGTTGCCGTCGAACCAGACGCGGTCGAAGATCGTGCCGACGACGTGGAAGCTGGACGTGTTCGACGGCCCGGCGTTCAGCACGAACAGGCGCACGCGCTCGCCGGGCTCTGCGTGCAAGGGCTGATCGACCATGCCGTTGTAGCGGCCGTTGAACACCGTGTAGGTCGGCGCCTTGGCGCGCAGCCGATCACCGTCGAGCACGTACAGCGGCTGGCCGTCGACCTTGCGCTTGTCGGGGTCGGTCTGGGTATAGAACTCGCTCTGGATGACGCTGTATTCGCGATCCACTTTTGTCGGGTAGCCGTTACGCGGCTCGACGATCATCATGCCGTACATGCCCGACGCAATGTGCTCCAGCACCATCGGTGTGCCGCAGTGGTACATGAACACGCCGGGATAGTTGAGCGTGAATTCGAACGAGATCGTCTGGCCCGGTGCGATGGAGCGGTACTTGTCCTGCGGCGAGACCATCGCCGAATGGAAGTCCATCGAATGCATCATCGGCGCGGCGGTCACGCTGACGCCAGGCGCCGGTTCGTCGGAGCGGTTGGTCATCGTGAACTTGATGCGATCGCCCACCCGGGCGCGGATTGCCGGGCCGGGCACCTGATCGCCGAACGTCCAGGCGCTGAACTTCACGCCCGGTGCGATCTCGATGATCTTGTGCGTGGTGTCGAGCCGGATCTCCTTCACCGCTGCGGCCACCAGGGGCTTCAGGTTCGCGTCCAGATTCAGCGCGTCGCCGCTCGCGAAGGCGCCACTGTGGCGTTCGTTTGATACCACGGACTGCGGGCTCTTGAAGTCCATCTTCGACACGTCGTAAGCGTCGTCTGCGGCGGCTGACGCCATGCTGCGGTCGTCCGTTGCGCCACGGCCGCACGCCGCGAGCGCCACGACGAGCGCGCTGGCGAGCACGGCCATCGTGACCGGTCGGCGACGCAGGCGGGCATCGTCGATTGCCGATCGTGTCGAGATATGCCGTTTCATGTGATCTCCGGTGGCTCGGTGCGAGGCAGCGCCACGGCGAAATCCAGATCCCCGCGGAAAGTGCCTCTTGATACGATCGCAGGATGTACGGAATACACTGACTGAGTCTGTTCGACAACGTACACAGTTGGTGTGCCGACGCACCGACGGCACGCGGCAATACGGCAACGATCGGATGGCCGGTCGGCAGGCAGGACCGTCGGTGCCGGCCACCGCACGCTGAGGATTGACCATGGCAGATGAGGATTCGAGCTTCGAAAAGGCCATCGCCCTGCTGACAAGCCTGATCGCGGAAGCGCGAACCCGCGGGGACGGCGAGGCCAGCACCGCAGCCCTGGCGACCGCGAGCGCCGACGCGCGACCTTCCGTACGCACGGTTTCTGTCGTAGAAATTACGAATTCAGGGCTGATCTTCTTTGCCCACACCGAAACCGGCAAGGGCCAGCAGATGCAGCGCAACCCCCGTGTCGCACTCTGCTTCCACTGGCCGCGGCTGCACTATCAAGTGATCATCGAGGGAGACGTCGCGTTGTTGTCGGAGGGCGAGTCCGACGCGCAATGGCGCAACCTGCCTCGCGACTACAGCCTCGGTCGCTGGGCTTCTGATCAAACCGCCCATGCCGACGCTCAGCCGTCTGCGCTGAAGGACAAGGCTCGCGCGTACCGGGAGCAGTTCGACTGGACGCTCGTTCCGCGCGCGCCGTTCTGGCGGGCCTTCGAGATCCGGCCGGATCGGATCGATTTCTGGCCCAGCGGCGGGCAGCGTTTGCGTGCGAGAGAGTGCTACCTGAAGGCTTCGGACGGAAGCTGGACCGTGTCCAGAGAGAATCCATAGCAGGTCCGCTCATCCGGTCGGCGACCGCCAATACGCGGCGCCTGTGCTCATCAGCGGCGGGGCAGTGGAGGGCGTGACAGCAGCGCCTTGACTCTGGTGTCGGGTCCGGGGTTTAGCCTGCACGCATTCCCGATCAACGGAGCAAGGTCATGAAGGATTCAAAGGCCGCCCCAGGCCCTCAACACGGCCACCCGGACGCGCACACGCATCACGAAGGCGCGGCCCATGGCTGCTGCTCCTCCAGCAAGACGCCAGCAGGAGGTTCAGCCGAAGACCTCAAGGACCCGGTCTGCGGCATGCGCGTCACCGCGCAGTCGCCACACGTTCTGCAGCATGACGGAAAGCCGGTCTACTTCTGCAGTGCGGGATGCAAAGCAAAGTTTGCCGCGAATCCCGAGCGCTACCCGCTGATGGGACAGCGACCTGCACAGATCGCGCCCGAGCCGGTCGTCGCCGGCGCGATGTACACCTGTCCGATGCATCCGGAGGTGCGCCAGGATCATCCCGGCACCTGCCCGAAGTGCGGCATGGCGCTCGAGCCGGAAATGCCCTCGGGCGACGAAGAGGAGAATCCGGAACTGCAGAGCTTCCTTCGCCGCTTCCTGTGGACTTTGCCGCTGACCATCGCCGTGACCGTGCTGGCGATGGCGGGACATCGGCTGCAGTGGTTCGGGATGGCGACGCAAAGCTGGATCGAACTGGCGCTTAGTCTGCCGATCGTGCTGTGGGCGGGCTGGCCCTTCTTCGAGCGCGGCGTGCAGTCCCTCGTTCACCGCAGCCCGAACATGTGGACGCTGATCGGTCTGGGCACATCTGCGGCGTTCATCTACAGCGTTGCGGCGACCGTCGCGCCGGGCGTGTTTCCGGCGTCCTTCGTATCGATGGGTCGCGTCGCGGTCTACTTCGAGGCCGCAGCGGTGATCATCTCGCTGACCCTGCTCGGTCAGATCCTCGAGCTCAAGGCACGATCGCAGACCTCTGCCGCCATCAAGTCATTGCTCGGATTGGCGCCGAAAACGGCGCGGCGCATCAATGCCGACGGCGGCGAGGAAGATGTGCCGCTGACCCACGTCCATGTCGGCGACCAGCTGCGTGTTCGTCCGGGCGAGAAGGTGCCGGTGGACGGCATCGTTCTGGAAGGTGGCAGTTCAGTCGACGAGTCCATGCTCACCGGCGAGCCGATGCCGGTCACCAAGCGGGTCGGCGACAAGCTCATCGGCGCGACGCTCAACACCAACGGCGCGCTGATCATGCGTTCCGAGCGCGTGGGCTCGCAGACCGTCCTGGCCAGCATCGTGCAGATGGTGGCGCAGGCGCAGCGCTCGAAGGCACCGATGCAGCGCATGGCGGACCAAGTGGCGGGTTACTTCGTCGTCAGCGTGGTCAGCATCGCCGTACTGACGTTCTTCGCCTGGGGATTGTTTGGTCCCGAGCCGGCCTGGGTGTATGGATTGATCAATGCGGTCGCCGTGCTGATCATCGCCTGCCCTTGCGCGCTGGGCCTGGCCACACCGATGTCGATCATGGTGGCTACGGGCAAGGCCGCAACCCAGGGTGTGTTGTTTCGCGATGCGACGGCGATCGAGAATTTCCGCAGGGTCGACACCCTGATCGTGGACAAGACCGGAACGCTGACCGAGGGGCGTCCGCGATTCGACCGCGTGATTGCAGCCCCCGGCTTTGGCGAGGACGATGTCCTGCGTCTTGCGGCCAGTCTCGATCAGGGCAGCGAACACCCGTTGGCCGAGGCGATTGTCAGCGCCGCGCGCGAACGCAAGCTGGCGATCGCGCCGGTGGATGGCTTCGAATCCAGCACGGGTATCGGAGTGCGCGGCAGCGTCGGAAATCAGTCCATGGCGCTCGGCAACACCGCCCTGATGAATCAGCTCAAGGTCTCCGTCGATGCCTTGAGCGATCAGGCCGAAGCGCTGAGAGCACAGGGCGCGAGCGTGATGTTCCTGGCGAGCGACGGCCGGATCGCCGGGCTGCTCGCCGTGTCTGATCCGCTGAAGGCGAGCACTGCCGAGGCGCTGAATGCACTCAAGGCCTCCGGGCTGCGCGTGATCATGGCGACCGGTGATGGGCTGACGACAGCGAAGTCGGTTGCGGCTCGGCTCGGCATTGACGAGGTGCATGGCGAGGTCAAACCCGCCGACAAGCTCGCGCTGGTCGCAAAGCTGCAGGCCGAGGGGCGCATCGTCGCAATGGCCGGCGACGGCATCAACGATGCGCCTGCCCTGGCCAAGGCCGATGTCGGTGTGGCGATGGGCACGGGCACCGACGTGGCGATGAACAGCGCCCAGGTCACTCTGGTCAAGGGCGATCTCCGCGGCATCGCGCAGGCGCGTGCGATCTCGCAGCAGACCGTCGCCAACATGAAGCAGAACCTGGCCTTCGCCTTCCTCTACAACTCGCTCGGCGTTCCGCTGGCCGCCGGCGTGCTGTTCCCGTTCACCGGCTGGCTGCTGTCGCCGATGATTGCGGCGCTGGCGATGAGTCTCAGCTCGGTCTCGGTGATCGGCAACGCGCTGCGCCTGCGCGGCACCCAGGCATGAGCCTGCGTCGGAGATTCTGAGCGATGGTGTTTTCTTCTGCGGGCAGTTGCCTGCTGTCAGCCGTCGATCTGCACATTCATTGCGCCGACTGCACCTTCTGCGCCGGCGTAGCGCGGTACCAGTCGGTCATGTCGTCGTTCATCTCACCCTTCCACAGGTAGTACGGCGCCTTGTGGTAGATCTTGATGTCGTGAAAGGGGTCTGTGAGGATCTTCGTCGCCCATACCAGGCCGGACTGCACGCCCATCAGGAAGAACAGGTGCACGGTGCGGAAGATGACGGCGCCGAGGCCGATGATCAGCCACAGGATGGACGTGTTGTAGAGAAAGCCGCGCGCCACTTCGTCGGCACTGAAGTATCCGAACAAGGCCGGCTGGAAGTACAGCACGACCGGCGCGGCGGCCCAGATCGACAACAGCACGACCTTGCGACGCAGGTTGTAGCCAACCTTCACGCTTTCCTTGTACTCGTGCGTGGCCTGGTTCACTTCGTCATAGGTCTTCGGCTCGAAGTAGAAGTGGCCGATCTGGCGCAGGATCATCGCAAACGGCCAGGCGGCCATCACGGCGGCAACCGGGTTCGTCCAGATCAGCGCGTAGCTGATGATGAAACAGCAGGCGCTGACCAGGTGCAGCGCCTGGTTGATGCGGTTGTGGTGGTAGTAGCGGTGGTCATCCCAGCGCTGTTGGTGCAGCTCTTCGCCAAAAGTCATTGCGGTTCTCCAGTGAATCACACAGATGCTGCGGCGGCAGTCAGCAGCGCCTGCCCCATACGGATGGTGTTGCCGCTGCGGATGCCTTCGCACAGCGAATAGTTGCCGGTGGCAAAAACGATGATCGTCGAGCCGTGCTGGAAGTAGCCCATCTCGTCGCCCTTGCTGAACGCGCGAGGCCAACGGATGCGGTTGGGGCCCCGGTAGTCCAGGCACAGTTCCTCATCCAGGCCGCTGAACCTCATGCTGGCGACCAGGATCGCGGCGACGGGAACCAGACACAGGCTGCCGCCCGTGGCCGGATCATGAAGCTGGATCACCGCGCGCTCATTGCGGCAGTAGAGCTTCTCGATGCGCCGCAGCGCGATCGGATTGACGTTCCAGGTATCGCCGGAGATGTAGTTGATCTCTTCGGTGCGGCAGTCCACCGGCGCATGAAAGCGGTGATACATGCTCGACTTCAGGCGCAGCGTCACATACGAACCGTCGCGATACAGCGCCTGCAGCTTCGGATCCGGAATCAGTTCACCAAGCTCGTAGGGAAAGCCCTTGGCCTGGAATACCTGCGTGCCTTCGATGCGGCCGCACTCGCCGACAACGGCATCGCAAGGGCTGGCGGCGATCCGGGCACGCGCATCCACAGTGCGGGCACCCGCCTTGAGCCGGCGCGTGAAGCAATCCTGCAGGCTGCTGAACGATTGCTTCTCGGCCTCATCGAGGCGCAGATCTTCGGCGAACAAGCGCCACAGTGAAATCAGCACGCGCGTGAGCAAAGGATGCTCGATGCGACTGATGCGACCGACCAGCCGCGTCAGGGCATGGCGCGGGATGCGGTTGGTGAGCAGGAAGTTGAGCTGCTCCTGCTGACTGAGCTGGCGAATGGCGCTGGTCATGCAGCCTCACGCCGGGCGACAGCGGCTTCCGCCAAGGGCAAGCCCAGGTCACTCATGAACTGGCGCATGATCGGCCCGGCCTGGTAGTCGTCAACGCGACGCAACGCGGCCGCGCGCATCAGTGCGTGGCGCTCTGCCTGTTCGAAATGGGTGACGATCCGCTCGGACATCTCGTCGATCGAATCCACCAGATAGCCATTTCTGCCGTCTTCGATGATGTCCTTCGGGCCCTTGGTGTTGTAGGCCAGCACCGGCATACCCTGCGCGAACGCTTCCAGCACGACGTTGCCGAAGGTGTCGAACCTCGACGGGAACACAAACAGGTCGAGGCCTGCGTAAACCTGCTCGATGCGCTCGCGGCTGACCCAGCCGAGGAACAGCGCCTCCGGCAGCGCCTCGCGCAGCTCCGCTTCCGCCGGGCCGCTGCCGGCGATGACGATGCGCAGGTCGGGGTGTCGCGAGCGCGCACGGCGATAGATCTCCGGCAGCTCAAGCACCCCTTTTTCCTTGCTGAGGCGGCCGGCCATGAACAGCACCGGCGTCGCATCCACGGCATCCGCAAACAGCTCGGACTTGCGCACCGCAACGATGTTCTTGCGCGGTTGCTCGACGTGGTGCGCGGTCAGATGCACGTGCTCGCTGGGCAGGCCCATGTGGCTGTGCGTCAGCCACTTGAAGTGGTCGCTGTTGAGCACGAACACGCCTTCGAACTGGTGATACAGCGCACGCATCACGCGGCGGATGCGATCGAGCTCGTGCGAATCCAGATCCGTGGTGTGGCGGAAGAAATCCAGCCAGTCGGTGTGCATGAAGAAGAAGGCCGGCACATTGAACATGTACTTGAGGAACAGGGCCACCAGCGCCATCGGCCCTTCGGTCGAGCAGATCACGCGGTCGTAGCCGCCTTCGTAGAAGATACGCGCGATTTCCAGCAGGTCCGGCACGCGCAGCTTCTGCTCGCCGAAGCTCGGAAAGCCGAACTCGGCCAGCGGCTTCACGACGTGCAGGTGCGGTTCCGGCCCGGCGTCCGCGTGGCAGATCAGGAAATCCACCGGGTAGTCCTGGCGCTGGATTTCCGCGAGCTTGGCCGACAGCGAGTTGGATACGCCGTTCTTGTCGCGCAGCGTATCGGTCAGATACAGCGCGCGGCGCGGATGCTGGTTGTGGCCGATGTGCTCGGAGAATTCGTTGAGGAAACCACGGTTGGCGTAGAGCACGCGCGTACTGGCAAGCTGCGTGGCGAGCAGCACGAGATTCACCATCACCGGGAACGACAGGTTGTCGAGAATCTCGCGCAGGTTGATGCCGGTGATGTTGCTCTTGCCCGGCGCTTCGCCGAATGCGAGGGCGCGGACCTGCAGCGGGATCTCGAGCTTGCGGATCAGCGCCTCGCTGGAGAAGGCTCCGTCCAGCAGGCCAGGGTGCTTGCTCGCGCACTGCCTGGTGCGCGCGACGATGAGCTGCGACAAGCCCTTGAACAGCTCGCAGAAGGTCTTCTGCGTCGCGGCGGCGGACTGTGCGGCCGGCAGGTGCCGACTCCCGGCAATCTCATCAAGGTGACGCACGCAGAACGCATAGTCGCTGGACACTGCCAGGCGCAGCAGCCAGTCCGGCTTCTTGCCGCGCAGCGCATCGTGCACGCTGCCGATGAAGCGTTTGGTCTTTTTGTGTTTCTTGATCTCGAGGAAGATGTTGCCGACGACGAGGCACGCGAGCTTGTCGCTGGTCTCGCCGCGATGAAGCATCAGGCGCAGCAGTCCAGGGTCCTGCATGTGCGTGACGATCTGCGAGAAGTAATCCAGCAGCGCGACATTGAGATGCTGGTTCTCGCCGACATGGCCGTACGGCGCGATGTTTCCGTTGCGTATCGCTTCCAGTGCGAGCTGCGACAGCGGCGTGGTCTTGCGCCGCTCTGCCAGATTCGGCACATGCAGATAGGAACCCGACTGGCCGGCCGACAGGCCCATGTGATCGTCGGAGCCGCCGGTCAGGACTTTCGGCTTGGCGATATCGACGCCGAAGTCAGCCGGGTTGAGCTTGTGCTTGTGACTCAGCCTATGGAGATTTTCCTCGGTCATGCCGCGCGCCCAGTTGAGCACGAGTACGCTCTGCCACAGGTCGCGCTGGCCGTTGAGCACTTCATAGCGCTGGAACAGCAGCGCGAGCTTCTCGAACATCTGCGGATCGAGCTTCTCGGTGCGCGAATAGAAGTACAGCGGGTGCGGCAGGATGACCGGGATGTTGTGTTCGGCGGTGTAGCGAAGAAACGCGTAGATGTCGCGGCGCTTCTTGTTGAGGATCGCTTCCTGCCCGGGCGTGAAGCCGTAGGCGAGGACGTGCATGTACAGCTCGTACTCGTTGAAGTGACAGGTGAACTCGGTGCCGACCAGCACGTCGTGCCCCTTGTCGAGCAGGCCCCAGCAGGAGCGCGCGTTGTTGTGGTTGGTGATCGTGACGATGTCGCAACCATTGCCCTGCAGGCACTTCACCAGGTCCTTGGTCTCCAGCCAGGTTTCCGGCAGCCCAAGCAGACGTCCCCAGAGCTCGTCCGGCACGTCGCTGTTGCGGTCGTGACAATGGAAGTCGATCTGCAGGCGCTCGCTGGCTGCGAAGCGCGTGGATTCCTTCTGCAGGTAGCCGTGAAACTCCAGCTGCAACTTCTCGCGAAACGACATCTGCCTTGGGTTGCGCGTCATGTCAGGCCACCTTGTCCAGGGTGCGGCCAGTGGCTGGCATCGCTACAGCAGACGGCCGCGCGTGACGTCCACGGATCGAGGCGGCCAGCATGTCCTTGAGCATCTGTCGCTTGATCCATCGGTTGGTCAGATGCGGAGCGCTCCACCACCAACCGTCCGCGTACATGGCCCTAGTAGCGCTGACAAAGCGTTGCGCAACCTCGGCGAAGTCCTCGTCCGTGTAGTCCAGGCTCATGATCAGACGACCGCTGCCGGTCCAGCTCAGCTCCAGGCCTTCTGCGCGCAGATAGAACTGCAGCATCCAGTTGTAGCGGCAGGGCTGGGTGTAGAGCACCGAGATGATGCTGTGCATGTTGGCCAGCCGTATCGGCAGCGCCTGTTCGGCGAGCATCTGGTTGAGGTTTTCAACGCGCCAGTTCCATTGCGCGTCTGCCGCGGCATAGATGTTCTGGATCGCGGGCTGCTCGATGCGCGCGAGGAATTCCGCCATGCAGGTCATCACGTACGGATGTGAGTTGAAGGTGCCGCGCGCAAAGGAGACGTTGGCGGGCTGGTCGTCCCTGTAGCGCTTCATCAACGCATGCGTGCCGCACACAACGCCGATCGGCAGACCGCCACCCAGGGTTTTGCCGTAGGTCACCAGATCGGCGGCAACGCCGAAGTACGCCTGCGCGCCGCGATAGCCGAGGCGGAAGCCGGCGAACACTTCATCGAAGATCAGCACGATGCCGCGCTGCGTGCAGACCGCGTGGATGCGCTGCAGCCACTGCGTGTAGCGCTCGCGGTCGAATGCGGTCGACCGGTCGCTCGCGATCAGCGTCGAATCGCCCGGTGCATCGGCATTCGGATGCAGGGCCTGGAACGGATTGATCAGCACGCAGGCGATATCCTTGCGCGTGGCCAGTACGTGCAGCGTGCGCTCCGACAGATCGCTCAGCGTGTAGACGTCGTCGACCTTGCGCTGGTTGCCGACACCAGGTTGCACCCCGTCCCACCAGCCGTGATACGAACCGCACAGGCGGACCAGGTGCGTGCGCCCGGTGTGGTAGCGCGCGAGGCGCACGGCCTGCATCACCGCCTCGGTCCCCGACATGTGGAACGAGACCTCATCCAGCCCGGAGATCCTGCGCAACGCCTCGACGTTGCGGCTGATGACCGGATGGTAAGGACCGAGCACGGGACCGAGTTCCTGCGCGCGTGCGAAGCCCGCCTGCAGACATTCCTTATAGAAGTCGTAGCCGAAGACGTTGACGCCATACGAGCCGGACAGGTCGTAGCGCCACTGACCGTCGATGTCCTGGATGCGCCGGCCCTCGGTGCGCGTCACCATGCTGCCGTAGCGGAATTCGTTCGGCAGTTCGCGGCGATACGGAAACGGCACGCGGTACTCGCTGGTGAAGCGGACGTCGGAAACGCTGTCTTTCAGCGACTGGCTGGCGCGCAGGGACTCCGGCGACGACGCCGCCAACCGCTGGCGCAGTCGATCCATGCCGGCCCGACGTTGTGCGGCGACTTCTGCGGGGGCCAGATCGCTGCTGAAATAGCGGTCTCCGGCGTAGTCGAACTGCGCGACCAGCCGGGCGATCCGTCGCGACCAGCGCGAATGGCCGCGCAAGGACGGATGCTTTGCGCGCGACAGCGCAAGTCGCGCTGCCAGCCGGCTGCAAAGAAGGATCAGCAGGAAGGCTGCGGCAACGACTTCAGGAAGATTCAAGTTCACGCACATACCATGCCTTCGCATGTCGTACGTCTTTGTGACAATTGCTTGTACTATTTGTTGCGATGGACTGAATGCGGTGCTGCGTGGGGTCGTCCACTCATGACTGCATTTACAACGCCGTACCGAACCCGCGTCGCGTGCCGGGAAGGATGTGCTCCGTTGTTATACTCCGGGCCTCGCTCACATCAGGAATATCGGCATGATCAAGGGCAGCATCGTCGAGCTGGTGGCGCCCACCGATCCAAACGGCGCGATCAAGTATGAAAGCCTGGAAGCCCTGGTGGACTGGCATGTGGTCGAAGGCAGCGCGGCGCTGCTGGTTGGCGATACGCTCGATGCCGCGCTGAACCTGAACGGCGAAGAACGGCTGGAGCTTTGGCGCAGGGTCATCTGGCAAGCCGATGGCCGCATCGCCGTCATTGCCGGCCTCAGTGCCGACCAGCTCGAGACCTCGCTCGAATTCGCGCAGATCGCCGACGAGGCGGGCGCTCATGCAGTGCTGCTCACGCTGCCAACCGCACCCTGGTCGTCTGGCGACAAGCTGCTGCGTCACGTGGAGGCCGTTGCCAAGGCAGCAAGGCAACCCCTGCTGGTGCGCTCTCGTGCCGAGCGGATCGCACCGGCCGTCGTCGATGCGCTTGCGCGAATCAATGGCGTCAGCGGTTTCGTCGATTGCGCACCGGACGTCGCGCGGGCGCGCGAGTTGCTCGCGCTGCATCTGCCTGAGGGTTTCGCCCTGTACGCCGGCAGCGACCTCACCACGGCTAACTTCGTCCTGGAAGGCTTTGCGGGCGGTATATCGACTGCCGGCAATCTCGTTCCGCGCCTGGTCAGAGCGCTGCACGACGCGGCGCTGTCGGGTGATCGCGCAGCGGCCGAGGCATTGCAGCCACGCCTGCGGATGCTGCTGGAGGCGCAGCCGGAGGACAACCTTCCCCGGGCCGTGCAGTGGGCGCTGATCGAAATGGGCCGAGTGGAGGAAAGCACGCCTCCGCTCGCACTGTCGCAAACGCGTGACTACGCCAGCCTGCGACGCGCCCTACGCTCGGCAGGCTGCGGGATCTGAAGGCAGGGAACCGGCAGGCACGCGCTACTACCGGGACTCTCCTGTATTTCAGATGAGTCGACAGGCGGCATCGGGCTGGTTGCCGTTGATGAAGTAGGCCAACACCACAGCCCGCGGCTGCCCAGCGACAGGCGCGGGTGACGGATCGGCTCAGGCCACCCGGCGCAGCGGTTCCGAACCGACGAGAAAGTGCGTCGCTCGTGCGATGACGCGCGGGTCGGTGAGGATGCGCCAATGGCCAAGCCCTTCGGTCGCCATGAGTTCGGCGCCGGTCCATGCGGCGGCCATGCGCTCGCCGTGCTCGAACGGCACCAGCGCGTCGTCGCGGTCGTGCACGATCAGCGCGGGGATCTGATAGTCGCGGGCGAGGTGGCGGATGTCGACCTCATCCGGGTGCACGCCGGTGTGGCGGGCGACGAGGTCGAAGAAGCGCGTGCGCGCGCGCGGTTGCAGGTTGACGCCATCGGCGAACTGTTCAAGCACGCTGCGCAGGCTGGACGGCCCGCCGAGCAGCACCGCACGCTGCGGCGACAGGCCGAGACTGAGCGCGTAACCAATCGCGCCGGCGCCCATCGAGTGACCGACCACCGCTTCAAGATTCGGGATTTCGACCGCGGCTTCGAGCAGGGCCAGCGAAAACAGGATCGCGTTCGACTCGCTGCCCGGAGACTCACCGTGACCCGGTGCATCGAGCGCGACGACCTGCCGGCCGGCGCGCAACAAGGGCTCGATGAAATGCGCGAACTGCGTCGGCCGGCCTTCCCATCCGTGCAGCATCAGCACGACCGGTGCATCGCGCTCGCCCCAGCGCAGCGCCGACAGGCCGAAACGGAAGCCGACGCGCTGCGCACTGGCGAGTGCGTCGGCCTCCCAGGTTTTCGGGGCAGGGATGCGCGGGCGCATCAGCACGCGTCGCGAGACGCGCGCGCTGACCGTCGGCGCAATCTGCCCGGTGACGGCGTTGAAGCGACGCAGGGAATTCAGCAGGTTCATGAAAGGCTCCGATGAGGGGTTTCAGCGCAGCGCGACTTCGATCGCGCCTTCGAGGAGCTGGCGCAGCGCGGCAATCCAGCGGCTCAGCCTCGAGTCCGGCAGGACTGCTGGCGTTTGCGCCTGCGCCTGCGATTCAGCGGGGGTGATCTCGGTCGACGTCGCATTGAGGCTGGTCACGGGCGCCATCGCTTCGATGCCAATGACACTCATCGGCACGGCATCCCCGTAGGCGAAGCTGGGGCTGGACGCGAACAGAACGGCGGCGCTCAGGACTGCCGCAGTGAGGCTTGTGTGAAGGATCTGGGTCATGGCTTGACTCCAATGTCAGGGACGTATGCAGCTTATTCCTGCCGTATCTGCTGATAAGCTGGGGAATCGGCAATTGTTTAGTTCCAATGTGGAATGAATAGGGGCTGCCATGGACGATCTGAATCACGTGCTGACATTCGCCCGCGTCGTGCAACTCGGCAGCTTCGCTGCGGCGGCTGACCGGCTCGGCATCGCGTCATCGGTGGCGAGCAAGCACGTCGCCAAGCTCGAACGGGCGCTTGGCGCCCGGCTGTTGCAGCGCTCGACGCGCAAGCTCTCGCTGACCGAGGCCGGGCGCGCGTACTTCGAACACTGCGCGCGGATCGTCGAGGAACTGGAGCAGTCGCGCGCCGCGGTCGCGAGCCTGCAGGCAGAGCCGGGCGGCCGCCTGCGCGTCACCTCTATCAACTCCTTCGCCGGTTGGGTCATTGCGCCGATGCTTCCGGCGTTCTTCGAGCGTTACCCGAAAATCGAGCTGGAGATCATCACCAGCGACCGCATGGTCGATCTGGCCGAGGAAGGCTTCGACCTGGCACTGCGCATCACCGGCGCACCGCAGCCGAATCTGGTTGCGCGGCGCATTGCCGAGGTGCGCTTCGTCGTCGTTGGCTCGCCGGACTATTTCGCGCGTCGCGGCCTGCCGCAGGCTCCGGCCGATCTGGCGCAGCACAACTGCCTTGGCGTTCCACTGGGCACTGCCGACCATCGCTGGCAGTTCGCACGCGGCGACGAACAACTTGCGGTGAGCATCAACGGCAGCCTCTCAATCAACAATGTCGATGCGCTGCGATACAACGCGCTCGCCGGCGTCGGCGTCGCCTTGCTGCCGACTTTCGCCGTCGGCAAGTATCTGCGCGATGGTCGCCTGATCGCGCCGCTGCCGGACTGGCGCGGATTCAACGAATCGACGCTCTACGCCGCCTACCTGCCGAACCGCTACGGCTCGCCGAAGCTGCGCGCCTTCGTCGATTTTCTGGTCGAGACCATCGGCGATCCGCCGTACTGGGACACCCTGGACCTGCCGGCGAATGCGCCGGTTGCGACACGTCGCCGCTGAGCTTGTGGCTCACAACAGCTTGAGCACTGTTGAGGTCGGGGCGGGAAGCGACCGGTGTCGGCGGCTAAGTGGAGATACGACGACATCTCCTTATCGCAGGTTCGGAAATCCTGCGTCATGCAGAGGCTGCGTCGAAGCTGCTGAAAGAGCCAGTGAGTTATGCGCCGCGTCATAACCAGCGCGAACCGCCACAGTGTGGTCGTCTGCAGCCGAGATCCCGGGTGCGCGAACTTCGGGGAAATGAGCAGATCCGCCTCTGACCCTTCAGCAACGGCGACCGCGCAGCGCTGCGCATGCAAGGTGCGGCGAAGCGCAGCGAGTGCACCCCGCTGACCGTCCGGGATGTCTGAGCAGGCGCGGTTTGCCACTCGCTGGACATCAGCCAGCGAGCTTGCCGCAAACCCCAGCCGCTTCACGATCGCGTCCCCGCCAGGGCGACGGCGTCCGGGCCTGCAGGGTAGTGCATGCGATCGGAAGCATCGTTGGCCGCGTGCCAGACCACTTCAGCGACATCGGACGCCCGGGTGACGGCAGGCGGATTCGCGAAGGCGGCGAAGATGCGCTGCGCATATGCGACGTAGGCCTCGGGGATCAGTCCCTGCATGCGTGGTCCGCCATTTTCGGTAAAGCGTGTGCCCGGGCCGTAGCCGGGTTCGACCAGCTTCACCCGCACGTTGAATTCCGCCAGTTCATGCGCGAGCGACTCGGTGAATCCCGTGATCGCGGCCTTGCTGGCCGTGTACACCGCGACCAGCGGCATCGGTGCGAGCGTTACGCTGGACGTGACGTTGATGATCAATCCGGTCCGACGCTCGCGGAACTGCGGGATCATCGCCTGGATCATTGCCATCACGCCAAAGGTGTTGGTCTCGAACACCTCCCGCACGGTGTGCGCAGGCGTGGCTTCAAATGCGCCGGCCAGACCAATGCCTGCGTTGTTCACGAGTACATCGATCGGGCCGGCGGCCTCCACGGCGCGTTGAATGCTCTCCGGCTGGGTAACGTCCACCGCCAGGACGCGCAGCCGGTCCGATGTTGCAAACAGGTCCGCTTGCGGCCTGCGCATGGTGGCGATGACGGACCAGCCCTGTGCGTGGAAGTGGCGGGCGATTTCAAGGCCGTAGCCGGACGAGCAGCCTGTGACGAGTACAGTTTTCATCTTCGAACTCCGAGGGTTGGTTGACTCGGAACGAACGATAGGCCAGCGATCCAGGATGATCGATAATAGATCGTCCGTATTCCTTTAGGGAACGTCCAATCATGAGCGACCCGCTTTCCAAGGTGGTGAGTTTGCTGCGCCCTCGGGCCGTCTTCGCCAACGTCATCAGCGGAAAGGGCAACTGGGCAGTGCGCTACTCGGAGTACGGCCACCCCAGCTTCTGCATCGTATTGCGAGGCAGCTGCCTGCTGGCGGTCGACGGCGACGAAGCGATTACGATCAGTGCAGGTGACTTCATCCTGCTGCCGACGACGCCGGGGTTCACGATCTCCAGCTTCGTGCCGGCACCGGCAGTTCATCTCGATCCCAACGACGTTGCGGGTCGTCGCAACGAACTTCGCTACGGCGAACGCGGCGGTCCACCAGATATGCGATCGCTCGGCGGCTCGTTTCTGTTCGACTGCGCCAATCCACAGTTGCTCGTTTCGCTGCTGCCGCGAGTCGTCCATGTGCAGCAGTCGAAGCGCCTGTCGATGCTGGTTGCGATGGTAGGCGAGGAGTCTGCCGACCAGCCACCTGGTAGCGACTATGCATTGTCGCGACTTGTGGAACTGTTGCTGATTGAGGCGATGCGCTCAACGACCGCTGGCAGTGCACCCCCCGGACTGCTGCGCGGCTTGGGCGACGAGCGACTGGCACGTGCGCTGAAGCTGATGCATGCGCAGGTTGATCGAGCGTGGACCGTCGATCGGCTGGCAAAGGCTGCGGCGCTGTCTCGTTCGGCCTTCTTCGACCGGTTCACCCGAACCGTAGGCGTCGCGCCAATGGAGTATCTGCTTTCCTGGCGTATGGAACTGGCGAAGCAGATGCTTCGAGGCGAGGGCCTGGCCGTCTCAGAAGTCGCAGAACGCGTTGGTTACGGTTCGGCGAGTGCGTTCAGCGTCGCCTTCAGCAGGCACACTGGTCAATCACCAAGTCAGTTCGCACGCGCGGAACCGCAGTGATCGGGGAAGATGACACGTCTCTCTTGTCACCGGCAGGGAAGGGCCGGTGTCCAGTAAGAACCGGCCGGTCGCGTTCGGAACGCTAGATTAAATGTCCCGGTTCGGCCCGAAGCGGTCAGCCAGGTAGGGATTTCTGTCGCCCGGCAGCAGCCTCTCGCCTGCAACTACTTCACACCCACGATCAGAGCTTGCTGACCTCGACCGCGAGGCCGTTCAGTGCGGCGTTGCCGGACAGCGCGTCGATGTGGCGATCGTCGGTCAGGTCGTTGACGCTGACGCCCGAGTGGGCCTGTGCGACAGGCATGCGCACGCCATCCCGTGCATGGCCCCAGCCGTGCGGCAGGCTGACGACGCCGGGCATCATCTCGTCGGAGGCGGCAACCTCGACTTCGATCTCGCCGACGCGCGAACGCACGCGGACGCGGCTGCCTTCGTCGAGTCCGCGCACGGCGAAGTCGGCCGGGTTCATCAACAGTTGATGACGCGGCTTGCCTTTGACCAGGCGTTCAAAGTTGTGCATCCATGAGTTGTTGCTGCGCACATGGCGGCGGCCGATCAGGCGCAGGCTCTTGTCTGCCTCCTCGCCAAGCAGCTCACGCTCGGCGCGTTGCAGATCCTGCAGGAGCTGTGCCGGTGCGGCGGCGATGCGCTTGTCCTTGTGATGGAGGCGCGCCGGCATCGACGGTTCCAGCGGCCCGATGTCGATGCCGTGCGGGTGCTCCTTGAGTTTCTTCAGGCTCAGGCCCAGCGGATGCTTGCGGCCGTCGCCGTAGGGTCCCATGCGCAGGCCCATGTCCATGATCTGGTCGGGGCGCAGTGGCATCGGTGGCTTGCCGTCGAGCCGGGCGGCGAGGCGCTTGCCGAGTTCAGTGAAGATCTCCCAGTCGTGCAGCGTGCCGGCTTCGCGTTCGACGACCGGCTCGCTGTAGCGCGCGGTGTTGCGCACCGCGAAGTGATGGAAGATCAAATCGTAGTGATCGTGCTCGACGCCGCAGGTCGGCGGAAGGATGACATCGGCGTGTTGCGTCGTCTCGTTGATGTAGATATCGAAGGCGACCATGAACTCGAGCGACGCGAGCGCGGTGTCGAGCTGGCGGCCGTTCGGCGTCGACAGCACCGGATTGCCGGCGACGGTGATCAGCGCGCGGATCTGGCCTTCGCCCGGCGTGAGGATTTCCTCGGCGAGCGTTGCGACCGGCAGTTCGCCGGCGAACTCCGGCAGCTGTCGCACGCGGCTGTGCCAGGCGCCGTAGTGGCCGGGCTTGGTGTCAGGCGTGCCGACGGTGTCGACCGCCGGTGCGGTGAACAGCGCCCCGCCGCGGCGATCGAGATTACCGGTGACGAGATTGATCAGCTGGATCGCCCACTGGCACAGCGTGCCGTAGGCCTGTGTCGAGACGCCCATGCGGCCATAGCAGGCCGCAGTGCCGGCAGCGGCAAAGTCGCGTGCGATGCGGCGGATCGTCGCGGCGGCAATGCCGGTTGCGCGTTCGGCACGTTCCGCGCTGAAGCCACTGATCGCGGTGCGTACCGTGTCGAGTCCGTCGGTGAACTCGGCGAGCCGCTCCGGCCGACACAGGTTTTCCTCGAACAGGGTGTTCAGCAGCGCGAACAGGAACAGCACGTCGCTGCCGGGGCGGATGAAGTGATGCTCGTCGGCAACCGCCGCGGTTTCCGAACGGCGCGGATCGATGACGACCATGCGTCCGCCGCGCGCCTGCAGCGCCTTCAGGCGGTTGCGGAAGTCCGGCACCGTCATCAGGCTGCCGTT
>CAZDPA010000038.1:0-27528 GCA_964507195.1 uncultured Salinisphaerales bacterium | reverse complement strand
GCGGCGTCAGAACTCGCTCGTGTACGTCCAGTACACCGCGCTCCTTCTTCCTTGCACTGCGCCAAAACGGTCTCCGTCTCAGCGACCGCCATAGCGTTAACAGGCCCTAGCCGCACGCCAGATACAGAGGAGCCGCAGCCCATGATCGAACATCCACCGCTTGCGAACCTGCTGGTGGCCGGCAGTGCGGCCATCGTCCTGATCCTCGGCAGCCTGCATCTCGTATTCACCTTCTTCGGCAGCAGGCTCAGGCCGCGCGATCCGGAGCTTGAAGCACAGATGAAGCGTGTGCACCCGGGGATCACGACCCAGACCACGATGTGGCGGACCTGGATCGGCTTCAACGCCAGCCACAGCGCCGCCGGCATCCTGTTCGGCCTGGTCTACGGCTATCTCGCGCTCGTCGAACCCGCGGTGCTGTTCGGCTCGGCGTTTCTGGCCGCGGTTGGCGGGGTGTTCCTGCTCGGTTTCGTCGTGCTGGGAAAGGCATACTGGTTCAGCACACCGTTCAGGGGTCTGGTGCTTGCGGCCATGCTCTACGGGTCCGGGTTTGCGCTTGCACTGATGTAAAGACGGATCGAGAGTGACATGAGTGAATCATCGACTGAATATCCGTTCCGCAAAGGTGCGCGCTACAGGGTGAAGCGCAGCTTCACGGCCCTTCGAGACATTTTCGAGGAAGGCGAAGAAATGACCTACGACAGCACGGCGTGGAGCCGCTACGACGGGATCACCGGCTACTTCTTCTCGCAACCGGGCCAGGAGCGCCTGCGCATGTGGGACATCTACGACGACGAGTCGGTAGAAATCTGGAAAGATCTTTTCGAAGCGATGGACTGAGACCTGACAGTCATGGACTACACACTGGCGTTGACGGACACGGCTGACGACGACGCACGCAAGGCCATTCTTGCGCCGCTGGTCGACTACAACACCCGTCAGGCGGGACCGGGTCAGCATCGGCCGCTCGCGGTGCTGGTCCGTGATGAATCCGGCAGCGTCATCGGCGGGCTATGGGGCCACACCGGATACGACTGGCTCTTCACGCAGCTGCTGGTGGTTCCGGAAACCCTGCGGGGCCGCGGGGTCGGAACCGGGATCATGCAGCTGGCCGAGCGCGAAGCCGTGCAGCGCGGCTGCCATGGCGCCTGGCTCGATACCTTCGAGTTCCAGGCGCGCGGTTTCTACGAACGTCTGGGCTACGAATGCTTTGGTGAACTCCCGGATTATCCGACGGGGTACGCCCGTTACTTCATGCGCAAGCAGCTGACCGGCGTCTCGACAGGCGAGCGCCCTGGCCGGCCGATGTCGTTCGGAGGAGGGAGAAGTCCATGACCGCGGAAGACAGCACGCCATCGCGATCCGCCATCATGCTCGGCCCCGGCGAGGGACGTGCGTACCCCATGGGCCGCATCGCGGCGATCTTCAAGGCGGATGGCGCCGAGACCCGCAGCAGCTATTCGATTTCAGAATGGTGGCTTGATCCCCACACCCAGGGTCCGGGGGCCCACGCCCACGATGAAGACGACATCTTCTATGTCATCGAAGGCACGATGTCGGTGCTGATCAATGATCGCTGGATTGACGCAACCAGGGGCTCGTTCGTGCTGGTGCCGGCGGGCGTGACGCACGACTTCGAGAACCGCACCGCGCAACGTGCGGGACTGCTCAACTTCTCGCATCCGGGAGATTTCGAACAGCACATGCCCAGCATTGTCGACTGGTTCAAGGTTCATCCGCCCGGCATCGCCGGCGTCTAGCGAATTATTTGTCCAGATGGATACGCCTTGCCCCCTCTCCCCGCATGGGGGGAGAAGGAAAGTTTCCTATGAGGCTTTTCGATGAAGAAATCCGTGCCCGCTGCAAACCCTGACGCCTACGTCGCAGCGCTCAGCGGATGGCAGCGCGCCACGGTGGAGAAGCTGCGTGCCGCTGCCCGCGCTGTGACCGCGCTTGATGAAGTCATCAAGTGGGGCAATCTGGTTTATCTCTCCAATGGCCCGGTGCTGGTCATCCGCGCGGAACACCATCGCGTTCTGTTCGGCTTCTGGCGCGGGCAGCGACTGCGCGAGATCGAGCCGCGCCTCAAGCCCGGCGGAAAATACGAGATGGCGACGATCGAACTGCATGAGAACGAAGAAGTCGCCAGCAGCATGGCGCGGCGGCTCATCAAGAAAGCCATGCGCTTGAACCAGCAGCTTGGCGATCCGACCCGGCTGTGACCGCGGTTGTTTCGCGACACTGGCACTCTGACCAGGCGTCGGGTTTCAATAGGGCGGTCTGTCGCGCATTCAGGAGGATGACGAAATGAAAGGCAGCTGTCTCTGCGGAGCGGTCTCCATTTCTGCGGCTGATCACACGGAGATCAACGCCTGCCATTGCGGGATGTGCCAGCGCTGGGGCGGCGGCCCGCTGCTGTCCGTGCATTGCGGCAGCGATCTGCAGATCAGCGGCACAGAAGCCGTTGCAGTGTTCAAGTCGTCCGACTGGGCGGAACGCGCCTTCTGCGCGAAGTGCGGTACGCACCTCTACTACCGGCTCATTCCGGCCAATGAGTACGCGGTTCCGGTGGGACTGTTCCAGGACGGAACCGCGTTCAGGTTCACCGAACAGATCTTCATCGACAAGAAGCCGCACTACTACACATTCTCTGACCAGACCAGTCAGCTCACTGAGGCCGAGGTCTTTGCAAAGTACGCACCGGGCTGAGCGCAGGAACGCCTTGCGCCCCGCAACATCGGGAATTCTGGAGAGGTCGTATGCAACTCGAAGAAATCATCAAGGCTGTGCAGAAACAGCTCGGCGTTGATGTCGATGGTCGCGCCGGGCCGCAGACCTGGGCCGCGATCTACGCACAGCTGGTGAAGCCCAAGCGGGGCAGCGACGATCCGGCAAAGCTGATCGATACGGTGGATGCGCGCAGCGAGAAGGTGATCGCCACGCTGCTGCCGCAAGTGCATGCCATCGCCCGCGCGCTGGTGCAGCGTGCGGCGCAGAACGGCATCCGGATCAAGCTCATCAGCGGCCTGCGCAGCTACGCGGAACAGGATGCGCTGTACGCCATGGGGCGCACGCAGCCGGGTCCCAGGGTCACGAACGCCCGCGCCGGATATTCGAACCACAACTTCGGCATCGCCTTCGACATCGGCGTATTCGAGGGCGCGAAGTACTTGCCCGAATCGGCAAAGTACAAGGCAGTCGGCGCACTCGGCATGGACCTCGGCCTCGAATGGGGCGGCAACTGGAAGACCATCGTCGACCAGCCGCATTTCCAGCTGCGCCCGGGCTGGGCCGCCGACATGACCGAGAAGCAGATGCTGTCCGAACTGCGTGATCGCGCTGCCAACGGTGTCGCGGTCTATGCCTGAGACCACACGGCCGGATGAATCCGAAGGCGACGATGAGATGCACATGCACATCGAACCGCTGCATTCACTACTGACCGAAGTTGTTCCGGTACTCACCAGCGCCAAGCTGGAAACCGCGGATATCGATCCGGCGGCACCGCCGCAGTTCTTCGGCATTCGCGACGCGGGCGCTCTGCTTGCGGTCGTCGGTCTGGAAGTGTTCGGCACAACCGGCCTGCTGCGCTCGCTTGCGGTGGTGCCGTCGTCGCAGGGCAGGGGGCTGGCGCGCGAACTCGTCAGGTTTGTCGAGACGGCTGCGGTGGAGCAAGGCGTCAATGGCCTGTTCCTGCTGACCGACACCGCCGCGGCGTTCTTCATGAAGATGGGCTACGTGCACACGGTGCGCGCCGTCGCACCACCGGCCATTCAGGCCACGCCGCAGTTTTCGTCCCTCTGCCCTGCTTCGTCGGCGTTGATGTGCAAGTCGCTGGGCTGACCTGGCTCCTGTACGCTGGAAGCCGCGTTGCGCAAACCTGCCAGCGTCGCTACCGGAGCACGATGATGAAATCCGCCATGAAACCCGCAGCTGTCCTGTTGCTCGCACTGACAACGACCGCCTGCGTGTACTTTCCGGTCGACAGTCACAGCGGCAAAAGCGGCAAAAGCGGCAGCAGCGGCGGCACTGCGCTGATCTGCCACAAGGGCAAGAAGACCATGGAGCTGCCGCAGGAAGCTGCCAACGGTCACATCAAGCATGGCGACCGCTACGGACCGTGCTGATCGCCGATCGCGCCGCCGACTGCGGGAATCCGGTCGACTGAAATTACTTCTCGATCGTGTACAGCAGATCGCCGCCGGACTCGACGCCGGCTTCGCTGGCGAGCTTGAAGCCGCCACCCAGATCGTATTGCATGCGGAAGCTGTGACCGGGCTGGAACAGTCCGAGGCCGTAACTGATGAACAGTTTTGGCGACAGGTATTTGCCGATCGTCAGCTGCGCCAGGTCGGTGCTTTCGCCGGGCCTGGCGCCGATGCCGATTTCATCGAAACCGAGCTTGCCGCCGTAACGCTGGGCGAGCCACTCACCGCCGGCCAGACCCAGCGAGACTGCGGCATCGGCAACGCGCCCACGTTCCGCACTGCCACTGGTCTGATCGAGCTGGCGTCCGAGCACCAGCCATGACAACTGGCGCTCCTGGGGCATGGCCGGCGTCGAGAACAGGCTGAACTCGGGCTTGTCGAGCTTGCCGCGCACCAGCACGCCGACGGTGATGTCTTCGCGCGGTTGCCGCGTTGCGCGCAATTCGACGGCGGGTTGCGTCACCGGGCCGCCGGTGAACAGCAGCTTCCCGGTGGTGATCGTCAGGTCCTGGCCGTAGGCCTTGTAGCGCCCGTCCTTGAGCTGCAGTTCGCCGCGTGCGCGCGTCGCGATGCCCGGCTCCTCGAAAATACGCAGTTCTCCGCTGAGCTTCGATTTCAGCCCGAGTCCATCGATGCGCATGCCCGGATCACCGATCAGCAGGACGCGGATGTCGGCATAAATGGCCGGACCGGGCTTGTCGGGTTCCGCTTCGCGCCGCACGACAATCTGGTCGGCGCTCGCGCTGACACCCTGGTCGATGGACTTGGGGGTGAGGTCCGCACGTGGGACTTCCAGACTGCCGTCAACTCGCAGCGCGGCATCCGCAAGGCTGATCTTCAGGTTCGGCGAAATCCACACCGAGGCTTCGGGGATGCGGATCGCCTGGAAGCGCGCGCCGTAAAGATTCAGCTCGACGGCATTGGCGCCGCCTTCGGTGTCGATTGTCCCATCGAGATGCAGGGTGCCGTTGTCCGACGTCGCTTCGGCCCTGAGCGTCAGCACGGCACCGGCGCGGCCCTGCAGGGACGCCGACATTTTCTCCATCGTGATGCCGGGACTGCGCAGGCTCATGCTGCCATCGGCGAACATGACGCTGCCGCTGAGATCGGGTTCGGCCAGCGTGCCGCCGAGATCCAGTTGTCCATTGAGCCGGCCCTGCACTTTCAGGAACTCGTGATTCAGCATCTGCAGCCACGAGAGGTCGGGCATGTCGACGCGCCATTGACCGCTGAGCTTGCGTTGCATCAGGTCGGACCCGGCCCCGAGTCTCGTATCCAGGGAAATACCGCCGGCGGCACTGCCATCGGCATCGAACGGCAGCGAGGCGACGGCGGTCAGCTCCTGCCCCTGCGCTTCGACCTTGACGTATCCGGGCAGCAGTCTGAACGGCGTCACGCCGCTGCGGCTGAGTTCGATCGCAGTGGTGCTCAGATCCAGACGCAGATCCTTGAGCCCGGCGTCGCCAAGGTCGACATAGCCATTGCCGTCGATCTGTCCTGTCAGGCTCGTGCCTGCAGGCAGCCACGGCTGCAGGCCCGGCAACTTGAACTGCTCCAGGCGGATGGCGATACGCCGGGCGCCGGGAACCGGGCGCAGAGCGACGCAGAAGCGCGCCAGATCGGAGGCGATGCAGATCGGTGTTGCCTCGATCTGCTGTTCGCCGAGCTTCAGCGTCGACGATTCTTCGAGCGACCACGCCGGCAGCTTGCGCGGCGAAAGCCGCAGTGCGTTCAGCTCACCGGCCCAGGTTCTCTGCTGCAGATCCGCAGCGCCGCTCAGGGACATCGAAATACCGCCGTGCGGTGTTGCCGCGCTGGCGTTGAGCTCATGCGCCTTGGTGCTGCCGCGCAGACGCAGCTGCGCGCTGTCGATGACCTGCCCGACATTCATCGGGCCCAGCAGTACATCCGCGCGCGACTCGCCGTCGGCAGCGATGTCGAAATCCGCAGCGACGGACTTCGCCGAGTAGGTTTCGTACCTGAGATCTTCCGCCTGCAGGTTGCCGCGTGCGCGCAGTTGCGGCCAGGTGCCATCCAGATTCACCCGCGCCTTCGCAGTGCCGGACACACCCGGCTGCAGTGCGGCCAGATCGCCGCTGTCCAGCGTCGCTGCAAGGGCGATCTGCGGCCAGGCCTTGCCGCTGGCCTGCAGCTGGGTGCTGCCCGAGCGCAGATCGAGCGTGCTGAATGTCAGCTGGTCGGCGACATAGCTGGCGTCTGCAGCAAGTGTTGCCGGATGGCCTTGCAGGATCGACCGGTCCAGCGCGACTTGCGCCTGCAGATTCGGCTTGCCTGCGTCCATGCGCAGCTGCGCATTCACTGTGCCATTGAGCGTGCCGTTGAGCTGCGGAACCCAGTACTGCGGCTCGACATCCTGCAGCTGCGCCTGGATCCCGGCGCTGAACGCCTGCCGCCAATCCAGCTGTGCCTGCAGCTCAAGACGGCCATGCCCTGTTTCAACACTGGCCTGCTCGGCCTGCATGCCGGTGTCGCTGCCGCGACCCTTGAGCGCAAGCGCGTAGTTCTTGCCGTCGAACAGCGCCTTCGCATCGAGTGCGTACTGCCAGTTGTCGACGCGACCTTTCCACGCCAGCTGTCCGGCCGGGCTCTCGACCAGCGCGGCGCGCTGCGCTGCGCGCGGTGGCCACTGCAAGGCGCTCCATATCAGTGTGAGATCGGATTCCGCGTGATACGCGTAGCGGCCGTTCAACTCCGCTGCCATGAAGCCGCCGAGCGTGATCTTCTCCAGCTTCACAGCGTCCGGTTGCAACTGCACGCGGCCCTTGAGTGCTGCCGCGTCTACCCACGGCGTGACCGCGCTCAGCGTTTCGACATCGACGACGTCACCGAGCCAGCTCGCATCCAGTGCAACGCGCTCGAAGTGCAGCGGGGAACCAACTCCCTGGATATCCAGCATGCCGACACGCAGTTCGCGGACGACAATGCCGATCGGCAGGGACGTCAGTGCCGGGCCTGGCGCGTCGTCAGGCTGCGGCGGCTGCGGCTTGATCGTGACACCGACCTTGCTCGCGTGCAGCTGCGAGATCCCCAGGCGTCCGCCGAGCAGTTGCAGCAGCGACCAGTCGAGCGTGGCCTGCTGCAGGTCGAGCGCGAGGTAGCGGTCCTCGTAGCTCAGCTGTTCGACGCTGAGCGGCCCCCACAGCGTGCCGGATACGCCTTCGCTGTGGATCAGGCCGGTTCTGGTTTCGAACTGGCGCAGCGCGAGCTGCGCACCCGACTCGGTCAGCAACGCGAACAGCACGACGAACACCACGCCCGCAAACAGCAGGGCAACGCCCTCGATCAAAAGGCGCAGCATGACGCGCAGCACCATCACAGGCCCACCCTCACGCCGATGTGCAGACGCACGCCGGAGCCGGAACCACCGCCCGGATCGTTCAGAGGATGCGCAAGGTCAAGCTGCACCGAACCCACCGGCGCGCGATAGCGCACGCCGGCACCGACGCCGGTGTAGAGCTGCGGCAGGCTCGTTTCGTCTGCACCGCCGCTGTCGACGAATACCGCCGCGCCCCATTCACGCCAGACGCGCGTCTCCAGCTCCACGCTGCCGGTGGCCAGATACTTGCCGCCGATGACCTTGCCATCGGCATTGCGCGTACCGAGGTCCTGATAACCGTAACCACGCACCGATTGATCGCCGCCGGCAAAGAAGCGCTGCGACGCCGGCAACTCGCCGAAGTCTTCGACAATATTCGCGCCGTACTCGACGCGCCCCAGCAGGCGTGTGCGCCGGGCCAGCGGCACCACACCACGCAGTATCGTTTTGGTCTGCAGGAAGCTGGCACTGGAGAGCACTTCACGCACTGCGCCGTGCACATCCTGGAAGACTGCCCAGCCCTTGCGCGCGTAGATCGGATCGTCGAGCTCGGTGCGGTTGAACGACACGCCGGGCGTCAGCAGATTGCTGATCAGGCGCCCGTCGTCGAGCAGGGATTCCTCGTGGGCAAACGCCAGATACAGGCGTCGCTGCCAGTCACCCGGCAGGCGCGAAAGGCTGGCCTCGACGCCCCACTTGCGACTGGTGCCGTCGCCTTCCTGCTTGTCCGAGTACGTCGTCGACAGGCCCACGCTCTCGCCGATGCGCGTACCCAGCGGCACGGTATAACTCGCGCCCGCGGTCTGCTCGACCTCGGACAGGCGGGTTTCGATCTTCGCAGTGTGCCCCGCGCGGTTGGCGCGGCGAATCTGCACGCCGGCACCGATGCGCGCACCGGTGTCGGTGCCATAACCGAGACCGAGGTTGTAGACGGTGCGCGGCAATGCCGTGGCGCGGATCACGATCGGCACCTGCTGGTCGACGGTGGCCTGCCGTTGCGGAATGATCTCAAGGTTCGAGAAGTAGCCCAGATCGCTCAAGGCAAACTGCGTGTCGAGCACAACCTGCGGATCGTAGACCGCTCCGGTCTGGATCTTCACGTAACGCCGCAGTACGTCTTCGTCGATGCTGTCCTGCTCGAAGCTCACGGCGCCGAACTCATAGCGCACACCGGTCTCGAAGACCAGCGTGATCTGCGCCAGATTCTCATCCGCGAGAATGCGCAGTTCGGCACGCGTGTAGCGTGCGTCGAGATAACCCGCCGCGTAGGCCGCATTCGACAGGCGCGACTTGGCGCTGTCATAGCGGCTGTGCGACAGCGGTTCGCCCGTGCGCAGGCGCCGCAGGATGCGTGCGCGCTCGTCCTCGAGTTCGGCCTTGCCGTCACCTTCGATCTGCAGCTCGACCGTGTCGATCTGGGTCTGCGGACCGGCATCAACCCGGTACTTCGCCGCCCAGTCCGGCCCGGTGCCGCTGAGACTGGCATCGATGGTCGGGTTGTAGTAGCCGAACGGCTGCAGGGCGCTGCGGATGTCGTCCGGCGCATCTTCATGAAGCACATCGACCAGGTTCTGGTCCAGGTCGGCGCGCTCGGACTGCGCCTGGATCCCGATGCGCTGCAGGACATTGTCCTTCAGCTCGTCGCTGAGCCCGTCGACGCTCACCGTCACGCCGCCCCAGGCTGGGGCCGCAATCAGCGCCAGGCTGGTCAGCGCGTGACGAAAGGCGATGAGTGGACGAAACATTCAGCCGGGTTGGGGGGTAAATAGAGTGAGCGGCAAGGAACGTGCTTGCACTATTATCACAGCACTCGCGCCCCCAGAATCAGGTGACCCCCCAATGAGCGCCTTGACGTTGTATATCGGCAGCAAGAACCTGTCGTCGTGGTCGCTGCGACCATGGTTGTTTCTCAGGCATCACAAGATCACGTTCAGGGAAAGGGTGATCGAACTGGACCGACCCGACACGCGCGAACGGATCATGGAACAGTCGCCGAGCGGGCGCGTACCCGTGTTATCGCACGAGGCACTGCGCATCTGCGAATCACTGGCGATCTGCGAGTACGCCGCCGAGCGCTACGAACTGCCGCATGCCTGGCCGACCGACCTCGCTACGCGTGCGCTGGCGCGCTCGTTCGCACTGGAAATGCACAGCGGCTTTGCCGCGCTGCGCCGCGAGCTGCCATTCAACGCGACACGCGATCCAGCCCCCACGACTATGGGCGATGACACACAAGCCGACATCCGGCGCATCTGCGCCATCTGGCGCGAGGCGCGCGAGCAGCACGGCGAACAGGGTCCCTGGCTGTTCGGCGAGTTCGGCATCGTCGATGCGATGTTCGCGCCGGTCGCGATGCGCTTCGAGGTCTACGACGTCAAGCTCGACAAGATCGAGCGCGCCTACGTCAGGACCGTGCTCGCACACAAAGCCGTGCAGCAATGGACTGAAGCGGCTGCAATGGAAGAACCGCTTGCTGCGCCCGCCGAACCGTCCGAGCCGCAGGCCAGAGCCGCCACTCCGAGCGGTCCCGAGACCGGCGAGGTACCTGATCTGCCGAAGGGGCCGGCCACCGCACGCGCACCCGTCAAGCCCGTCGCGGCCCCTGCGCCCCAGGAGATGCCGCGCGTCCGTTCGGTGATCCTGCCGTCGGATTAAGGTGTCTCTGCCGCAGCGGATTCTGCCGGAGTGACGCTCCAGCCTTCGTCACGCAGCGCTGAAATCAGCCCGTCAACACCGACGAGGTGCGCGGCGCCGACGATCACCAGGGTCGGGACTTCGCTCTTGAAGAGCTCCGTGAGCTGCGGCAGCCAAGCACGATTGCGGTCACGCATCAGCCGCGCGTAGACCGCGGGTGCGCGCTCCTGCAACTCCATCAGCTGCGCTTCGATGTTCGCCGTGTCGTTCGCGGTCCACGCCGCAAGCATCTTCTTCGGCGCATCGCCGGATTCGGCGCTGAGCCCTTCGAGCGTCTGTGCGAGCAGCGCACGGCCATCCGCCGGAGCCATTCCGGTAAACAGTTTCAGGTGCTGCCCGGTGGTTTCAAGGAAGGCGAAGTCCTTGTCGTCCTCGATGCCGCGCGCGTGGAAATGCTGATCGATGCCGTACTGCGCCTCGAAGCCCGCGCGCTGGAACGCGATGATTTCCAGCGTCAGCGCACAGAACCACGCACGGTAGGCCTCACACACCGTCGCGGGCAAACCGGACCGCTGCGCCTCGGCCTTGAGCTGCTGCACCAGTGCCAGGCCGAACTGCTGGTCGGCATTCGTCGCATCGCGATGCGCAGCGCCGAGAAACTGCTGCTGCACCTCGGGTGAGGCGAGCGCATCGGGGTCGGCCTCCAGCACCAGGCGTCCGGCCACGGCGTAGGCCCGATCAACGTTGGCCGGCAGCGGATGCGCCGCCGCCGGCAACAAGTGGACGGAGCCCAGCAGATAGTGCGTCGCGCGCTCGCCTTCGACCTGCCACAGGAACGGCGACGGCGCTGCGTCAGCGGCGGCTGTCGGTGCGGGAGTCTGCGCAATGGCCGGTGTAGTCGACAGCGCAAGCGCCAGCAACAGGCTGCGCATCATGTGGCCTCCGGCATCAGCCAGTCGCGTGCGGCAGGGATGTCGCCGCCCAGCGCAGCGAAGTTGAACAGCTTGGGATCCGCGAGCTGCGAAGGCGCGACATTGGTCAGCGCCGCAAAGGCCTGCTCGATGCGCGCCGGATGCTCGCGCTCCCATTCGTCCATCATCCGCCGCACCTGCTTGCGCTGCAGCTGCTCCTGCGAGCCGCAGAGATTGCACGGGATGATCGGAAACTGGCGCGCGACCGCATACGCCGAGATGTCGCGCTCGCGGCAGTAGCTCAGCGGCCGGATCACGACGTTGTCGCCATCGTCCGACTGCAGCTTCGGCGGCATTGCCGCGAGCTTGCCGCCATGGAACAGGTTGAGGAAGAACGTCGCGACGATGTCGTCCTTGTGATGGCCGAGCGCGATCTTGGTGTAGCCATTCTCGCGCGCGTACGTGTACAGCGCGCCGCGGCGCAGGCGCGAGCACAGCGAGCACATGGTCTTGCCTTCCGGAATCACGCGCTTGACGACCGAATAGGTGTCCTGCTCGATGATGTGATACGCGACGCCGAGCGATTTCAGATACGTCGGCAACACATGCTCGGGAAAGTCCGGCTGCTTCTGATCGAGATTGATCGCGACCAGCTCGAACTTCACTGGCGCGCGCTGCTGCAGCTGCAGCAGCATGTCGAGCATGGTGTAGCTGTCCTTGCCGCCGGACAGGCAGACCATCACGCGGTCGCCTTCGACGATCATGTTGTAGTCCATGATCGCCTGGCCGACATTGCGGCGCAGGCGCTTGGACAGCTTGTTCAGGTCGTGCCGCTCGCGTTCGCCGCGCGAGGAGCGCAGGTCGTTGAGCGGTATTTCGGCAGCGGGCGTAGACATCGGGACAGCCATTTGAACAGGCCAGCAGGGCTTGGGGCGGCATATTCTGGCACGCCGCACCGGCCCGGTGTCTTACCTTAACTAACGGCTGGTGATCGGCGCGCCGCGCGTATTCGCGCGCTCCAGTTCCTCCCTGGACCGTTTGGCCTCCAGCTCGCGTTGGGCGCGTGTCTTGCAGACCTTCTGGCGAAACCGCGAGCCCAGAACCTCCTCGCTGCGACAGATCAGGTCGTCGTCCTCGGCCGCGGCGGTGGCCGCTGCCATGGTTTCGTAGCGCGTTTCGCCAGCGACCGGCGGCGGATCAGCCGGGGCCGGTGCTGTCGTTGCACAGGCACTCAGGGCAGTGGCGGCTGCCATCAGCAGCGGAAAGATCAACTTCACAGTCGGGGCCTCCGGTTTGGTTCAGGATGTTGCCGGCGCAATAAACGTACTGCTGCCCGTGCTGACGGCGTCGCGCTCATTGAACCGCAACACCGGCCTCATGGACGAGGGGGGATTCACTCGTTCTCACGTACGAAAGTTCGCTCGCGGTACAGCACCGCCACGATGACGAAAATCAGGGCGGCGATGCCCATGACGCCGGCGAAGAACAGGAAGTACATCGGCCCGACCAGGGCGTAGGTCGACACCGTCGAGGCCTCGGCCGAGAACTCGCCCTGGCTGACCAGCGGCTGGCGGGTGGTGGCGTCCATCAGGCGCACCCGGCCGGCCGTGGTGTCGATCTCACCGACCAGATAGGTGCCGAGCAGCGGCTGGGTGCTGCCGTCCGGGCGCAGCACGGTGACCCCGGTCTCGCCGCCGAAATCGATCTTCTGGCCCGGCACGAAACGACCGGCATCGGTGAGCTGGACCCAGGTCTGCTCGCCGGTCTCGGCGGCCACCGCCTCGACCGGCTCGACCATGAAGCCGTTGACCGCGGCGGTGAACAGGTTGCCGACGCTGGTCGACAGCAGGAACAGGGCCATGATGAAGCTCTTCATCTTCAGCGGCGCCTGCTTGTAGCTGAATTCCAGCGCCGTAATCGACACCAGCACTTCGGCGGCGGTGAGGATGAAATAGGCGAGGATCTGCCACCAGACGCTGGTGACGACGCCGGACTGGATGCGCGACTCGATCCACGCGACCAGCACGAACGACAGCGCGACCAGGAACATGCCGATGCTCATCTTGCGCAGCGGCGTCACTGCGAAGAAGCGGTTCAACAGCGGATAGACGCCGTAGGTGAAGATCGGCACCTGGATCAGGATGAACAGCGCGTTCACGACCTGGATCTGCGCCGGCAGGATCGTCAAGCCGAAGCCGAGATCCTTGTCCATCAGGTCGGACTTGGCCTGCAGCACCCAGGTCTGGCCGTTGGACTGCTCCCACAGCGACCAGAAGAATGCGACGAACAGGTAGATCAGCAGCAGGCGCGCGATGATGCCCAGACCCTCGGCGGAGAACACATCGCGCAGCCAGGCCTTGCCGGCCGGCGGCACGACCGCGAAGCGCTTGCGGCCGGCCCAGAACACCAGCACCGCAACCGCCATCATCACCGCCGGCAGGCCGAACGCGACCTTCGGCCCGTAGTTGGGCAGCAGCCAGGGACACAGCGAGATCGAGATCAGCGAGCCGGCATTGATCGAGATGTAGAACCACGAGAACGCGCGCTCGATCAGGTGCTGGTTGGCGCTGGTGAACTGGTCGCCGACATTGGTCGATACGCAGGGCTTGATGCCGCCGGTGCCCACCGCGATGAAGAACAGGCCGACGGCCATCGCAGTCGGCGTCGCCGACAGGGCGAGCAGGGTGCAGCCCAGCACGTAAGACATCGAGAAAATCATGATCGTCTTGAACTTGCCGAGGAACACATCGGAGACGATCGCGCCAAGCAGCGGGAACATGTACGCGCCGGACTTGAACAGCGATTGCCAGGTCGTCGCCTGCGCCTCGCCGAACTGCAGGAAGTTGACCATGTACACGGTCAGGATCGCGTTGATGCCGTAGTAGCAGAAGCGCTCGGCGAATTCGTTGACGACGATGAACGGAATGCCGGCCGGCATGCGGTTGGTCTGGGTATTCTGGTTCATGGTTGCGGTGAACTCGAAAGTTGAACTGCTGCGAGTCTAGGGACTCGGATGATTCAGGCGCCTGAGGACTTCCCCGTCGGCAAGACCGTCGATCTGCACCAGTTTCTGTGCGCTGCTGCCGCCGCGCAGCACACTGATCGACGATTTCGGCAGCTTGAGTGTCGCCGCGAGCAATTCGATCACCGCCGCATTCGCCTTGCCGCGCTCCGGCACAGCCGTCACTGAAACCTTGAGCACGTCGCCCATCCAGCCGACGATGGCGCTGCGCGCCGCCTTGGGCGCGACCTTGACGGAAATGTTCATGCGCCGCTGTTCTGCAGCAGCTGCACATAGAAGCGCACCATGTCGGCATAGCCTTCGACCGAAATGCGTTCGTTGATGCCATGCACGCGCGCCTGGTCCTCCGGCGCGTAGACAAACGGCGCGAAACCATAGCGCTGGTCGGCGACTCCGGCGTAGTGGCGGTTGTCGGTCGTCGCCATGACGATGCCGCTGGAGACCAGCGCCTGCGGGAACACTTCGTTGACGGTCTTCTCGATCAGCGCGAACTCCGGCGCCAACGGATCGGACAGCGGCGGCGCCTCGTTGGCAAAGGCGGTATCCAGCGTCAGCGTGATACCCGGATCGTCGATGACTTCACGCAGATGCTGTTCGAGATCGGCGATGCGCTGGCCCGGCAGCAGACGGAAATTGATGACGGCGCGCGCACTCGTCGGCAGGACGTTGTCCTTGAAGCCGGCGTCGAGCTGGGTCATCGCCTGCGTCGTGCGGGTCAGTGCTGCGGTGATCGCGCCCTGACCGAGCGCGTTCAGCAGGACCGGCTCCAGCACCTCGCGATTGGCGACCACCAGCCGCGTAGCGAACGGCAGATACGACGCCAGGCGATCGAGCATCGCCGCGACCGGCGGCGTCAGCTGCGCCGGCAGCGGGTGTTCGTCGATGCGGGTCAGTGCGCGCGCCAGACGGATCACAGCGCCATCCGGTTTGGGCGTCGAGGAATGACCGCCTTCGGACTCGACGCGCAGCGCGTAGCTCGCATAGCCCTTCTCGCCGGACATGATCGACGCGACCGGCTGGGCGATGCCCGGCACGATGCCGAGGGTGATCGCACCGCCTTCATCCAGCGTATAGGCCAGCCGTTCGCCGCGGGCGGCCAGCGCCGCCACGATCTTCTTTGCGCCCTGCTGGCCGCCGATCTCTTCGTCATGGCCGTAGCCGAAATACAGGCTGCGCTGCGGCACGAAGCCCTGCGCCAGCAGCAGCTCGATCGCTTCGAGCTGCGCGATCAGATTCGACTTGTCGTCGAGCGCGCCGCGGCCCCAGATGTAGCCATCGGCGACCGTCCCGGCGAACGCCGGGTACTGCCAGCTCGCCGCCGTTGATGGATCGACCGGCACGACATCCATGTGCGCCAGCAGCATCGCCGGCTTGCGCTGCGCATCGCTGCCCGGCCAGCGCAGCAGCAGACTCCACTCGCTGATGCGCTCGATCTGCAGGTGCTGGTGCACGCGCGGGAACTGCGCGGCGAGCAGCGCATGAAAATCCGCAAAGGCCTGGCGATCGATCGGCACATCGATCGCCTGCGAGACGGTGGGGATGCGCAGCGCTTCGGCAAGACGGCCTGCGAGGACATTGGCGTCCAGTTCCAGCCTCGGCACGGCCTGCGCCAGCGCTGCATGTGGCTCAAGCTGCATTGCGCGCAGCACGGCAACCGCGCCGAGAACCAGCACCGCAAGGCCGGCCTTAAGCAATCCTTTCTTCATGGATCAAGTGTAGCCCGGCTCTAAAGCGGTGTAGCCCGGTTCCGCGCAGCGGAGCCAGGACGGTCGGGCTTGCCGACAATGCTTCCCGGCTTTGTCGGCGGCAAAACCGGGCTACGCTTGTGTTGATCGCGTAGTCCTGGTGCAGCCTGGGCTACGGTTCTGCGGTGCTCGCTGCCAGTGATGTGCCGCGCGCCTTGCGCATCTGACGCGTGCCCCAGTTGCCGAGGTCCTCGATCGCCAGGTACAGGGTCGGCAGCACCAGCAGGCTGACGACGGTTGCAAAGGCGAGGCCGCCGATCACCGCGCGCGCCATCGGGTAGTACGGCGGTCCGTCGCCACCGACTGCGGTGTCGGACAGTGCGATCGGAATCATCGCCAGGATCGTGCTCGCCGCAGTCATCAGGATCGGCCGCAGGCGATCGCGCGAACCTTCGATCAGCGCGCGTTCGCGCGCCATGCCGGCCTCGCGCAACTGATGCACATGATCGATCAGCACGATGCCGTTGTTGACCACGACCCCCATCAGCACCAGCATGCCGATCATCGCCATGAACGAGAACGTCGTTCCGGTGATGAAGAAGAACCAGTAGACGCCGATGAACGAGAAGATGATGCCGGTGATGATCGCGGTCGGCGCGAGCACCGACTCGAACAGCGCCGCCATGACGATGTAGATGCAGGCCAGCGCGAGCAGCATGTTGGTCAGCATTACGTTCATGCTCTCGGCTTCGTCGTCGAAGGCCTGGCCGTAGCCCCAGCCATACCCTGCGGGAAAGGCCATCGCATCCAGCACCGCGTCGACCTGCTTCTTCGCGTCTTCCGGCGTCACGCCCTCGGCAGTGCCGAAGTTGATCGCCATCGCGGTGCGGCGGTTCTCGCGCTGGATCTGGCTGGGCACTTCACCGATGCTGAGATCGGCCACGGTCCCAAGCGTGACCCTTCGACCATCCGCGGACTGGATCGGCAGCGACATCAGCGCATCGAGATCGGTGCGGTCTTCGGAGCGGAACTGCAGCAGGAGATCGACCTCGCCGGTGGTCGTGCGGAACGGTTTGAGCTGGGTGCCGCGCATCGCTGCAGCGACGGTTTCGGCGACGTCCTGGCTCGACAGACCTTGCGCCCGTGCGCGGATGCGGTCGACCCGCACCCGGACTTCCCAGCCTTCGGCACCGGCATCGAGCCGGACGTCAGTCAGGCCCTTGATGCTTTTCAGCACCTGCGCGGTGCCGGTGGCCACCTCGCGCAGGCGGTCACTGGACTCGCCGTAGATCTGCACCGAAAGCTTCTCGCCGCCGCCGCGGTTCTGCTCGAAACTCGGCTCGCCGATCGCGAGCTTGGGCAGTTCCTTGCGGATGTCTTCCTTGATCTGCTCCGCAGTCCGCGTGCGCTTGGTTTCGTCGGCGTGCAGGTAGATCAGTGTCTGCGCCTGGCTCAGATCGAAGTAGCTGTAGACCGACTCGATCTCGAACCGGTCCTTGTTGGCGACCAGGAAGTGCTCGATGGTATCGACCGCCTCTTCGACCTTGTCGAGCTGATAGATGCTCTTGAGGTTGTACTCCATGAAGATGCGCGTCGGACTGGTCGACGGGAACAGATCGGCCTTCACGAACATCGCCGGCACCGCGACGCTGGCAAGCACGGCAACGATGAACAGCGCGGTGAGCTTGCGGTGGTGCAGGGTCCAGGTCAGCCAGCCGGCGTAGCGCTCGGACAGCACCCTGATCCAGCGCGCACCGCCCCCAGCCGCCAGCGACAGCCGCGTGGTCAGCTGCGGAATCAGCGTGATCGCGACCAGCAGCGAAGCCGCCAGCGAGACGCAGATCGTCACGGCCACATGGCTCATGAAGACCGTCATCTCGTTCTGCACGCCGAAGATGTTGGGCAGAAACACGATGCTGGTGGTCAGCGTGCCAAGCGTCACCGCGAGACCGACCTTGGACACTCCGCTCAGGGTACCGGCGACCGGATCGCCGATCAGGCTGCGCTCCTTGAAGATCGATTCGGTCACGACGACCGAGTTGTCGACCAGCATGCCGACCGACAGCATCAGGCCCATCAGGGTCAGGATGTTGAGACTGAAGCCGAGGAAGTACATCGCCGCCAGCGTCATCACCAGCGACAGCGGCACCGCCAGAATGACGATCAGCGTCATGCGCAGATCGCGCAGGAACAGGTACAGCACCAGCACCGAGAACAGCGCGCCGAGGAGACCGGCCTCGAGCAGCTCGCGCAGAGAACTGCGCACATCGGTCGCGGCGTCGTTGAACATGATCAGGGCGATGCCCTGCATTTCCGGCAAGGCCTTGACCAGATCGATCTCGGCCTTGACCCGGTCGGACACCTCGACCAGGTTGGCGCCGGTTTCCTTGAACACATTGAGGCCGACCGCGTAGCGCTGGTTCAGGTGGCGGCCGTAGAGCAAGACCGGTTCGGCGTAGGCAAGCTCGGCGATGTCGCGCAGGCGCAGGCCCTGGGCGGAGATCACCATCGCACCGATGTCGGCCAGCGTCTCGAAGCGGCCTTCCGGCTTGACGTAGTAGCGCTTGCCGGCTTCGACCAGATCGCCGGCGCTCAAGGCAAAATTGGCACGCTGCAAGGTCTGTGCAAGCTGGCGCAGATCGACGCCGTGCGCAGCGACGCGCTCGGCCGATAGCTCGATGCGCACTTCCTTGGGTTCGACGCCGTAGAGCTCGACGCGCGACACGCCGGGGAGGCGCTCGACGCGGCGCTTGAGATTGCGCTCCAGCATGTCGTAGGCGCTCGACAGGTCGCGCTCGGCGGAGATGCGGTAGACCAGCATCGGCTGGTCGCTGCCGGAGAACTTGTGCACGGTGATGCGCTCCAGCTCATCGGGCAGCGAGCTGCGGATCGCATCGAACTTGTCGCGCACCTCGGCGCCCTTGGCTGCGAGCTCCGAGCCCCACTCGAACTGCAGCTCGATCTCGGCGCCGTCGTCACCCGACTTCGATTCCATTTCCCTGATGCCGGGCAGGGTCGCCAGCGCCTCCTCGATCGGCCGGGTGATGCGGCGCTCGACTTCTTCCGGCGTCGAGTTGCGGTACGGCACGTTGACGAGCAGGAACGGAAACTCGATGTCCGGCAGCGACTCCAGCGGCAGGCGACTGCCGCCGATCAGGCCGATCGCGGTGATGCAGACGAAGAACATCGCCGTCGTCACCGGCCGCCGCAAAGCCAGCCCGGTCAGTTTCATGGCAGCGGCTCGGCGGCGCCCGCGACCTGCTTGCGCACGCCGCGGTCGAGCAGGGTGTAGACGACCGGAATCACGACCAGGGTCAGCAACGTCGACACGGCGAGACCGCCGATCACGGTGATCGCCATCGGCGCGCGCATCTCCGAGCCCTCGCCACCGCCCACTGCCATCGGCACCAGGCCGAGGATCGCGGTCAGCGTCGTCATCAGGATCGGCCGCAGGCGGATCGGCCCGTCGCGCAGCAGGGCCTCGCGCTGGCTCAGTCCCTGCTCCTGCAGGTGATTGACCAGGTCGATCAGGATGATGCCGTTCTTCACGACGATGCCGATCAGCATCACCATGCCGATCAGGGCGATGACATTGATGTCGGTGCCGGTGACGTACAGCGCGCCGATCGCGCCGATCGCGGCGAGCGGGATCGAGAACAGGATCACGAACGGATGGATCAGCGATTCAAACTGCGAGGCCATCACCAGATAGACGAGGAAGATCGCGAGCGCGAGTGCCAGCTGCAGCGAACGGAACGACACTTCCATTTCCTCGCTCTGGCCGGCGACTTCGGCGCCGACCGCGGCCGGCAGCGGCGTCGTGTCGATGACGTTCTGCAGCTCGGCGACGGCTTCGCCAAGATCGCCGTAGGCGAGGCTCGCGGAGACCACGATCACGCGTTGCTGGTCGGCGCGACGGATTTCGGCCGGGCCGGAGCGGTTCTGCACCTGCGCCACCGAGGACAGCCGCACCGGCCGCTCGGACTCGGGATTGACCAGCAGGTTGGCGACCGCATCGGCCGTCGCGCGATCGGCGACGGCGCCGCGCACCAGCACATCGATCTCGCGATCGCCCATGCGATAGCGGGTGGCGACCTTGCCCTGCACGACCTGGGCGACGCGTTCGGCGAGCTTGGCGGTATCCAGGCCCAACGCCGCCGCGCGTTCCTGGTCGAACAGGATCTGCAGCTCGGGATGGCCCGGCAGCAGCGTGCTCTCGACTTCGGTAAACCGGTCGGATGCGAGCATCCGTGCGCGGATCTGCTCAGAGATCCGTGCAATTGAATCGAGGTCGTAGCCGATGATCTCGACTTCCAGCGGCGTTTTCAGCGTGAACAGTGTCGGCCGCGTGAAGCGGTAGCTCAGGCCCGGCTGCGCCTCGATGCGCTCGCGCAGCGCTTCGGTGATTTCGGATTCGCGGTCGAAGGCATCGGGCTTCAGCACCAGCGTGACCGTGCCCTGGTTCTCGCCGCCGGATTCGGCATTGGCGTCGAGCCGGTTGCCGCTGCCGGCGACCGAGTAGTTCGCCGCGAGCGCTTCATGACCGCTGAGCGAAGTGGAAATCGAGCGAACGACGGCGTCGCTCTTCTCCAGAGCAGTGCCCGGCGGCAGCGTCAGTTCGGCATGAAACTCGCCCTGGCTGAACGGCGGAATCAACTCCACGCCCAGGCGGGTCATCAGGAACATCGAGAAAGCGAACAGCGCCAGCGCCGTCGCCAGCACCGTCGCGCGATGATCCAGTGCCGATTCCAGCAGCTGCCGATAGCCTGCTTCGACGCGCAGGTAGCCGCGTTGCCACACCGCAGCCGCCGGCCGCAGCACGGCACCGAGCACCAGACCGATCGCGCGCAGCGGCCAGACAATCAGCACGCGCAGCACCCAGGCTGGCGCCGTCTCCAGGATCGCGAAACGGGTCTGCGTTACGCCGCGTCGCCAGCGCTGCGGGCTGTCGACCATCGGCGCGGCGTCCGGCACCGCGCGCCGCTCGTGGAGGCGTGCCGCCATCATCGGGATCAGCGTCACCGCGACCAGCAGAGAGAACATCAGCGAGGCCGTGACGACCAACGCCTGATCCGAGAACAGCTGGCCGGCGATGCCCTGCACGAACACCATCGGGAAGAACACCGCGACCGTGGTCAGCGTCGATGCGACGACGGCCCCGGAAACCTCTCGCGTGCCGGCGACAGCGGCGAGCGCCGGCGACATCCCGCTTTCCTGCTTGCGGAAGATCGCCTCCAGCACGACGATCGCGTCGTCGACAATCAGGCCGATCGCCAGCGCAATGCCGCCGAGCGACATGATGTTCAGCGACAGATTGGCGCCGTACATGACGTTGAACGTGGCGATCACCGACACCGGGATCGACACCGAGACGATCGCCGTCACTGCGGCGTTGCGCAGGAACAGGTAAATCACCAGTACCGCGAGCAGGCCGCCTTCAAGCGCTGCCTGCATGACCTCGTCGGTGGCCTGGCGGATAAAGATCGACTGGTCGTAGAGCGTCTTGAGTTCGAGATCCGGCGGCAGCGACTTGCGCAGCAGTTCGATGCGCTCCTTGACGCTGTCGGCGATCGCGACGGTATTGCTGTCGCCCTCGCGATACAGGGCAACTTCGACTGCCTCCTCGCCGTCGATGCGGATGACCGCCTCGCGCTCCTTGTAGCCGCTCTTCACTTCGGCAAAGTCACGCAGGTAGACGCTGCGGTCGGCACGCGTTGCGATGATCGTGTCGGCCATCTCGTCAAGAGAACGGAACTGGTTCAGCGTGCGGACCAGATACGACGCCGAACCCTGGTCGACGCGTCCGCCCGAGATGTTGGCGTTCTCTGCCTTGAGTCGGTTGCCGACGCTTTCCAGCGTCAGGTTCAGCTGCGCCAGCTTCTGCAGATCGACCAGCACCTGCACTTCATCTTCCAGGCCGCCGGAGATCTTCACCGCGGCGACGCCGTCCACGCCCTCCAACGGCTTCTGCACCAGATCCTCGGCAATCCGCCGCAGGCGCTTGAGCGCCGCCTCGTCGGTCTTCCGCGGCAGCTGACCTTCAGCAGGCTTGAACGCCAGGCCCATGCGGATGATCGGGTCCTGGCTCGGATCGAAGCGCAGCACGACCGGCCGCACGACTTCCTGCGGCAGCTCCAGCGCATCGAGCTTCTCGCGCACGTCGAGCACGGCGAAGTCCATCTCCGTGCCCCAGTTGAATTCCAGCGTGACGTCGCTCTGGCCGGCGCGCGACACCGACGCGACGCGGCGTACGCCCTTGATGACGCCGAGCGCTTCTTCGACCGGTTTCGACAGCAGGGTTTCGACCTCGGTCGGCGCCGCGCCGGGCAGCTCGGTGCGGATCGTCAGCGTCGGATACGACAGATCCGGCAGCAGCGTCACCTGCAGACGCGACATCGAGACCATGCCGAACAGCAGCACGGCCAGCGTCAGCATGGTGATCGCGACCGGACGGCGGGTGCAGACCTCTATCCAGCCCATGGGCGCGCTCGCTTACGAGGCTTTCGCAGCGGGCGGTGCGACCGCTTCAGCCGGTTTCCCCGGCGTCACGATCTCGACCTTGGCATCGTCCTTGAGGCTGGACTGGCCGATCGTCACGACCTGCTCACCCGCCTTCAGGCCTTCGAGCACCTCGTAGTGGTCGGCGTCGCTGTAGCCGGTCCTGATCGGGCGGCGGCGCGCGCGACCATCGGCGACGACGAACACCGACTGCGCAGCATCTTCGGTCAGCACCGCGTCCTGCGGAATCAGCAGGGCCTGCTCGCGACGGTCGTAGCGGATCTCGACGCGGCCGAACATGCCGGGCTTGAGCTCCGGTTGCTCCGCCGCCATCGCCACCGTCACCTTGACCGTGCCGGTGCTGGCGTCGACGACTGGATTGACGCGCAGGATGTGGCCGGTGAACTGCTTGTCCGGCCACGCGTCGACCGCCAGAACGGCGGGCTGTCCGGCGCCGAGCTTGTGGATGTCGCGTTCGGGCACAAAGATATGGGCCTGCAGGCTGGCCATGCGCGTGACGCGGAATGCCGGGCTGTTCATCTGGATCGTGTTGCCGATCTTGATATGGCGCAGCGACACCACGCCATCGAACGGCGAACGGATCGCCGATTCCTGCAGCGCCAGGCTCGCGAGGTCGTACGCCGCGCGTGCACCGTCGAGTTCGAACTTGGTGCGCTCGTAGGCTTCGCGCGACACCAGGTTGCGCTGGTACACCGACTCGTTGCGCTTGAAGTCCTGCACCAGCTTGTCGAGCGAAGCCTTGGAGCGCGCGACTTCGAGGCGCAGGCGATCCGTCTCCAGCTGCGCGAGGACCTGCCCGGCTTTCACCGTGTCACCTTCCTCGACCATGATCTGTTCGATCACACCGCCGGTCTTGGCGTTGACCGTTGCCTCATCCTCGGCTTCGAGCGTGGCCGTGCCGCGGTACGCTGCGTCGATCGCGCCGATACGGGCGGTACCGACTTCGACAGGAATGCTCGGCTCGTCCTTTTTCTTGGACTCATCCTCCGCCTTGCCTTCGCCGCAGCCCGACAGCGGCAGGGCCATCAACATCAGCGTGAGGATTGCGATACGCGGCAAAGACATGCGGAACACTCCGGATAAATACTGTTGGGGCTGACAGTGCCAGACCCATGCCAAGCGATCATGCGCTGCAAGCCCTTGTTTTGAAAAGATTCTGAAAACACCCAGACGGATTCTCCGCCACGCGATTAGCCGCGTTCGCTACTGGGTGTGGATTCGCGCCATTGTGCGGCCAAACTGCTGCGATAACTGATGTTATTTTTTATTGTATAAAAACAAATACGGGTATTAATAATCACGAATTGCGCCCCCAAAGCACCCCGACTGTCCTTGGATGCGGCAAGGCGATAAAACGTTGCCATGCCGGGTCTGAAGACCTGGCGGGGCATTACTGGGGTGTTTTGATAGCATGCGCGCCCCAAACAGACGAACAGACGGAAATCTTCATGGAAATCGCCAATCAGCGTGTCGTCCTGATCCACTACACACTCACCAACGCGGCGGGCGAAGTGCTCGACAGCTCCAGCGGCAATGAACCGCTCGCGTATCTGGCCGGTGGCGGGAACATCATTCCCGGGCTTGAGAATGCGCTGGTCGGCAAGAAGGCGGGCGACAAGCTGACGGTCAAGGTCGAACCGAAAGAAGGCTACGGCGAGCGCGAGAAATCACTGATCCAGGACGTGCCGCGCCGCGCGTTCCAGGGCATCAAGGACATCAAGGTCGGCATGTCGTTCCAGGCCGACGGCGGCAACGGTCCGATGCGCGTGGTCGTGACCCGCGTTGCCGGTGACATGGTCACCGTCGACGGCAATCATCCGCTGGCCGGCGAACAGCTGAACTTCGCCGTGGAAGTCGTTGAGGTGCGTGAAGCCTCGGAAGAAGAACTGGCGCACGGTCATGTGCATGGCGCCGGCGGCCATCATCACTGAGGAGGCTCTGACCAAGCTGCTGCGCTTCTTCAGCGCTTCCTGAAGTAATCATCGCTGGCGCTGCGCGGGCTGCTGTGTTCTCGACACAGCAGCCCGTTTCGTTGGTGCGACGTGCCTATTTCTTCTTCACCGACGCCAGCGCGAAACGGCGATCCCACTCGTCACGCTGACGCACCAGACGGCGGTCCTGCCACAGCAGGAAAGGCCGCGAACGCAGCTTCTGGCCCACCTCGCTGACCGCAAGATCGAGGCTGCTGGCGATACGCAGATTGCCGGCAACCCAGACCGAGCGACCGGATCTTTCCGACTTCACCTGCGGCAGTTCACGGTGCTGCGCCTTGGCATAGGTCACCGGATCGTCGGGCTCGAACTCGGACTGGTACAGACGATCGTTGAAGAACTGCAGCGTCAGCTTGCCGGCTACGTTCCAATGACGGAACTGGCTGACCGTAACGGTCGTCAAGTCACGCGGCGGAACGCCTTCGCGGGGTCGCGCATTCGACGCTTCCATGATCGGCTTGAAGCCCGCGCGCTCCAGGTCGAACACCACGGCGTCGACGCTGGCGTAGCTTCTGAACGTACCGACCAGACGCACCGGATCGTCGACGATGCCGGTGAACTCCGCCAGTTCGGATTCCTCGGGGCTGTTCGGATCCACTTCTTCTTCTTCGAAGATAAAGCTCTCATCCGGCTCGACGGCCTGGTCGGTCGTCTTGTCGGTGCTGGCTTCCGTGACTGCTGCTGCCGCAGTTGCAGCAGGCGTTGAAGATGCCGCGACCGGGAGAGCGCTTGCTGTTGGTATTGCTGTTGGTATTGCTGTTGGCGTCGGCGTTGCCGGAGGCGGTGTCGGTCTCGCGGCTTCGGCGGTCGCTACCGGCGTGGGAACTTCGGTCGGTGCGGGGGTGCTGACGAGATCACTGTTATCAAACGCCGCGGCCTGCGTCGTCGCGACGGCCACAACCTTCGCTTGTTTCGGATCCTTCTTCTCATCCGTCCCCAGCCAGCTGTACAGCAGCAGGATCAGCGCCAAGCCGCCGAGCCAGCGCAGAGGGCGAACCTTCTTCCACCATTGCGGCGGCTCCAGCCATTCGGTATTGCCGGTCTTGCGAGGGGGAATCTTGGTCATATATCCCGATTGTAGTCATGCACACCCCAGTAACTTCAAGCGGCTGGCCACAATTGCCAGCAAGCCGATGGGTTGTGCGAACTCAATCGCCCATCGACCGCTCTATAGTTGTCCGGGCAGAACCGGATCCGGAGCGCAGTGCATGATCATCACTCAAACAGGTTTCCGCAGCAGCGTGCTCGCCGTCACATGGTTTGCCGTGCTCGGCAGTGGCTGCACCCACGAGCAGATCTACGAGTCGACTAGGGCCTGTTAACGCTATGGCGATCGATGTGACGGAGACCATTTTGGCGCAGGGCAAGGAAGAAGGAGCGCGGTGTACTGGACGTACACGAGCGAGTTCTGACGCTGCAATGCGCCAAAACGGTCCCGCCCCTTCGGGGTGCCACGGGATTTGCGGCCATGCGGCGTTGCGCCCTCCTCCTGGAACCATCGAATTTGATCGGTCGCGCCTTGCCTGGCCGCAAATCTCGTGGCATCACACCGACCGCCATAGCGTTAGCAGGCCCTAAGGAACTGCGCGCACAGGATTGCCAGCGGCTTGCCGAGCGCGAGCGCTATGACTGCGAAGAGAATGCGCGCAGCGTCTCATACAAACAGTATCGGGAAGAGCGAGAGGGAACGGCGAAGGACGGCAACTAGCTCGCGCTCTTCCTATGCCGAACACCCGTTTCAATCTTCCGGTTCGTAGCCAAGATTCGGTGCCAGCCATTTCTCGGCGGTCTGCAGATCCCAGCCCTTGCGCCTGGCGTAGTCGGCAACCTGTTCCTTGTTGATGCGGCCAACGACGAAGTACTGCGCCTGCGGATGCGCAAAGTACCAGCCTGACACCGACGCGCCCGGCCACATCGCCATGCTCTCGGTCAGCTGCATGCCGGTGCTGGCTTCGACATCGAGCAGCTTCCAGATCGTCTGCTTCTCGGTGTGCTCTGGGCAGGCGGCATAGCCCGGCGCCGGGCGGATGCCCAGGTACTTCTCGTCGATCAGCGCGCTGTTGTCGAGATGCTCGTCGGCCGCATAGCCCCAGAACTCCTTGCGCACGCGCTGGTGCATGCGTTCGGCAAAGGCTTCAGCGAGACGGTCGGCGAGCGATTCGAGCAGGATCGCGTTGTAGTCGTCGTTGGCCTTCTTGAAGGCCATGACCTTGTCGTGACAGCCGAGGCCGGCCGTCACCGCGAACGCGCCGACATAGTCGTGCAGGCCGGATTCCTTCGGCGCGACGAAGTCGGCGAGGCAGCGATGCGGCACGCCTTCGCGATGCTCGCCCTGCTGGCGCAGCGAATGCAGCGTCGCGAGCAGCGTCGCTCGGCTCTCATCGGCATAGACCTCGATGTCGTCATCGCCGACCTGCGCTGCGGGGAACAGGCCGAACACGCCGCTGGCGGTGATCCACTTTCCGGCAATCATCTGGTCGAGCATCTGCTGCGCATCGGCAAACAGCTTGCGCGCCGCTTCTCCGCTGGCCGGATTGTTGAGCAGGTCCGGGTAGCGCCCCTTGAGTTCCCAGGAGATGAAGAACGGCTGCCAGTCGATGAACTCGCGCAGCTCGGCAATCGGATAGTCCTTGAACACCTTCACATGCTGCGTCGTGTGCGCGTGATGCTGGTGATCGCAGGCCGGCCCGTCGCAGACGTCCTTGTCCTGCTGCAGCAGCATGCGTGGTTTGAAGGGCCGGTTCGCTGTCCAGTCGATCCTGGTCTTGTTCGCACGCGCGGCTGCCAGCGAAAGATACTTTTCCGAGCGATCCTTGTTGGCGTGGCGTTCGCGGATGCTGTCGTAGTCGGCCTTCACGTCGGCAAGCAGCTTCGGCTTCAGATCGGCAGACAGCAGCGCGGCCGCGGTGGGCACCGAGCGCGAGGCGTCCTTGACCCAGACCACGCCGTGCGGGTATTGCGGATCGATCTTGACCGCGGTGTGCGCGCGTGAAGTCGTCGCACCGCCGATCAGCAGCGGGATCTGGAAGTTCTGACGCTTCATCTCCTTGGCCAGATGCACCATCTCGTCGAGCGAGGGCGTGATCAGACCGGACAGGCCGATGATGTCGGCCTTCTCGGCGATCGCGGTATCGAGAATCTTCTGCGGCGGCACCATGACCCCGAGGGCGACGACGTCATAGTTGTTGCACTGGAGCACGACGCCGACGATGTTCTTGCCG